>NZ_KK082148.1:0-19647 GCF_000598065.1 Paenibacillus darwinianus | reverse complement strand
GGCAGCCATACGGCGGAGACGCTGCGTAAAGCCGGCGCGGCGGCCGCCCGCGCCGTGAGAAAGCTGAAGGCGGGCAGCATGGCCGTATTGGTTGACGGTTACGTATTTGCCGGCATCCCGGAATGCAGGACGGCGCAAGCCGCGCAAGCATTGACGGAAGGGCTGCTGCTCGGCCTCCATTCCCGCAAGGCGAACAGGAAGGAAACGGCGGAGGAGACCGAGATAGCCGTCACCTTCGCGGTTCCGGATACGGAAGGCAGCGGTCTGCCGTCCGCAACGTTATCCGAGTGGGAGAAAGGGATGCGGCGCGGGGTCGTATTCGGGCAAGCGACGTGCTTCGCGCGGGACCTGACCAACCTGCCCGGCAACATGCTGACGCCGGAGATGCTGGCGATGGAAGCGGAGCAGCTTGCGAACGGCTTAGGGCTCGATATCGAGGTGATGGATGAGTGGACGGCAGCCGAGCAGGGGATGGGCGGGCTGCTCGGCGTCGGGCAAGGCAGTGTCAATCCGCCGCGGATGATCGTGGTCCATTATGAAGGCGCGCCGGACGATCAAGAGAAAATCGGATTGATCGGCAAAGGGATCACGTTCGATACGGGCGGCATTTCGCTGAAGCGGGCGGACGGCATGGAGGAAATGATTTCAGATATGGGCGGCGCGGCTGCGGTGCTCGGCGCGATGCGGATCATCGCCGAGCTGAAGCCTAAGGTCAATGTCGTGGCCGTTGTTCCCGCAGCGGAAAATATGCCCTCCGACCGGGCCATCAAGCCGGGCGACGTGTTGACTACGATGAGCGGACGCACGGTCGAGGTCGTGAATACGGATGCGGAAGGCCGCCTCGTATTGGCGGACGGCTTGACCACGGCGATCCGGCGCGGTGCGACCCGGCTGATCGACGTCGCTACCTTGACAGGCGCCGTTATGGTCGCATTGGGGAACGTCGCAACAGGCGCCGTTACGAACGACGACACCCTGATGCAGGAGGTCGTACTTGCCGGGCAGGTGACCGGCGAGCGCATCTGGCCGCTGCCGTCGTTCCCGGAATACAACAAGCTGATCGAAAGCGATGCGGCCGACCTGAAAAACAGCGGCGGACGGCATGGCGGGACCATTACCGGCGGGCTGTTCATTGGCGCTTTTAACGAGTCGCTGCCTTGGGTTCATCTGGACATCGGGGGCACGGCGTGGCTGGATAAGGAAAGAGGCTGGGAAGCGAAGGGCGCGACCGGCGTGATGACGCGAACACTGGCGGAATTCGTGCTGCGCCAGGACATCAACCCCGGCACTTGATAGCATTACCGATACCGTGAGGAGAACATCGTATGGTTTTCGTGCAACACTTCAAACGGTCCCGCTCCAGGAAAGGCGCCGGTTCCGAACAGCGCAAAGCGCTTCGGCTCGCCGTCTGGGAAGGCATTCCGGCGACGCTGGTCGGCAACATGCTAGGTGGGCCGATTCTAACCGCTTATTTATTGTTCCTGGGCGCAACGTCTCAGCAGATCGGCCTGGTGCTCGCCATTCCGCCGCTCGCCAATATCGTCCAGATCGCCGCTGCCTTCCTGATGCAGCGGATGGAAAATCGCAAGTTCTGGATGGCGCTGCTGGGCACCCTCCACCGTTCGACATGGGTAGCGACCGGGGCGATTCCGTTTCTGATGCCCGACCGGCTGCAGGTGCCGGTCTTTATCGCACTGTTTCTGTTCTCTTTCCTTAACGCTTCCGTTGGAGGAGTTGTCTGGTCCTCGATGATCTCGGACATGGTGCCTGCGCAAGTCCGGGGGCGGTATTTCGGAATCCGGAACACGATACATTTTGCCTTCGCCGGATTGAGCCTGCTCGTGGCCGGGCAGATTCTGGAATCGGCGCCTTCGGAGCGTTACGGCTTTGTAATCCTGTACGCGATCGCCGGCGCGGCGGCCGTGTGGAACGCGATCGAGATTTTCCGCTATCCGAACCCGCCGTTCGAGAAGTCCGCGGAGCCTGGAGGCATAGGTCAATTTTTCAAGCCGCTCAAGGACCGCGCGTTTATGATGGCAACCGCTTTTATCGCGCTGTTTATATTGCTCCTGAACATCGCCGTGCCGCTGTTCTCGTTCGTCATGCTTGAGCTGCTGCACATCAGCAAGTTCCAAGTGACCCTCGTAACCGCCGTGCAAATGATCGTGATGATGGTCAGCTACTATTATTGGGGCAATCTCAACGCGCGTTTCGAGACGATTACGCTGCTGCTCTGGAGTCTGCCGCTGCTGGCTTTATCCTGTGTGCTGTGGGTCGGGTTGGAGGCGCTGCCTGTCCTGCTCGTTCTGATCCTCGTGCACGTTGCGCTCGGCATAGGCCAGGGCGGCTACAATCTGCTGACGTTTAATTTTCTGATCGGCGATACGCCCAAGGCTGACCGGCCGATGTATATCGGCATTTTCGCCGGGGTGACGGGCCTCGCCGGCTTTATCGGCCCAATGGTGGGCGGCGCGCTGTATGAGCAGATCAAGGGCGGCGCGTTTTGGCTGCAAAGCTATGGGGTATCCTTGTTTACAGGCGCGGCTCTTCTGGTGCTGGCATTGGGAGTAGGGCCGTTCGTGCTTACCCGCTCGAAGAAACGCAAGGGCACGGGAAGCCAATCGAAGGAGGTT
The DNA here is from genome assembly GCF_000598065.1 of Paenibacillus darwinianus. GTDB lineage: Bacteria > Bacillota > Bacilli > Paenibacillales > Paenibacillaceae > Paenibacillus_I > Paenibacillus_I darwinianus. The sequence goes on along the minus strand of NZ_KK082148.1, from coordinate 17,014 downwards.
ATTTCAGGATGAGTGACAGCGTTATCGAAAACCCTTTTAGCTCCCGTCCCGACCGGGTGCCGCCGGGGCAGCGGGTTACCGATGGGTTTCCGGTGCTCCACTATGGTGACGTCGTCTATTACAGGGATATGAGCAAATGGGATTTACGCATTTTCGGACTTGTCGAGGAGGAGGCGCGCATCTCGTATTCGGAGTTCATGGAGCTTCCGGTGCAGGCGTTCGCCAACGATATTCACTGCGTTACGACGTGGTCGAAGTTGGACAATGTCTGGGAGGGCGTGCCGGTTTCAGCGATCATGGATAAGGTGAAGCTGAAGTCGGAAGCCAAGTACGTCATGCTCCACGCCGAGCAGGGGTGGACGACGAACCTGCCGCTGGAAGATTTCCTGCGCGAGACGTCGTTCCTCGGCATCCGGCACAACGGTGAGTTGCTGACGCCGGAGCACGGCTATCCCGTCCGCATGGTCGTGCCGCATCTGTATTTCTGGAAAAGCGCCAAATGGCTCCGCGGCATCGAATTCATGGCTGCCGACAAGCCCGGCTTCTGGGAGCGGAACGGGTATCATATGTATGGAGATCCGTTCCGCGAGCAAAGGTATGACTTTGATTGATTAGCTGCATCATCCATGTTAAAATCCATAACCCCTAGCATGAGTTTACGATTTATGAGTAGGTTAAGCCCGAAAACCTAGACGTACCATGGCATCTGAGCATCGGAAATGTAATACCTATCGAGCCGACACCTTCTATCCGTTAGAACGAATCCAAACGGTCATTTCTCCGGGCGTCCGGTTGCTCCAGGCAAAGTACGGGATGGCCGTGATCGGCGCAGGCACCTTGCTCCAGCCGTGCGTCGCATAAAGCCGGTGCTTGTCTTCGGCCGGCACCTCGCTGCGCAAACCGCTGCCCGTCAGGATCGATACGCCGCCGAACTTGTGCTCGTCGAAGTGAACGTCGAATTTGGCGCCCTCCGGCAGGACGATATCCTGCAGGTTCGCGCCGTTGTCCTCCTCTTCGAGGCAGAAAACGACCGGACCGCGCTGCAGTGCCACTTTGCCGGCATTCTCCCGGACGTTCGGATGGGCGCGCACGAGCTCCACCGGCATATCCAGCGACAATTCGACCCGGTCGCCCGTTTCCCATGTCCGGCGGATTTTCACGTAGCCGCCTTCCTGATCCGCAACGTCGACATGCTGGCCGTTCACGCTGACAGAAGCGCCGTTGCACCAGCCGGGAATGCGGACCGCAATCGTGAACTCGGCGGGCTGCGGCACCTTTACGTCTAGTGAGACCTCGCCGTTCCACGGGTAATTCGACTGCTGGGTGACCTGCACCGCCTGGCCTTCGATATCCAGCTCGAGCTTGCTGCCGATATATAGGTGAACGTAAAGCTCGCGCTCCGCCGGGTTGGCGGAATAAATATATTGGCCGAGCGAGGCGATCAGACGCGCGATGTTCGGCGGGCAGCAAGCGCAGCCGAACCAGGGCTGGCGGGTCACCTTGACGGTCGACATGTCATGGCGGAAGTTCGCGGTCGACGGCCACACCTCCAGCGGATTCACATAGAAATAGCTCTTGCCGTCCAGCGAAATGCCACTCAGCACGCCGTTGTACAAAGCCAGCTCCATCACATCGGCGTATTCGCGCCGCTTCTCGATCTGAAGCATGCGCTGCGCCCAGAACATCAAGCCGATGGCCGCGCAGGTTTCCGTGTAGGCGCGGTCGTTCGGCAGGTCGAACGGAACGGTGAAGCGCTCCTCGTATTCGGAGGACCCGATGCCGCCGGTGACGTACATTTTGGTGCGGACCACGTCGTTCCACAGCTTCCGGCAAGCCTCCAGCAGGGCGGTGTCGCCGCCTTCCACCGCAAGATCGGCCATCGCGCTGTATAAGTACACGGCGCGGACGGCGTGGCCTTCGGCCGTCGTTTGCTCCCGAACGGGAAGATGCGCCTGGAAATAGTCGTATTCGCGCTTTTTGTTTTTTCTGCCCGCAGGCGGCCGCTCGTTCCGCTCGGCCGCTTCAAGGTCGAAGAAATGCGGCTGCTGACCGCGTTCCTCCACAAAAAATTGGCTGAGCTCCAGATATTTGCGTTCGCCGGTTGCCTGATACAGCTTCACGAGCGCCAGTTCGACTTCGGGATGGCCGTCGTAGCCGCGTTTCTGGCCGGGCTCGCCGCCGAAGACGGTTCCGATATAATCCGCATACCGGCTCATAATATCGAGAAACTTGCGCTTGCCGGTCGCTTCGAAATAAGCCACGGCGGCCTCCATCAAATGCCCGGCGCAGTAGAGCTCATGATTGTCCCGCAGGTTCGACCAGCGCTTGCCTGGCTCCTTGACCGTATAATAGGTGTTCAGATATCCGTCCGGCTGCTGCGCGCGCTCGAGCAGGTCGATCACTTCATCCGCAATTTGTTCGAGCTGCGGGTCGCGGCGCCGGCAGAGGACGAAGCCGACCGTCTCCAGCCATTTGCCCAGATCGCTGTCCTGGAACACCATGCCGTAATAGTCGCCTTCGGCTTCCCCTGCGGCGAGACGGAAATTCTCGATCGTATGGCTCGGCTCCGCGCCGGGGATTTCGTCGTTCAGCGCCTGCCATTGATACGGAACGACCGTCTCAATAACATTTTTCTCGCGGGAGGACCAGAAGGCGTCCTGAATCGATACCTGCTTCAGTGCTACGGCTTTCAGCGGCTGTGTGCGCTTCTCCAATTTGCTCATGTTCACTTGTCCTTTCGTCTCATGTTATTCGCCCTTCAAACCGGAGAGCGTGACACCTTTGATGAAGAAGTCCTGCGCGAGCAGAAATATAACGATAAGCGGGGCAATGGACAATACGGTGCTTGCCATCAGCACGGGCCAATCGGTCCCGTACAGGCCCTGCATGGAAGCGAGTCCCAGGGGAAGCGTCATTTTTGCCTGCGTGTTGATGTAAATGAGCGGCGCCAGAAATTCATTCCACATACCCATGAATACGAACACGCCGAGCGTGGCCATAGCCGGCTTGGAGAGGGGCACGAACACCCGCCAATAGACGCCGAACGGCGAGCAGCCGTCGATTTTGGCAGCCTCCTCCAGCGAACCGGGAATGGTGAGGAAAAACTGGCGCAGCAGGAATGTGCCGAAGGCCGATACCAGCGCCGGAAGAATGAGCGACCAATGCGTGTCAATCAGATTGTAATTGCGCATGATGATGAAGTTCGGAATGAGCGTCACCTGCGCGGGAATCATCATCGTGGCGAGATAGCAGCCGAACAGCAGATCGCGGTACTTGAAGCGGAGGCGGGCAAAAACGTAGCCGGCCATCGAGCTCGTAAGCAGCTGCGCGATCACGACGATCACGGTGATTTTCAGACTGTTCAGGAAGTACGTATCGAACGGAAACCGGTCGGAAATGCGCAAGTAATTTTCCCACATGATTTTCTCGCCCAGAAGCCGGGGAGGGAAAACGAACACCTCGCTGAGCTGCTTCAATGAGGTGCTGATCGTCCAGATGAACGGGATGATCATGGTGATGGCCCCGAGCATCAGGATAACATGTGCGGTGACGCATCTCCGGCACCGCTTGTCCCGCCGCCGCTTGAGCATGCCGATACGACCAAGGTACAAATCAGAAGAAACAGTAACGTCTTCGTCTTTTTTACCATACAGACCCTCCTCGTAGTAGAATGAAGCTGTCAGTTTGTCTCGGGTGTGATCAACCATTTGCAAACGCTTGCAAAAATAATCATAACATCCCGAAATGGGGATGTAAGTAGTCCCGAACCAATATAAGGTGGACAAAAGTGACCAATAAATCTAGCGGATGTTCGAATAGTCTTGATGAAACGGAGGGGCGGCCGTGCAATATTTGCGAGCGAATATCGAGAAGCCGATCGAGTTTTTGTCCTGCGGGCAATTTTATTCGGATGTGCCGTGGACGCACAGCAAACGCAGCGTGGATTCGTTCGAAATCATCATTGGCATCGAGAAATGCCTGTATATTTCACAGGGTGAGGAGAAATATGAGGTCAGGTCGGGAGACGTGCTCGTGCTGCTTCCGGGGGTGACCCATGAAGGGTACCGGCCGTGCGAGGAGGGCGTGTCCTTTTTCTGGTTTCACTTTCTCGTGAGCGATACGTACGGCATCCTGGATGAAGAGGGGCTGGATAAGGAGCTGGCCGCATTGAAAGAGCCGGATTCGCCGAAGCGCTGCTCGGATGTGTATTTGCCCGTGTTTTACGCCCCGGCAGGCATCGAGCGTGCGAATATTCTTTTTCAGCAGCTGCAGCATATCGGAATGTCCAACTATTATACGCGGCAAGCCGCTCATTACATCGCGACCCTGCTGCTGATCGAGCTGTCGGATCAGATGATCGGCGATTATCAGAACTCGCCCGGCAAGCCGCAGGGTGATCGGAATATCGCGGAGATCATCGAATGGGTCCGCATCCATGCCCTGACCGACATTTCGGCATCGGATGTGGCGGAGCATTTTACGTACAACCGGAATTATCTTTCGCGGTTTTTCAAGCAGAAAACGGGCTTTAATCTGCAGGAATACATCAACCTGATGAAAATATCGAAAGCGAAGGAAATGCTGACGAGAGGGACCAGAAGCATCCGGGATATCGCGGAGGGGGTCGGCATCCACGATGAGAAGTATTTTATGCGGCTGTTCAAGAAATACGAAAGCATGACGCCTACCGAATACCGCAAAGCGTTCTATCGGATTCATCTGAATAATCACTAGCGATGCGTGGCGGGAAGTGGATGGTCAGGTGGATAAAATGTACGATATGGTGGAAGATTGTTCAAAGCTTGGTCGGACAGGGGGCGGGGGAGCGGGGAGTGAACGGAAGCTCGTACAACGAAAATCAGACTGCCGCCCCCTTTTGTTCGCTATCCTTGGCGATCGGGCTGTTATATTGGCTGAGTGGGGGGGCCAGTCGACTCTTTTGTCGTGTTTCTCTCTACTAGGACTGAATTACGGGATTTCCTCCATCTAATTTGATTCAGCCTTGCGAGAGAATGATATAACAGGACCCCCCCTAATACCAGCTTGACAAGATAAACTGTAACTACTATTATTGCAGTATGTTGTCGAAAAGGACGGCGAGCCGGACGCGGCGGAGCGTCCATTTTTTACGACATAAATGTATCAAAACAGGTTACAGTTTTTGGCTGGTTAATAGGGTGACTGCAGGTAATAATAATGCGGGATTGCCGAACAACAAGGAAATCGGAGAGTGATGAAGCGAATGAATGCCAACTATCAACCATTATTCAATCCAATGACCCTGGGCGGAAACGTTCAGCTCAGAAACCGGATCGTCATGGCGCCGATGACCAATTTCTCCTCCAATGAGGACGGTACGGTAACGGATGCCGAGGTGGACTACTATGTACGCAGGTCCGGCGGAGTCGCTATGGTCATTACCGCGTGTACGTATGTAACCCGCAACGGCAAAGGATTTCCCGGCGAGTTCGGCGCGGACCGCGACGAAATGATTCCAAGTCTGGCACGATTGGCGTCCGCCATCAAGGATAGAGGAGCGAAGGCCGTTCTGCAAATTTTTCACGGAGGCGGCGAGTGTCCGCCGGACCTGGTTCCGGATGGCGATGTGGTGAGCGCAAGCGCGGTGTTGTCGGAGCAACACGACCGCGCCGTTCCACGACCGCTTGCCGATGCGGAAATCGAGTCGATTATCCGCGACTTCGGCGAAGCGACGAGGCGGGCAATTGAAGCGGGCTATGATGGCGTTGAGATACACGGCGCGAACGGCTACCTGATTCAACAGTTTTTCTCTCCGCATTCGAACCGGAGGGATGACCGGTGGGGAGGGGATCTGGAGCGGCGTCTGGCCTTCCCGCTTGCTGTAGTGGATGAAGTGAAGCGCGTTGCGGCAGAGCATGCGAACCGGCCGTTTCTGATTGGCTACCGGTTTTCTCCGGAGGAACAGGAAACGCCGGGCATCACGATGGACGATACGTTAAGATTGGTTGACGCGCTGGCCGAGCAGCAGCTCGATTATTTGCATGTTTCCCTCATGGAATTCTGGTCGAAGCCAAGACGAGGGGCAGACGACAGCAAAACCCGCATTCAATGGATCCGGGAACGCATCGCCGGTAGAGTACCGCTCATCGGCGTCGGTTCGATCCATACCGCGCAGGAAGCCTTGGAGGCACTGCAGTCCGGAGTGGAGCTGATCGCGCTTGGTCGCGAGATCATTGTGGAGCCCGATTGGGTCGAGAAAGTGTGGAACGGGCAAGAGGCGGATATCAGAACCACATTAAGCGCTGAGGATCAGCATCGTCTGGTCGTGCCCGATCCGTTATGGCAAGCCATCATGCATACGCCGGGATGGTTTCCGGTCGTCGCTGCGCAATCGCGCTAATTACGCTGGACAGCCAATAACCACGCCACTGCGGCGTGGTTATTTGCTCGTGTTGCTACACTTGAACAAGCTGTTTAACGGCAGCGTTGTAGGCGGAGCGGTTGTCCCACAAGAACGACGCGACGGCATCGCGATCTTCAAACATCATTTCATCCCCGTCTATGTAATCTTCTCCGCGCCCATGAAGGCTGAATTGACCGTCTCCATAGCGCATCAGGGTCCACTGGCCGCCGCGTTTGCGGTCCTCAAAAACAAGGTAGTGCTTCTCGCGCTCTTCATCCCAATTCGCAATCCCGGGAAAGCTGTCCAAGATCAGTTCGATGTCTGATTTTTTTTTGATTTGCATAGTTCTTCTCCTATTCTTTTTGTACAACGATATACGAGAATCGCTGAAAAGGTTGTCAAACTGTGGTGCGTAAAAGAGTTTTTTTTGTCGAGAAGCGAGGCTGTGGGCTACTTTTGTTACCCGAACCGAATGCGGCCAAACCAGTTGTCCTGCGCGCGATGCCGACTCGCTGCAGGCGGAGGTTGCAAGCGAATGGTGATTGTTTTTTTGGTTCAGTTGGACTATACTGGAAGTCTGCATTGTTAGCATTGGCGGCGGAAGCCGCAGGTCATACGACTACCTATCGCACAGGTAAAGGCACACCTGCCGAAAGGAAGGGCCGCAAAGCTATAGGGGCTAACACGCGGTGAAGCGTTATGCCAGCCAGCTGCCGAAAAGAGACCGCAGGCCTCCTTTTTCGGGAGGCTTTTCTGTGTGGTAAGACGACAATTGGAGTGTGTGCACGATGAGGTGGAGCATGAAGCACAAGTTACCGGCAAGCGTTAAAGTGAAGTTGAACATCAGCAAAAAGCTTAACGGCAGCTTCGGAATCGTCGTTCTGCTGCTGCTGGCCGGAAGCGCCGCGGCGTTAATCTCGCTATCGCGGCTGACGGCATCCTATGATGATCTGTTGCAGCGAAGAGCGGCGATCCTGTCGGAAATGAAAACGATTCAGGCGCAAGCGATCCAGCAAAACAACAGTGTAAAGGATTACTTGCTGACCGGGGACGAGGAAGCGAAGCAGCAGGTTTTCGACTCCAACGCCATAGTCGCGGATAAAATACAGGCTGCGCAGGGCATGGTCAGACTTGAGGAACGTAAGAAGCGGTTGGCCATATTGGCTGATTTGAATAAGGCATATCTGGCGCAAAGCGCGGAAGTTTTCGGGATGCCCTCGCTGTTGAACGCGAAATCCGCTGCGTATTCGGATCTTTTTCCGCTGGGCAGAGAGATGTCGGCGATTGCGGATAAGCTCGCCTCCGACCAGCAGCAGCTGATGGATGAAGGCTTATCCGAGAACCGGACGCTTGTGAAAGCAATCAATGCGACAATTCTGGCGGTTAGCATCATCTCCGTGGTCGCGGCGGCTATGCTGGGCATCCTGATCGCACGTCATCTGTCCAAGCCGATCGGCCGGCTGACCTCGCTGGCCAAGCGCATCGCCGATGGCGATTTGAGGAAGTCCGATATCGTCATCCGCAACCGTGACGAGATCGGGGAATTGGCGGTTTCTTTTGAGGGGATGCGGTCGCAGCTGCATGACCTTATTTATCAGTTGCAGGCTTCGGTCGAACAGGTTGCGGCCAGCTCCGAGGAGCTGACGGCAAGCGCTGAGCAAACATCCGGCGCGGCGCGCCAGATTGCGGGCTCGATTGAGGCCGTGTCGACCGGAACGGATACCCAGACGAGAAGCACCGAGGAATGCGTAAGATCAATGAATGAAATTACGGTCGGCATCCAGCGGATCGCTGAGTCGGCGGGCCAGGTGGCGGATATTGCCGGGGAGACGATGGGGCATGTGGAGAACGGCTACGACTCCATGCAGCGGACCGTTGAACAAATGGACGGCATCCAGCGGACCGTTCAGCTGTCGGCCGGGCAGGTCGACGAGCTTGGACGCCAGGCGGGAGAGATTGGCCAGATCGTCCGATTGATTGCGGAAATATCCGAGCAAACCAATCTTCTGGCGCTCAACGCATCGATTGAGGCCGCCCGCGCTGGCGAGCATGGCAGAGGGTTTGCGGTAGTCGCCGGCGAGGTGAAGAAGCTGGCGTCGATGACCCAGGAATCGACCGGCAAGGTATCCTTGCTGATTGGACAAATTCAAGGCAGCACGACCGATATCGTCAGCTCGATCCGGACCAGCCTGCATGAGGTGAATAACGGGCGGGAGCTGCTTATGCAAACCGGCGACACCTTCAAGCTGATCAGAGATGCCATGCATACGACATCCGCGCAAATCGAGGATGTATCGGCCGCTTCCGAGCAGGTGTCCGCCGGTTCGGAGCAAATCCTCGCAACGATCGAAGAGGTTGCGCGCGTGTCGACGGCCAACCTCGAGATGGCGCGGCAGGTAGCGGCGGCCGCTGAGGAGCAGATGGCCTCCATGGCAGAGACGGCGGCCTCGGCGCTCGCCCTGACGGAGCTGTCGGAGACGCTGCAGGAGAAAACCAGGAAGTTTGTGATGGATTAACACGGATGATGAGCAGATACATCCATCTCCCGGACATGTGCGGCGTAGCCTTTGATCTCAATCAGTATTTTCACGAAACCCGGCAGCCAGGCAAAGTCTGTCAAAATACGATCTTCCCCGCCAATCGGGCACTGTTCTCCTGACCTGCTCGCTAGATGATGCTGAATAAATGACGCATGCGCTTGTTCAAATGTTATTTTGTTTCACCCTCTGCGAAAAATAAGAAAACGCCCCTCGCCGCTCGTCTGAACCGTGACCCGCATGGGATCACAATTCGGAGTAGAAAGGGACGTTCTTCGTCGTTTTTATCCATATTATAGTATAATGATTGGGAAAATGCCAGGTATTTGATGCGAAAATACAGCTATAAATCTAAATATAGCAGTGGGCAAGACCTAAATAAGTAAGGCTCAAAGGCGCCCCAGCGACGAAGCGCCTCGGCGATGTGTCCCCGGCGATGTGTCCCCGGCGATGTGTCCCCGGCGATGTGCCCCGGCGAAGCGCCGCGGCAAGTCGCTATGCAACAGGAATTTCTCTCGGTATTTTAATCAAGGTCGCCTATGGTTTTCCTGTTTGTGCTGATAAGACGTCGCGGACCAACCCGCCGCGCTCCCCCCCGGCTTGCGTGGCAGTACGGCGAGGCCTCCCCGTTATTCATCCAGATCGGAAACGATCCGTAGCATCACGATAGATTTGCCGGATGAACGCCGAGATCGCCCGGAGCCGTTGTTCCTTGTATAAAAGCCCAGCCCGGTTACGCCGAGCTCGTATGCCAATCCTTGGCGGTGAAAAGCTTTTCGATGTGCTCGGCCGGAAGCGGCCGGCTAACCAGATAGCCCTGGATTTCATCGCATTTCATTTCGTGCAGCAGTTGGGCCTGCACATCCGTTTCCACTCCCTCCGCTATGACGATCATGCCGAGACTGTGCGCCATCGATATGATCGCGTTCACAATCGGCAAGTCATCCTCGGATTGAATATCCCGAATGAACGATTGATCGATTTTCAGATGATCGATCGGAAATTTCTTCAGATAGCTCAGCGAAGAATAGCCGGTGCCGAAGTCGTCCATGGCGATTTTGACACCCAGCTTTTTGAGCTTGTGCAGAATGCTTAAAGCATAGTCCATATTGTGCATGCTCAGGTTCTCGGTAATTTCCAGTTCCAGGTATTGCGGCTTCAGCCCGGTTTCCTTCAGAATTTGCGGTACGAGCTCAAGCAGGTTTTGCTCCCGGAGCTGGCGCACGGATAGATTCACCGATACGGCAAAAGGCGTGTAGCCGGCATTCTGCCAGGCTTTATTTTGGGCGCAGGCCGTACGCAATACCCATTCTCCGATCGGGTTGATCATGCCCGTTTCTTCGGCGACCGGTATGAACTCCGCAGGAGAAATCCAGCCCCGCTGCGGATGCCTCCAGCGAATCAGCGTCTCCAAACCTGTGAAGGAGTTTGTTCTCAGATTCATTTTCGGCTGGTAATGCAGCTCGAATTCGTCATGTTCCAACGCCTTATGCAGCATCGTATCGAGCACCATTTTATTGGAGGACGATGCGGACATTTCCGCTGTGAAAAAGTGATACATGTTTTTGCCCTTTTCCTTGGCGGCGTACATCGCCTGGTCGGCGCGTTTGATCAGTTCCTGCTGCTCCCGGCCGTCGTCGGGATACAGGCTGATGCCGATGCTTGGCGTAATGAACATTTCATGACCGTCCTGATCGAACGGCAGGATGAACGCGTCGAGTATTTTTTGCGCGGCAAGGGTCATTTGCTCACGGTTCGTCTGCGGGATTACGGCCGTGAATTCATCGCCGCCCATGCGGGAAAGAATGTCCTTCGGCCCGATGCAGCTTTGCAGCCGCAAAGCGACTTGCTGTAATAGTCGGTCGCCCTGTCGGTGGCCGAGCGTATCGTTCACCACTTTAAACCGGTCCAGATCGATGAAAAGGACGGCCGATCGGTAGTTTTCCCGGCTTGACTGTTCCAGCACGTGCTCCAGCTCCTGATTGAACAAAACTCGGTTAGGCAGGCCGGTCAAGCTGTCGTAATAAGCGAGATGCCGAATTTCGGCGAACATTGTTTTGAGCTTTTCCGACATGCTCTTGAAGTTGGCGGTCAGTACGGAAATTTCGTGGAACAAGGTTTCAGGCCAATTAAAAGGCTTGTTATCGGCAATTTTGCCGGGCAGATCGGTCGTCGCATCCGCCAGACCGGAGATCGGACGTATGATGAGCCGGCTGAGCAGGATCGCCGCGGCGATCGCAATCAGTCCGAACAGCAGCAGAACGCTCAGGATTTTTATATAAGAGCTGTACAGGGCGTCCCGATAAGGCGCTACCTTGGATTCGACCACAATGGTCCAATCCCGGCTCCCGTCAGCCGACAAGTCGATAAGCTTGACGTAACCTGATTTCCCCCAGAGGGTCATCGGGTTTTTGACGTTATCCGGGAACCATTGGTAGAGGCCGTCGGCTAATTCGTATATGTCTCCGCCTTGCTTCCAATCATAAGGCTGCATGGCGTGAAGGCCGTTGCGCGTGCTTGCGATGACCTGCCGGTTGCGGTCGACGATCGTAATGTCCATCCGGTCATTTTGGGTGAGTGTTTCGATTCGGTTTTTGATGTAGCGAAGATTCAATGCGCCGGATACGATGCCCTTGAAACGGCCGCCGTCGACGATCGGAGCTGTAATACTGACGATCGGTTCGGAAACGCCGCCCCTTCCCCAAAAAACGTCGGTTATGACGGGCCGGAGGCTGCTTTTGGACTGTTTAAAGTAAGATCGGTCGGCATAATTCAAACCCAAATTTGACAGGCCCTCCTCGTTCTGAATAGGATCGAAAGCGATGGTCGTGCCTGCAGCGTCGGCAATATAGATATTGCGAAAATCAGGAAACACCCGCTTCAGATTGGCGGTAAGTTTCTGCAGCAAGGCCCGGTCGTTCGATTGTTCCCCGGAAGCTATCACCGCTAATTGTTCGATGGCCTGCAGATGGGTTATTCTCCAGCCGACGATATCGTTGCGGATGATTTCGGATTGGCGTTCGATCGTATCCCGAATCTCCCGGTCGGTCTTATGATACTCCTGCCATCCGAATATGACGGTAACGACCAGCAGCGGAAAAATAATTAAACCGGTGAAGATCATAAAAAGAATGTCGTAAAAATGGCGCTTCGATTTTCTGGCTTGCGCACCCGGCCAAGCGGGTGAAGGGAAATAAGTGTACAGAAGGGTTGCCATCCATGCATTGAATATGCCGTTGACTGCGTCCTTCAGAATGACCAATATCGTCGCCGTCGTATTCATGTCCATCCTGACATGGTAGCCGAACCAGATCAAAGGCGTGCCGAGAATCATCCAGTACAGCGCGGTCAAGAGAATGCTATTGCCAATCTTCCCTCGGTAAAAAGCACCGATAAATACCGTTTCCAGAATGAAAGCAATCATGCCGTAAGGATGATTCCATAGAAAAATGGTTACGCTGCTTGCCAGAATGGATGCGATTAACCCCCATTTGAATCCGTATAGTCTTAAAATCAACAGGACGAAAACGCTGCCGAACAGCAGGTCCACGCCAAAAAACAACGAAACCTTAACAGCATTTCCGATACACGCCAGCGCAATCAACAGGATCAGATAACCAACGGAAGTGAAGGATGCAGATGGGTTTTTGCCTTTAATAAACATAACGACCCCGCTTTGGTATAAATGATGATACACACAAAAAAAACACAACCGAAAGGATGTGTTCTCTGCATGCAGCCCAGCCATCATCGCCGAATCGGCGGAAGACCTGTGGTTTTGCGTCCCCGCCTTTCGGACGAGTTTGCCATAGGTATATAGTTATAACCTATCATAATAGAATATGTCGTAATTTGTCAAAAACATATTTTCATCTGTCCGAACCCTGACAGCTGTGCCGAGGTGGAGTACGGTATGCGGCGTTTTCTTTTTTTTCGGTCGAAACTGTGTTAATCTCAATTATTGAACTGAATGATAACTTGACAGGGGGAGAGGCCGGAATGTTCCGAAAACGACAATCCTTTTCGGTATTAACATGTCTGCTGATCTTGGGCCTGCTCGTGACGGCTTGCGGCAATGCGAATAAGCCGGAACCGGGCACGGCAGCGAATCGGACAGGGGACAACGCGCAGCGGCAGGAGGAAATCCTGATCGGCGTCATTCCCGCGCAGGGAAGCAATGAAATGAAGCTGGGGGCGGACAAGCTGGCAGCCATATTGGCGGAGAAGCTTGGCAGGAAGGCGAGGGCGGAAGTATATCCGGATTACAACGGCGTTGTGGAAGCAATGGGCGCCGGCAAGGTGCAAATGGCCTATCTTGGGCCGCTGACGTATGTGGAGGCACATGAGCGCTACGGCGTTCAAGCGGTCGTCACGCAGCTTATCGAAGGAAAGCCTTACTATTATTCTTATCTCATCGCGCCTGCGGACTCCCCCTACGCCTCAATCGAGGATGTGGTGGCGCAATCCGGCGACATCCGGTTCGCATTCGGGGATATCAACTCGACGTCCGGCAGTCTGATCCCGGGCATTGCGCTTAAGAAGGCGGACGTCTTCAAGTCCCAACAGGAACACAAATTCAAAAGCGTTACTTATACGGGCGACCATACGGCTACGGCGCTTGCGGTGCAGAACGGGCAGCAGGATGTGGGGGCGATTGACAGCGCCTATTACAATAGTTTAGTGAAGCAGGGCAAAGTGGACGGAAGGAAGATCAAGACGATTTGGCAGTCGGAGGCGCTTTTCCAATATCCGTGGGCCGTGGTGGACACCTTCTCCGATGAAGAGATTGCAACCATCCGGGAAGCGATGAAGGGAATAACGGATCCCGACATTCTCAGCGCGTTCGGCGGCGCCAGCGGCTTCACGGAAGCGAGCGACGAGGACTATGCGGCAATCCGGCAAGCGGCCATAGAGGACGGGCGTTTGAAGCCTGGGCAGTAACGGCGATGAAAAAAATGGTTGTCGCGGCGGCGGTGGTTGTCCTGCTTTGGTGGTCGGGATCGGGAGTCGGCATGACGCCTTCTTCCTTCCGCGACCTGGGCAACACCGTACGCTTTATCGCCGATCACTGGTTTCCCGTTGATGCGTCCGACTGGCGGATCGCGCTCGAAGCGATGCGGGGCACGCTGGAAATCGCCGTGTTCAGCACGCTTGCCGCGCTCGTCATCGCCGTGCCGGGAAGTTTTTTCGCCGCCCGGAATTGGGCGCCGGCGCGCTGGATTTACGACGCTACCCGCGCCTTGTTCAATTTTACGCGCTCGATACCCGAGCTTGTGCTGGCGCTTGTGTTCATACCGACCCTGGGCCTCGGACCGATGCCCGCAGTCATGGGTCTTATTATCCACAACGTGGGCGTGTTCGGCAAACTGCTGTCCGAGGTGATCGAGGCGACCGACGAAGGGCCGCAGGACGCGGTCAAGGCCGTCGGTGGGACGAGGCTGCACGTCGCGCTGTACGGCATCGTTCCGCAGATGGCCCCGCTTGTGCTGTCCCACTATTTTTACCGGCTTGAGGTGGCGATCCGGACCAGCCTGATTCTCGGCATCGTGGGGGCGGGAGGCATCGGCCAAATGCTGTTTAATGATTTCAAAATGTTTGCCTATGAGAAGGTGACGTTCGAGGTTCTTCTCATCATGGCGATGGTAACGGGCGTCGACTACCTCGGCGCGCTGATCCGAAAGCGGGTGAAGTGAGCTGCTGAAGCTGAAGGCGATTAGCAAAACCTATAAGGGAGAGCTGAAGCCGGCGCTCGACCGGATTGATCTGCAGGTCGAGACGGGGCAGTTCGTGGCCGTGCTCGGCCGCAGCGGGGCCGGCAAATCGACGCTGGTCCGCTGCATCAATCGGCTGGTCGAGCCCGACGCCGGCGAGATCGTCTGGAACGGCCGCGCGATTACGGGGATGAACGCGCGGGAGCTGCGCGGCATCCGCGGCGAGATCGGCATGGTGTTCCAGCATTTCAATCTATTGCCGCGGCTTACCGTGCTGACGAACGTGGCCGCAGGCCGGTTCGCCGACATGCCTCGCTGGCGCAGCCTGACCGGCGCTTTCTCGAACGAGGACAAGGCGCGGGCGATGGCGGCGCTGCGCGAGGTCGGCCTTGAGGCATACGCCGGCAGACGCGTCGACGATTTAAGCGGCGGGCAGAAGCAGCGCGTCGCCATTGCGCGCGTCGTCATGCAGCAGCCCGCGCTGCTGCTCGGGGATGAGCCGATATCGAGCCTCGACGCGGTGACGGCCGCACGGATCATGACATTCATCGCCGGACTGTACCGGGAGCGGGGCGTGACCGTCGTGCTTAACCTGCACGATGTGGCGATGGCCCGCGCATATGCGACCCGCATTATCGGCCTGACAGACGGACGGATCACATTCGACGGTCCGCCGGACGAGCTGGGCGAGGCGGAGCTGCGCGCCATATATCCGCCTGACGAAGAGGATGGCGGCGAAACGATAACCGTTGAAGGAAAGAAAGGAAGGAATGAGGAAGATGTCTGAAACCGCGAAAATCAAATTGACCAGCCTGTCGAGCAAGGGGGGCTGCGGCTGCAAAATCGGGCCGGCCGATCTGGCGCAGGTGCTGCGCAGCCTGCCTCCGGCGGAGCCCAACCCGGATCTGCTCGTCGGGCTCGATACGAGCGACGACGCCGGCGTGTTTAAACTGAATGACGAGCTGGCCCTTGTGCAGACGGTCGATTTCTTCACGCCGATCGTCGACGATCCGTACGATTTCGGCCAGGTGGCCGCCGCGAATGCGATCAGCGATATTTACGCGATGGGCGGCAAACCGCTGACGGTGTTGAATATCGTCGCTTTTCCAATTCATACGCTCGACAAGCAGGTGCTGGCCGATATTTTGCGCGGCGCAGCCGATAAGGTGAAGGAGGCCGGCGCCACGCTCGTCGGCGGACATTCCATCGACGATAAAGAGCCGAAGTTTGGGCTGGCGGTAACCGGGCTGGTCCATCCGGCGAAGGTGCGGACGAATGCCGGCGCACAGCCGGGGGATAAGCTTATTCTCACCAAGCCGATCGGCGTCGGCATTCTCACGACCTCCATCAAGAAGGACCAATTGAGCGCGGAAGAGGTCGCGCAGGTGACGCGCGTCATGACCACGCTGAACAAGACGGCGGCCGAGACGATGGAGCCTTACGGGGTGCACGCCTGCACCGACGTCACCGGCTTCGGCCTGCTCGGGCACGCCTCGGAGATGGCCAAGGGCAGCAGAGCGGGCATTCGGCTCTCGAAGTCCAGGGTGCCGGTGCTGCCGCGGGTGCGCGAGCTGGCGGAAGCGGGCTTCGTGCCGGGCGGGACGAAGAACAACTACGCCCATCTGGAGGGCTCGGTCACGTTCGATGAGCGCATCGATCAGATCGATCAATGGATTCTGTGCGACGCGGTCACATCCGGCGGCTTGCTGATTTCCGTCGAACCGGCCGGAGCGGACGAGCTGCTCGGCAAGCTGCGGGAGGCGGGCGTCGACGCGCATATGATCGGCGAGGTTACCGCCGGGCAGCCCGGACACATTACCGTTGTGAACGAGTAGCCGTTAACAGGCAATCGCAGGACCACTTCAAAGGAGCTGTCAACGATATGTTTCAGGATATTACCGTGGAGGAGCTGCTCGAGCTTCAGCGCAAGGGAGAGGTTTCCCTGATCGACGTCCGTTCTCCGTCCGAGTTCGAGGAGGCAACGATTCCGGGCAGCATCAACATTCCGCTGTTCGACGATGAGGAGCGGGCCGCTGTTGGAACGCTGTACAAGCAGGAAAGCGTCGATGCGGCGAAGGATAAAGGGCTTGAGCTCGTCTCACGCAAGCTGCCGGATTTCGTGCGGGCGATCGGCGGGGCGGACGGTCCGCGCAAGGTCGTCTTCTGCTGGCGCGGCGGCATGCGAAGCCGGACGTCGGCGACGCTGGCTTCGCTGATGGGGCTGCGGATGCTGCGCCTCGCCGGCGGCTTCCGCGCTTACCGAAAGTGGGTCGTGGAAACGCTCGAAAGCTTCACCGCGCTGCCGCCATGCTATGTGATCAACGGCTATACCGGCTCGGGGAAGACGGAGCTGCTGGAGCGGCTGGCCGAGCGCGGGTATCCCG
>NZ_KK082147.1:14436-36637 GCF_000598065.1 Paenibacillus darwinianus | reverse complement strand
TCGGCATCATCGGCGGTGCGACGCCTGCCGAGGTGAGGAGCGGGCTGGAGGCGGCTGTCGAGCTGATGGCTCATGGGGCTTGCTTTTACGCGCTTAATGAAGAGGCGACCCATGCCTATTACGCCCATGTCGTCTCCCGCACGGGGTCTTATCTGTCGCGAATCGCGGATATACCGGAAGGAGAGCCGCTGGCCTATCTGATTGCGCCGCCGCTTGAAGCGATCTGCGGGGTTGATGCCGCGCTGAAGGCGGCGGACGTTCGGCTCTGCCAATTTTACGGGCCGCCTACCGAGACGAACTTTGCGGGCGGCTTGCTTACGGGCAGCCAATCGGCGTGCGCGGCTGCGGCGGAAGCTTTTGCGGCTGCGGTCGGCGCGGTGGCGAAGGACCCGAAACGGTTCGGGTGACGGAAGAAGGAGGTGATGAGAAATGAACCGACAATTGCCGGCGGTAGGCATGATTGAGACGCTCGGCATCCCCGCCTTGGTGGCGGCCGCGGATGCGGCTGCGAAGACGGCGGATGTGCAGGTGACGGCCTACGAGAAAGCGGACGCCGGGATCGTGACGATCTACCTGCTGGGCGACGTGGCGGCGGTAAAAGCGGCGGTGGAAGCCGGAGAGGCGGAGGCGCGCAGAATCGGCACGCTGCTCGGCTCGCATGTTATTCCGCGCCCGGATGATGCGGTGCTTCAATTTCTCCGGTCGCTTATTCGCCGGGAGGACCCGGGTCCCGCAGATGAGCAGCAGCCGGCGGACGGACAGCTTCCGGGGGCCCTGCCGGCCAAGGGGGCGAAATCCGGCTCGCCAGGCCCCGCAACGCCGTCTGAGAAGGTTAAGGCAGGCGGCGGTGAAGCCGGACAACCGGTTGACCCGTTGCGGAATGACGGTGAAGGGGGTGGAGGATCATCGTGAAGCTGGACAATGACTTGATGGCGATTCAGAACGTTCGGCTTGCGCTGCAGGAGGCGAAGACGGCCCAGGCGCAGCTTGAAAAAATGACGCAGAAGCAGATCGACGAGATCGTCGGCGCGATGGCGCGGGCGGCCGAAGCGGAGGCGGAACGGCTCGGCGCGCTGGCCGTCGAAGAGACGGGCTATGGCAAGCCGGCTGACAAAAAAATAAAAAATTTATTCGTCGCCCGCGATGTCTATGAAGCGATCAAGGATATGCGGACCGTCGGCATCATCCGCCGGGATGAAGGACGCAAGGTTTGGGAAGTGGCCCAGCCGGTCGGGATTGTGGCGGCGATCATTCCTTCTACCAACCCGACGTCGACCGTGCTGTTCAAATGCTTGATCGCGCTGAAGGCGCGCAATGCGATCGTCATCAGCCCTCATCCGGCGGCCGTACGCTGCTCCCAGGAATCGGCGAAGGTTATGCGGGATGCCGCGGAAAGGGCGGGAGCGCCCGCCGGGCTGATCCACTGCCTTTCGCAGCCTTCCATCGAAGCGGTCAATGAGCTCATGAAGCATAAGCTGACCGACCTCATCCTGGCGACGGGCGGCACGGCGATGGTCAAAGCCGCTTACAGCTCCGGCAAGCCGGCCTACGGCGTCGGACCCGGAAACGTGCCGGTCTACATTCACCGCAGCGCGGACACGTCGAAGGCGGCGCGCCTCATTATGCAGAGCAAGACGTTCGACTGGGGCACGATTTGCGCCTCCGAGCAGGCGCTGGTCGTCGATCAGGCGGTGAAGGACCGTTTTGTGGGGGAGCTGAAGCGGCAGGGCGCCCATTTTCTGAATGAACAGGACAAACGGAAGGTTGGCGCGATTCTGATGATCGGCAAAGGGCTCAACCCGAAGGTGGTCGGCAAATCGCCGCAGGTAATCGCCGGCATGGCCGGCATCACGGTTCCCGAAGGCGCCAAGGTGCTGATTGCGGAGGAGACGGCGGTCGGGCTCGAGCATCCGCTGTCGATTGAGAAGCTCAGCCCGGTGCTGGCGCTCTACACCGTGAACGATTGGCAGGAGGGCTGCCGGCGCTGCATCGAGCTGCTGGAGCTCGGCGGACTCGGCCATACGCTCGGCATTCATTGCGAGGACTTGCCGGTCATTGAGGCATTCGGGCTGGAAAAGCCGGCCTCGCGCATTGTGGTCAACGCGGGCACGACGTTCGGGGGAATCGGCGCCACGACGGGCATCCTGCCATCCATGACGCTCGGCTGCGGCTCGTTCGGCAATAACATCACATCGGACAACATCGGGCCGCAGCACTTGCTCAATATCAAGCGGGTGGCGTTCGGCATCCGCGACATGGTGACTGAGGATGGGGAAGCGGTAAAGGCGGCTGAGCGGGTCGAAAAGACTTTGGCGACCCGCAGCGATCTCGGCATCTCGCGGGAAGAAGTGATGCAAATCGTGAAAAGCGTGCTGTCCGAGATGCAGGCGAAATAACCGAATCGAAACGCAAACAAAACGCAAACGAAATGCAAACGAAACGAAACGCAGTGCGGCCGACCGGAAAACCGGTGAAACCAACGCTGATCCGGCAGCTAAAAAAATGGGGAGGTATTCGAAATGGCGGGAGAACTGGCGGCATTGGGAATGGTGGAGACGAAAGGCTTGATAGGCTCGATAGAAGCGGCGGACGCGATGGTGAAGGCGGCGAACGTCCGGCTGGTCGGCAAGGTGCACGTCGGCGGCGGATTGGTTACCGTGATGGTAAGAGGCGACGTCGGCGCGGTCAAGGCGGCTACCGACGCGGGAGCGGCCGCTGCCGAGAAGGTGGGGGAGCTTGTTTCGGTGCATGTCATTCCGCGGCCGCACTCGGACATTGAATTTATTCTGCCGAAGCTTGAAGGTTAAGCGGAGCGATGGCGCTCATTACGGAAACGTCGCTCCGTGCCCTGCTCATCAAAGGCATTCCGGATCCGTTTCCGGTCGCCGAAGGGGATAAGCTGACGCCTGCCGCGGCGGATTTCCTCAAGGGAAGAGGCATCCCGATCCGGCGGTGCGGGGAGGAGCCGGCCAAGCTGCCCGGACGGACGGAAGCGGGCAACCTGCACATTCCCGTAGGCGTATCCAGCCGACATGCGCATTTGTCGCCGGAGCATGTCGAAGCCTTATTCGGCCGCGGCTACAGCTTGACCCCTATGCGGGAGCTGTCGCAAAAGGGTCAATACGCCGCGCACGAAACGGTGACCTTGATCGGCTCGAAGGGCATCATTCAGAACGTCCGCATTCTCGGGCCGTCCCGCGGAGCGACACAGGTGGAGATTTCACGCACGGACGGCTTTGCGCTCGGCGTTCACCCGCCCGTCAGGCTGTCCGGACAGACGGAGGGCACACCCGGTATTACCTTGGCGGGTGCGAAAGGAACGGTCGTCTTGCCGGAAGGGCTGATCGTAGCGAAAAACCACGTGCACATGCCGCCGAGCGATGCGATGCGGTTCGGCGTCGAGCAGGGGGATCGCCTCATCCTCCAGACGACGGGAGAACGGCCGGTTATTTTTGCGGAGGCGGCGATCCGGGTAAACGAGCGCTTCACCCTCGATTTTCATATCGATACGGACGAAGCGAACGCGGCCGGCCTGAGCACCGGGGATGCCGTCCGCATGATCGGCAAGAACGGCGAGATTACGGGTTCCGTTAGGGGGTAGCCGCAGATGGAGATCAAACGAATGGTCGAATCGATCGTCCGCGAGCTTGTCGCCAAGCTGGAAGCGGAAACGGTCCAGCCGCCGAAGGTGCTGTACGTGCTCGATGACGGAGCCGCGCATGAAGCGTATACGGATCATTTTATATTGCTGCAAAACCACGGCATCCGCCACGACATCCTGTTCCTGGACGGCGAAGCGTCGGCCTGGCTTGGCAAGCACAAGGTCGAGACGGGCGGTCCGGGCAAGGTTATCGCAGCCGATGAATTCGCGCCGGCCCCGATTGAGGTGCCGATGGCGTATGACGGCATCGTCGTACCCGAGATCGATCTGGATAATGCGGGCCGAGTGTCGCTCGGCATGAAGGGAACGGTCAAGTCGGAAATTATTTTCGCCGCGCTGGTGTTGGGGAAGTTCGTGCTGGTCGGCGAGGATATACCGGGCCTGAAGCGGGCGGACCGGCGCACGCTGAAAACGCTGGAGCTGCCGGCGGCTTATGGAAAGCTTTTCGACTATTACAAAATGGAAATGCAGACGTACGGCATCGAGTTCGCGCCGCTCAAGCGGCTTGCCGAGCAGGTCGTCCGCAAGCTTCCGGCTGCGCGCAAGCAAACCGCCGCCGCTTCGGCGGACGGGTCGTCCGAAATCTCGGCCGACGCACGGCGGGGCGAAGCCGGAGGCGCCGCGGGCAGCGTGACGTTCGAAGGAAAGCTGCTGTCCGCCGATTGGGTGAGGCAGCAGCTCAAGAGCCGTGAATTTACCCGGTTAACGCTGGGCCAAGGGACGATATTATCGCCGCTGGCGAAGGATCTGCTGAGGGAGAAAGGCATCGCCGTAAACGCGGAGGAAAGGTGAGGTCCCATGTTTCTCGGAAAAGTGATCGGCAGCGTCTGGGCGACGCAAAAAGAGGAAGGCATGGACAACCTGAAGCTGCTGGTCGTCATGCCGATCGATTTCAAGGAGCGCGAAGCGGGGCAGACGGTCATCGCGGCGGACCGCATTGGCGCGGGCGTCGGCGAGCGAGTGATCGTGTCCCGGGGAAGTCCGGCGCGCGTGCTGTTCAGCGGCAGAACCGTGCCGATCGACGCGATGGTCGTCGGCATCGTCGACAATTATGAGGTCGAAGAGGATGCGGAATAAGGGAGCGTGAAGCATGGAGCAGGAGAAGCAGCGGGTCATCCAGGAATATGTGCCAGGCAAGCAGCTGACGCTCGCTCATGTCATCGCCAATCCCGATCCGGTGCTGTATACGAAGCTCGGTATCGAGGAGGCAAGCGCGCTTGGCATTCTGACGCTGACGCCGACGGAGACCGCGATAATCGCAGCCGATGTGGCCACCAAGGCGGCGCCGGTCGGCATCGGTTATCTGGACCGGTTCACCGGCTCGCTCGTCATTACCGGGGAGGTGGCGGCTGTCGAGATGGCGATCGAGGCGGTCAATGGCTTTTTGCGCGATAAGCTCAAATTCTCCACCGCTCCGCTGACAAGGTCGTGAGCCGATGCGCAAGGTGATGATCATCGGTGCGGTCGGGGCAGGCAAATCGTCGCTCGTCAAGGCGCTGTTCGGCGATTCGCGCCCGGAATCCGCGGCCAAAACGCAGAGCCTGGTCTACCGTGAATGGCTCATCGATACGCCGGGCGAATACAGCGAGAATCCACTTTATTACCGTTCGCTCATGGCAACCTCGCACGAGGCTGCGGCCGTTCTGCTTGTGCAGGACGCCACGCGCAGCCGAAATTATTTTCCGCCGGGATTTGCGAGCGGGTTTCCTGTGCCGGCGGTCGGGGCGGTGACGAAAATCGATCATCCCGATGCCGATGCGCAAAGGGCGTCCGCGCTTCTCGGACAGTCGCTGCCGGGCGGGGACATTTATCCGACGTCTTCCGCAACCGGGGAGGGCGTTGAGGAGCTGAAGGAGCGGCTGTGGAAACTGATCGGGCAATAGAAGGGAATGGCTCGCGGCGCTTACGGTCAGGCGGCGGGAGACGGGCGGCATTATTTTGTGAAAATGGTTTCGTTAACGTCCCGGCTGTGTGACAATGGAATCAAAAATTCCTTTAATGACGGGGGATTTGCCATGATATCTGTCACGGAAATATGCCTGGAGCGAACCGGACTGACGCCGGAGGAAACGGCTGTTATTGAAGATTTGTCGCGTCATCTGCAGCAGCTTGCCGACGTGTCCCAAGCGGATGTGTTCATCGACTGTCCGCTGCCGGATTCGGATGCCGCGCTCGTTGTCGCGCAGGCGCACCCGGCCACCGCCCCGTCGCTCTACAAGACGTCGGTCGTCGGGCAATATGCGCATGCGGAGAACGAGCCTGCCGTCATGTTCTGTCTCGTCAGCGGGCGGCCGGTGATCGGGTCGCGCGGCATTTCGCAGGAGCAGATCGTCATGCAGCAGAATGTGACGCCGATCCGTTCCGAGGCCGGCAAAGTGATCGGCGCGCTGATCATAGAGCAGGATATTTCCGAGCGGGTGCGGCAGGAGCGGAACGTCGAGCGGCTGCTGGAGACGACGGAGCAGCTCAGCGAAACGCTGGGCGCCGCGCTGATCGATGGCGGCATGCAGACGCTGATGCATGAGGGGATCGTGCTCTTCGATGAACGGGAGCGCCTCACCTACGCCAATCCCCGGGCCCGCGAAATGCTGAAGGAGCTTGGGCATACCGGCGCGGTGGAAGGCCGGGGCATGGGCGAGCTGTTCTTCGGCCGTTTGAAGCGGGAGAGTGTGCTGGGACGAACGGGCGTGTGCCACGATGAATTCCAAATGGGCAATGTTGCATTCGAGCTGAAGGCGGTGGCGATCCACCGGGAACAGAAGGCGGCGGGAGGCTTGATGCTGATTCGCGACATCTCCGATTTGAAGGAGAAAGAGAAGCAGCTGGTCATTAAATCGGCCGTCATCCAGGAAATCCACCACCGGGTGAAAAATAATCTGCAGACCGTCTCCAGTCTGCTGCGCCTGCAGATGCGCAGGACGAAGCTGGAGGAGGTGCGGAAGGTGTACCGCGACAGCATCAACCGCATCAACAGCATCGCCGTCATTCATGAAATGCTGGCCTTCGAAGGGCTCGATACGATCTTTTTCAACGATGTCGCTGAACGGATCGCGAAGAATATCGTTTCGTCTACGGCCAAGCCCGAGCAGACGATCCGCATTACCATTACGGGCGATGAGCTTGCGCTGCCTTCCGATGTCGCGGCGACGCTCGCGCTCGCCGTCAACGAGCTGGTGCAGAACAGCGTCATGCATGCGTTCGCGGCTGCGGAGTCGGGAGAAATCGTCGTGGCCCTGCATTCCAACGGGCCGATCGCCCGGGTGCGGGTGTCCGATAACGGCGCCGGCATGGCTCTATCGCCGTCGGACGGCAAGAGCCATCTGGGCCTGAAAATAACCGAGACGCTCGTGCAGGAAAATCTCGACGGCATGATGAGCATCGTTTCCGACGGGCGGGGTACGGAGGTCCAGATTACATTCCCGCTGTCCAAAGCGTAACCTGAGGGAGGGCAAGCCGTGAAAAACTCGATCGTCGTGGTGGATGACGACCCGATCATTCGGATGGACCTGCGGGAAATGCTGGAGGAGGAAGGCTATCATATCGGCGGCGAGGCCAAAAACGGTCAAGAAGCGATCGAGCTCGTCGCCAAGCTGAAGCCCGATCTCGTCATTATGGACATCAAGATGCCGGTCATGAACGGCATTAAAGCGTCGCATATCATCCGTAAAATGCAGGACACGTCCGTGCTGCTGCTGACGGCCTACAGCCAGAAGGAGCTGGTGCAGGACGCGCGCAGCGCCGGAGTCGCAGCTTATCTGGTCAAGCCGGTGTCGGAGGCCGACCTGATCCCGGCGGTCGAGATCGCGCTCAGCCAGAAGGAGCGGATGGATGCGCTTAAGCACGATCTGCAGCAGTTAAAGCAATCGATCGAGGAGCGCAAGCGGATCGAGAAGGCGAAGGGGATCGTCATGAAAGCATACGCGCTGGAAGAAGAGGAGGCGTACCGCAAAATGCGGATGGCCAGCATGGCCTTCCGGATGCCGCTGTCCAGGCTGGCGGCGTGCATTCTGCAAGACGGTCCGGGACAATTGGCCTCCATGTCTCTGCCGGACAACGGGTGAAGCGCATATGCCGGATC
Source organism: Paenibacillus darwinianus (assembly GCF_000598065.1). Lineage (GTDB taxonomy): Bacteria > Bacillota > Bacilli > Paenibacillales > Paenibacillaceae > Paenibacillus_I > Paenibacillus_I darwinianus. The sequence continues at coordinate 28,898 of NZ_KK082147.1, read as the reverse complement.
AATGGATCACGAGCGTCGGCATCGATATCGGCACGAGCACGACTAAAATGATCGTGAGCCGGTTGAAGCTGACGCGCACCTCGAGCGCGCTCAGCCTTCCCCGCTACGACATCGTGGAGCGGGAGCTCCTCTATGCGAGCCCGATTCACGGCACGCCGCTGCTGGGCGAGGACGAGATCGATGCGGAACGGATAGGGGAGCTGCTCTCGCAGGATTATGAGAAGGCGGGAATCAGCCCGCGCGATTTGAAGACTGGCGCCGTCATCATTACCGGTGAGACGGCGAACAAGAAGAACGCAAGCCGGATCGTGCATTTGCTGGCAGAGCGCTCAGGGGATTTCGTCGTGGCGACGGCCGGGGCCGACTTGGAAGGGCTGCTGGCCGGCAAGGGTGCGGGAGCCGACCGGCGATCCATGCATACGAGAGGCGCGGTTGCGAATCTCGATGTCGGCGGAGGTACGGCGAACGTTGCTTTTTTTGCACGGGGGAAACCGGCGGGCACGGTCACGTTTCATGTAGGCGGCAGGCTGATACAAGTGGACCCCGCCGGGACCATTGAAGCCGTCTCTCCGTCGCTGCGGCCCTGGTTGGAAGCGAGCGGCTTCGCCATCTCCCCCGGCCAGACGGTCGGCTTCCCGCTGCTGCGGGAAATTTGCGCGGCGATGTGCCGCGACATGCTCGATTATCTGGCCCGATGTGCCCTCCCCGCGGGAGGGAAGGAAACGATCCGCAAGCTGATGCTCGGCGATCCGCTGCCGTCCGTGCCCGTCCTTGAGGAATGGACGGTATCGGGAGGCATAGGCGGTCTCATGGCGGCAAAAGCGCCGGATAGCCTGGCCGAGACGGCCGTGCACGGCGATATCGGCCCGCTGCTTGCGCATGCGCTCCGGCAATGCTGCGAACGTTACCCGATCAGGCTGGCGCAGCCGGACCAGACGGTCAGGGCGACCGTGATCGGGGCAGGCATGCAGAGCACGGAAATCAGCGGCGCCACCGTCCATCTGGACGCCTCACTGCTGCCGATCCGCAACCTGCCGGTGCTGAAGCTCGACATTTCGCCGCATATGCTGGCGCGTGAAGCGCTGCTGAAGGAGGCGGCGGCCGGCGTGATGCGGACCGCCGCGAGCCTGTTCGAGCAGGATGCCTCGCCGCCTTTTGCGCTCGCCTTATCGGGCATGAAGCACTGCTCGTACGAATCGCTGCAATGGCTGTCGGATGCGCTCGCCGAGCGGTTCCGGGAAGCTTTTCCGGCCAGCCGGGCAATGGTCGTCGTCTGCGAGAACGATCTCGCCAAAGCGTTGGGGCAATCGCTGGACCGGCGCTGCGGGGGAAGGCCGGGCATCGTCTGCATCGATCAGATTCGTGTCGAATACGGGGATTACATCGATTTGGGAGAACCGATATCGGGTGTGATGATTCCCGTCGTAGTCAAAACGCTGGCTTTTCACAACAGGACCGTGGGAGGGACGCATGCTTGAAGCTGACAACCGCATTGCTCGGCAAGACGTTTCAGTTTAAGAGCCTTAAGGAAGTAATGGCGAAGGCCAACGAAGAGAAATCGGGCGACCAGCTGGCCGGCATCGCGGCCGAAGACGCGAAGGAGCGGATGGCGGCGAAGCTCGTGCTGGCCGACCTGAAGCTCGCGGATATTCGCGACAATCCGCTGCTCCCTCCGGAAACCGACGAGGTGTCTCGGGTGATCGAGGAGACGGTGAACGAGAAGATTTACGGCGAAATCCGCCGCTGGACGGTGGCCGAGCTCCGGGAATACCTGCTCCAGCAAACCACGGGAAACGATGAAATCTGCCGGATCAGCCGGGGCTTGACGAGCGAGATGGTGGCGGCCGTCGCCAAGCTGATGAGCAACCTTGATCTCGTGCAGGCGGCTTCGAAGATGGAGGTGACGTCGCACTGCAATATTACGATCGGACAGCGGGGCGTCCTGGCGGGGCGCGCGCAGCCGAATCATCCGACGGACAGCATCCAGGGGATGAAGGCTTCGCTTTTCGAGGCGCTGAGCTATGGAATCGGGGATGCCGTGCTCGGGATCAATCCGGTCATCGATTCGGCGGAGAGCGTGAAGCAGCTGCTGAACGCCACCAAGGAAGTGATGGACCAATGGCGGATTCCGACCCAGAACTGCGTGCTCGCGCATATCAAGACGCAGATGAAAGCGATCCGGCAGGGCGCCCCGGCCGATATGGTGTTCCAGAGCCTGGCCGGAACGGCGGACGGCAACAAAGGGTTCGGCATCGACATCGCCCTGCTCGACGAGGCCGATGAGCTGATCCGGCGGGAAGGGACGGGAACCGGTCCGAACCTGTGGTATTTTGAGACGGGGCAGGGCTCCGAGCTGTCTGCGGAGGCGCACCACGGCATCGATCAGGTAACGCTTGAATCGCGGTGCTACGGGCTCGCCCGCAAATATAAGCCTTTTATCGTCAATACGGTCGTAGGGTTTATCGGACCGGAATATTTATATGACAGCAAGCAGGTCATCCGCGCCGGGCTGGAGGACCATTTCATGGGCAAGCTTCAGCAGCTTCCGATGGGCGTCGACGTTTGCTATACGAACCATATGAAGGCCGATCAGAACGATATGGATAATCTCGCCGTCCTGCTGGCGGCGGCGGGCGTCAATTACATCATCGGCGTGCCGATGGCGGACGATTGCATGCTGAACTACCAGTCCACCAGCTACCATGACATCGCAACCCTGCGGGAGACGATGCGGCTGCGTCCGGCCCCGGATTTCGAGCGATGGCTGGAGGAAATGGGGATCATGGCGAACGGGCGGTTAACGCCGGCCGCAGGGGATCCGACGCTGTTCATGTGACGGCGGACGAAGGGAGGAGTGTTGCCGAATGGAGCGGACGATCTCATTGGAACGGCTGGTGGACGGCGTGTTGACGGAATTGGAGAAAAGAATCGCGGCGGCGGCTTCGCCGGGCGGGGACGAGGCGGGCGGGATGCCGCTTGCGCCTGTGGATCTTTTCGGTCCGGCCGCGTCCAGGGTGCCCGATCCCAAATGGGAGGAAGGCGTGAACGAGCTGATTGCCGCCACCCCTGCGCGGATCGGCGTTTGGCGGGCGGGCACCAGGCCGCTCACCAGGGAAATGCTGAAATTCCGTTGCGATCATGCGGCTGCGGTGGATTCGATCTACGGACAAGTCAGCCCGGCCATTCTGGAGCAGTACGGCCTGTTTACTGTGGAGACGCGCTACGAGAACACGGAAAATTATTTGAAGCGGCCTGACATGGGACGCATCGTCACCGATGAAGGGGTCGAAAAAATCCGCTCGGCGTGCCGGATGAACGCACAGGTGCAGATCGTCGTATCGGACGGACTGAGCGCGAGCGCGGTCGACGCGAACCTGCGCGACGTGTACCCGGCGCTGCTCGATTCGCTGAAGGCGTACGGGCTCAGCGCCGGAACGCCGTTTTTCGTGCGCGGCGGCCGGGTGGCGGTTATGGACCATATCGGCGATATTTTACAGCCTGAAGTATTCGTACTGTTAATCGGCGAGCGGCCGGGCCTCGTATCGTCCAAGTCGATGAGCGCGTATATGTGCTACCGGCCGCGCAAAGGCACGGTCGAGAGCGACCGCACCGTCATCTCCAACATCCATCAGGGCGGAACGCCGCCGCTCGAGGCCGGGGCTCATATCGGCACTGTCGTGAAGAAAATGCTGGAGCAGCGGACGAGCGGCGTTAATCTGGATTTATAATTAATCCCCCTAATAGCTAAGGCCGCTAATCCATGGAATGGAACCGGCAACTCGGGAAAACGCTTCGGTCCGAAGCTTTTCTAAATAGACGGAATGGCATGCGCTTTTCAAGCTGGGCGGGCATAACAAACGGATAAGGGAGGTGGCGGGAATGAACGTGGCGATTGGTGTTACCTTGATCCTGGTGGCGTGTGTGTTTGCCCTTTGGATTGTCCGGGTTGCGGGCAAAAGCATTCGGGAGTTCGATGAAAGCAAGCATGAAAGCTTCCTGGGGAAATAATCCGCCGGCAAGAGCTGTGAACAGGTAAATCTGCGATCCTTCCAAGGAGGAGATTCAATGAGCACTCATTCTCATGACTTCGAAAAGGATAAAGAGGATTTAAACAAATTCGGCTATGCGCAGGAGCTGCTCCGCAGTATGGGCGGCTTTTCGAACTTCGCCATCTCGTTCTCGATCATTTCGATTCTCACCGGCGCGGTTTCGCTCTACGGACACGGACTGACTTACGGGGGACCCGGCATGATGGGCTTCGGCTGGCCGATTGTCGCTCTGTTCGTCATGTTCGTGGCGGCGGCCATGGCCGAGCTCGCTTCGGCGATTCCGACGGCGGGCGCGCTCTACCACTGGGCGGCCATTCTGAAAAACAAGCGATGGGGCTGGTACACGGCGTGGATCAACCTGATCGGCCAGATCGGCATCGTGGCGGGGATCGACTATTCCGTCGCCCTGTTCGCGGACCCGCTGCTCGGACAGGTGTTCGGGTACGCCTCGACCAATACGACCGTGCTGATCGCGTTTGCGGTCATCCTGCTGACCCACGGCATTCTCAACCATGTGGGCATTCGGATCGTCGCCCGATTGAACGACTTCTCCGCCTGGTATCACATCATTATCGTCGGCGTGCTGGTCATCTCGCTGGCGTTCTTCACGAACGGCGGCCTGAACGGTGCGGATTATTTGTTCCAGGTGGGCGAGACCTTCTCCGACAAGCCTTACATACTCGCCTTCCTGATCGGATTGCTGCAGGCGCAGTGGACGTTCACAGGCTACGATGCGTCGGCTCATACGATCGAGGAGACGATCAACCCGCGCGTCCGCGCGCCCTGGGGCATTTTCACGTCGGTCGCGTACTCGTTCGTGTTCGGGTTTATCATGCTGGCCATCGTCACGCTCTCCATCAAAGATGCTTCGGCTGCTACCGAAGCGGGCAACGCCTTTATCTACGTCATCAGCCAGGCGCTCGGCGGCACCTTCGGCTCCGTGATCCTGTGGCTGGTTACGCTCGCCATGTGGTTCTGCGGCTGCGCGTCGATCACCTCGTTCTCACGGATGCTGTACGCATTCGCGCGGGATAAAGGTATGCCGTACAGCAGCCAATGGGCGCAAATCTCCAAGAAGTACCGGACGCCGGCCAAAGCGATCTGGCTGTCCATCATCTTGTCCTTTCTGCTTGCGCTCATCGACTACATCATCAAGACCGTCAATCCGGATTCGGCGTATACGACGATTGCGTTTCTGACGGCGGTGAGCGTGGTGGGGCTGTACGTGGCCTACGGCATTCCGATCTGGCTGAAGCTGCGCGCGCAGGCGCAAGGCAAGTTTCAGAAAAAGCACCTTGGCCCATGGAATCTCGGCAAGTACAGCAATTTCATCTCCGTTGTCGCTTTGATCTGGATTGTTTTCATCAGTGTCGTTATGGTGATTCCGCCGAACGAGATGGCCGGATACGCGCTTGCCGGCATGATGGTTCTGCTCATTATTATGGATCAGGCCTATTACAAAAAGCATTTTCCGGGCCCGCAGGCGGCCTTGAACACTTCAAGGGAGGAAATTCTGCGCCGCGAAAGGGAACTTGAGCAGGGCTCGGCACCGGGAGCATCGGTTACGCATAAAATGTAGCCTGTCATTGAACGGCCAAGAGCACCGGACGGGGTCTGGTGCTCTTGTGCATGCTTGTCGACATTCAGTTAGGAGCCGGCAGGGCGAGCACGATATTTCTCGCGTGGATATAGATTCCGGAGGGGGGATCGCTTATACTTACCGGAAAAGGATGTGACGAAGGCGGCGATCACCATCAGAATCGGATTTCGCACGGTCAAGACCGCGGTCGGCGTCAGCTTGTCCGTATTCATAGCCCAATGGCTTCAGCTGGAGTATTATTCGGCAGCAGGCATTTTGACGCTCTTATGCATACAGAAATCGCGGAAGCAGTCCATCAAGGCGGCGGTCAGCCGATTTTTAGCTTGTATGGCGGGCCTGTTTTTCGCTACGGGGCTGTTTGAGCTGATCGGCTACCGGCCTTACGCTTTTCTGATCCTGCTGCTGCTGTTCATTCCGCTCTGCGTCCGGCTCCGGGTTCAGGAGGGTATCGCCAGCAGCTCGGTCATCATGATGCATGTTTACATGCGCAGGGAGGTGGAGGCCTCCTTTTTCCTCAATGAGCTGCTGGTCGTCACCGTCGGTCTGGGCGTGGCGCTGCTCATCAACTGGTACATGCCCAGCGTCGACAAGCAGCTGCAGCGGTATAAAACCGAGTCGGACCGGCTGATCGCCGCCATTTTGAACGAAATCGCCTCTTATATGAAGAACGGCTACACGCTTTGGGACGGCAGCGAGCTGCTGCAGCTTTCCGAGCTGTTGGCAAAGGCGCGGCGCGCTGCCACATTGGATGCGGAGAATCATTTGAGCCGGGGAAACGATTACGAGCGGCATTTCGAGACGAGAAGAAAGCAGTTTGAGCTGATCGAACGCATGCTGCCGGCCGTATCCCGCATTCACGTGCAGATCGAGCAGGGCAGGCGGATCGGCGATTTCGTCACCGAGCTGAGCGCGCATATGTACAAGCCGGGTTATGCGGACACCTTTTACGAGATGCTGCGCGCGATCCGCGAATACCACAAGCTGCTGCCGCTGCCGGCATCCCGGGACGAATTCGAGAATCGCGCAAATCTGTATGCGGTGGCGAACGAGCTGGAACGGTTCGTCGATACGCTGGAATAGGATGGGATCGGGGGCAGGCTGTGCGCGGCTAAAAAGGAAATAGTGTGCGCAGCAGGCTGCGCTTACGCCGTCTGTGTCCGGGAGATACTCCTTCCGCGCTTGCCGGGGATTCGGCCGCCGCCGCGGGCAGGGGAGCGAGCTGCTTCCGCAGCGCCTCGACCTTTTCCATTAACCGTTCCACGGTGCTGCGGAGATCTTCAAGCTCTTCGCGCTGCTTCAGGTATTGGAATGAAACCACTTCGTCGGCTTTTTGCGCAAGGGCGGCTTCAATGCGCGCGACCGTCATGAGCAGATCGTCCGTGAGGCCGACGGGATGGCTGCCGGCATCACCGCCCGCATCGCAAGGCTCTTCGGCGGCGGCGGCCGGCTGCAGGGCAGGGTTGATGTCCGCTTGCGGCAAAGTGATCTCATCAAGGCCCAACCCCTGCTCGACCATAAGCTGGATATAACGAATCCGCTCGATGTCCTGCTCCGAAAAAGCATAGTGTCCGTACCGGTCCTTGCGGAACGCATCGGGAAAGCGGGCTACCCACCGTTTGACCGTCGTTTGGCTAACACCGAGCGTTTGCGCCATGTCTTTCGTTTTCATTGCTTTTATCATATTTATCACCCCGTTCAATAGCCTATTACAAGCATATTCGCGCCTGGATTCGCTCTCCCTGCAAGGGTGACAAAGGTAGTGGGAATTCGATAAACAAAGTGGTTTTCGGCATTTTTTTGCTTCGGGGATGACAAAAACCCCAGCCGGGCGGGCTGGGGCAGGCACATTCCGTTAGGGGAGGCATCAGGGTATCGTTTTGGGCTGCGGATAATCGACGCCCTTCGTATCCACGGTCACCTTCTTCATTGCCGGCGGCGTCTTCGGACGATCGTTGGCGCCGGTCGGCAGGCTGACGATCTCGTCTACAGCTTCCATCCCCGAGGTCACTTTGCCAAACGCCGCGTAGCTTCCGTCGAGCTGGGGGGAATCCCCGACCATGATGAAAAATTGCGAGCCCGCCGAATTCGGATCCTGGGCCCGGGCCATCGAAATGACGCCGCGTTCATGCTTAAGCTCGTTGGGGAATCCGTTGCCGCTGAATTCGCCTGCGATGCCGTAGCCGGGACCGCCCATGCCGGTGCCTTCGGGATCGCCGCCCTGAATCATAAAGCCGGGGATGACGCGATGAAACACGGTGCCGTCATAGAAGCCTTTCTGTATCAGGGAAATGAAATTGTGTACGGTATTGGGCGCGAGCTCGGGATAAAGCTCGATCGTGATCCGCTTGCCGCCGTTGGTCTCAATCGTCACTACCGGGTTCTTCTCCGAAGCGTACTTGTCCGTCGCGGCGACCGGCGTTTCCTCGCTGCCCGCCGCAGGCGTTTGATTCGCGGCTGCCCCGTCATTGCTTGTCCCGCCGCCGGATTGGCCGTCCTTCGTTTGCGAGCCGCCGCCGCATGCGGCGAGCAGGATGGCGAATGCCGCCAGCGCGGCGAGCAGGATGGCCGGCTTGCGTGCTGCTGCTTTCATTATCGTGATCTCCCATCTGGTCGTATTTATGGCACTGCCATCTATTATAGCGGTTCACGACTGACTTTGGAATCGGGAGCCGAACGGTTTGACCTTTACGGCAATTGGGCCGTTGCTTGCTGAATGATGACGCCGATCCGGCTTTCCAGCTCATAGCCCGCTCGTTTTCTTTCTGTGATTTGCCGGGACACGGCAACGAGCTTGGAAAGCGCAACCGTCGTACCGGCGGCGTCTTTTTTCTTCACGGCCTGCTTGAACGAATCCAGCGGGTCGGACAAGCTTTGCTTGTGCCTGGCGATGGCGCCGCGCACGGCTTTTAAACGCACCTTAAGCGGATCGATTGCCGCGAGCGTGCCGCGAATTCGCGCTTTCGTCTTGGCGGCTTCCTGTTTGGCCGCCCGGAGCTTCTCCTCCTTCGTGCGGATGTCCTGGCGCGCGAGCTGGACGGCCAGCTTAACGCCGTTGGCCCGCGCCCGGAGCATAGAGGCGGTTTCCCCGCCGCCAAGCGCTCTGGCTACGGTCATTTGGCGATTCAACGACCGGTAATAGTCGAACAACGGCTTATAACGGGCTCTTGCTTGCTTCGCCTCCTCCTCCAGCCTGCCCGCTTGATCAGCGCCGATCCGGCTGATCGCCTTCCGGAGAAGGCCGAGCGCTTCTTCATTCTTGAAGCGGAGCGACTTCGCCTTCTCTTCCCATCGGATATCCTCGGCGTGCAAGGCAGTCAGCTCTCCCATTAAGGCTTTCATCGTCGCGCGCGTCGCGGGACCGGTTTCCGCTGCTAGCCTGCCGAAGGCGGCCTCCGCCGTCGGCGTGAGCTTGACGGCCGCATCCGCAGCATTCGCGCCAACCGATAGCGAGGTCATCAGCACGATGAGTAAAGCGGACAACAGGACCCTGGATTTCACGAGCATTTTTCGGGTATGCGGCATATACAAAACTCCTCCTCGCGATTGTAGCTTCTATTTCGCCAGACCCATCGGTCCGGCTGCGGACGTCAAAAAGCACCCGCAACAAAAGCCGGTTCGGCTTCTGCTTACGGGTGCTTCCGCGTAAGGTATAATGTCGGTTGATTTGCTGATGTCCGTTTAATTTACCGAACTTTCCGGGAGCTGTCAAGCCCTCGCGGGGCAGTGTGTCGCGGTGCAGTGTGACGGAATTAATATCGCGATACTTCCCTTTCCTGTATAATAAGTCCAAATTGGTTAGGGGAGGCATATAGATGAGTTCTTATCCGACCGTTCAGCTCTTTAAAGCAATCGTTGTCGACAGGCCCGGGGGAGGCGGGGACGTGGTGCCCGCGATCCGGACGCTGACCGCAGCCGATCTTCCCGATGGCGAACTGCTGGTCCGGGTCCGGTATTCTAGCGTCAACTATAAAGACGCTTTGGCCTGCTCCGCCAACGGCAACATCGTGAAGACGTATCCGTTCGTTCCGGGCATCGATTTATCCGGCGTGGTGGAGCGCAGCGAATCGCCGCGGTTCAAGCAGGGAGATGAAGTGATCGTGACCGGATATGGGCTTGGCGTGTCCCATTTCGGCGGCTGGAGCGAGTATGCGAGGATTCCGGCGGATTGGGCGGTTCCTTTGCCGGAAGCGCTGAGCGCGAGAGAAGCGATGATGCTGGGTACAGCGGGCTTTACAGCAGCCCTTTCCGTCATTGCGCTGGAGGAAAGCGGCGTTCTGCCGGACTCCGGCCAAGTGCTGGTGACGGGCGCGTCCGGGGGAGTGGGGAGTCTGGCAGTGGCCATGCTGGCCAAGCTGGGCTACGAGGTTGCCGCTTCCACGGGCAAAGCCGACGAGGCTGAGCGGCTGCGCGGGCTGGGAGCGCGGCATATCCTCACGCGTGAAGAGCTGGTGCCTGCCGAGACGAGGCCGCTGGACAAGCAGCTGTGGGCGGGTGCCGTCGATTGCGTCGGCGGCCGGACGTTATCGTCGATTCTGCCCCGCATCCGTTACTCGGGAGCGGTGGCGGCCAGCGGACTGACCGGCGGCGTCGCGCTGTCGGCGACCGTGCTTCCTTTTATCCTGAGAGGGATCCGGCTGATCGGCATCGATTCGGTACTTGCTCCTATGCCGCGGCGGACCGACATATGGCGGCAGCTGGCCGGGCGGCTTAAGCCGGATCGCCCGGACGCCCTTTTCCGGGAAATTCCGCTCAATCGCGTGCCGGAAATCGTGCATCCGATGCTCAACGGCGAATCGCGGGGGCGCCTGGTGGTGGCGCTGTAGTCGGCCGCCATTTGCTCCCGAAAAGGAGTGCCTGGAGCATGCCCGCAGCAGCATATTGGCAGCGTCAGTCTGCGGGTTTTTCATTTGAAATGTTTTGCTATTTATCCCGGGTTGTGGTATGATCGATGTACCTAATGAAGACCTGCCCGTGCTATTCACGTATTGCAAAGGGTGATCATTGTGGAATGGTACCTTTTGCCATATGTGAATTTTTTATTTGCGAATAAAAAAGGTCATGTAAATCTTTAATCAAGGAGGAATACCAAATGCAAACCGGAACAGTGAAATGGTTTAACGCAGAGAAGGGCTTTGGCTTCATCGAAGTCGAAGGCGGCAAAGACGTATTCGTGCATTTCAGCGCGATCGTCGGCGACGGCTACAAATCGTTGGAAGAAGGCCAGCGCGTCGAATTCAACGTAGTGCAAGGCAACCGCGGCCCACAAGCCGAGAACGTTGTTAAGCTGTAAGCCTGACCAAACTGCCCTTAACGGATCGTTAAGGGCAGTTTTATTTTGCCCGATGAAGGAGGGAACCGGACCGTGTATTCACGGAAAAAGCCGTTAGAAGAGATTCCCCATTCCTTGACCGATGTATGGACCTGTGCGAAGGACGACTGCAACTTATGGATGCGTGACGACTTCTCGTTCGAACAGGAGCCGCTTTGCAGCCATTGCGGCGCGCCGATGGTCAAGTCGACGAAGATGCTGCCCTTGCTGGTCAATACGGACAAAAATTACCTGAAAAAGCAACAGCCGGCAGGTGAGTGATCATGCGCCTATCCTGCTGCTACAACGAAACCCGCCTTCGGATGCGGGTTTTTTGCGGTTGTTCGGAGTGAAATAAAGGGGTTGACAAAATATAGGGACTGCTATAAACTAAAGTAAGTTAATAATTAAACGTAAGTTAATTATATGGAGGTAATGACAAATGGCTAAAGCTAAATGGGTGGTAGACGCCCCGCACAGCAGCATCGAGTTTTCGGTCAAGCACATGATGATCTCCAAGGTTAAAGGTTTGTTTCATGCCTTTGATGCGGATATCGAAGCCGATGTGAACGATCTGACTTCGGCGAACATCAGCATCAGCGTGGACCTCAGCAGCATCGATACGCGCAGCGGCGACCGCGACAACCACCTGCGTTCCGCTGATTTCTTCGATATCGAGAACCATCCGACAATGACTTTCCAGTCCAGGAACATCGTGAAAACCGGCGAACACGAGTATGATGTGACCGGCGATCTGACGATTCGCGGCGTAACCCGAACCGAGACGTTCGAGGCGACATTCGAAGGCGGCGGTAAAAATCCGTGGGGCGTGGAAGTGGTCGGCTTCAGTGCCACAGGCGCGATTAAGCGCAGCAACTACGGCTTGACCTGGAACGCGGCTTTGGAAACCGGCGGCGTACTCGTTGGCGACGAAGTGAAAATCGCGATCGAGCTTCAAGCGTCGCAGCAAGCCTGATCAAATAAAAGCTAACAAAGTCCCGTGTTCCTTTCGAGCCGGGACTATTTCTGTTTCCGCGGAGCCCGAGTGGCCGGTTTGCCGCAGTCCTCGGACCGATCGACATATTTCCTGGGAAATCCTTGTCTGTCGCATGAATTCGACAAAAGCCGGCCGGCAGGAAAAAATACTTTCATTGCCGAATATATTTGCAGATAAACGGGAAGGGATGATCGCATGTATCCTCGATTCGATCTGACAAATAAGGTGGCGGTGGTGACCGGGGCAAGCATGGGCATCGGTTACGGATTGGCCAAGGCGCTGGCAAACGCGGGCGCAATGGTGATTGTCACCGCGCGCAGCTTGTCCGGACTGGAGAAACTGGTAGAGGAGATACGGGCAGAGGGCGGTCAGGCTTACGCCTTGCAGATGGACGTCCGGGATGTCGGCCGTATCGGGACCGCTCTGGAGGAGGCCCGGCGCAGATTCGGCCGAATCGATATTTTGGTGAATAATGCCGGATTGGGGGCGAATCACCCGGCGGTAGATGTGACCGAGGAAGATTGGGACGAGATGATGGCCGTCAATTTGAAGGGTCTGTTTTTCTGCTGCCAGGCGGCCGGAAGGATTATGCTTCGCCAGGGCTATGGGAAAATCGTCAATATGAGTTCCCAGGCGAGCGTAGTCGGTATCCGCGATCATGCCGTGTATTGCGCTTCAAAAGGGGGCGTTAACCAACTGACGCGTGTGCTGGCGCTGGAATGGTCGGGCAAAGGAGTGGCTGTGAATGCGGTCGGGCCGACTTTCACCTATACGCCGGGCACGGCGGAACGGCTGGACGATCCAGCATATCTCCAAAATGTTGTCGATCGGATTCCTTCCGGACGGGTAGCGAACATCAACGACGTAGCTGGCGCGGTAATCTATTTGGCGTCTCCGGCAAGCGATATGGTTACCGGCACGGTGCTGCTCGTTGACGGAGGTTGGACGGCTCAATAGCGAGCCGCATCAATGACAGCGACTAATCCATTTATACAGTTGCAACGATAATAAGGTTGCAAGTTTCGACAGGGTCTATTATAATGTTGCTGAAAAGCTTTTCAGAAAAGCTTTTCAGCCATTCGGCTCATTTTTAAATAACGGAAACAAGGGACCGACGAACGAGGCTTTTCTATCTCAACAAAGAGGAAGGCTCCACTCATGAAACCGACCATTCGCGATGTCGCCAAACATGCCGGCGTCTCCATCAGCACCGTTTCCCGCGTTATGAACGCCCCGGAAACCGTCGTGGAAGACAAGCGCAGCCGGGTGCTGGAGGCCATAGGAGCTTTGCAATACCAGCCCAACGGCTTTGCCCGCGGCTTGATTTATAAGAAATCCGATACGCTCGGGGTCATGATTCCGGATATTGAAAACCCTTACTATGCGGGTCTCATCCGGGGCATGCAGGATGCGGCCGTGCGGTTGAACCACAGCCTTATGATTTGCAACACGGACCGCGATCACGACAGGTTGCTTTCATATATCCACAGCTTTTACGAGAAACAGGTGGACGGCATCATTTTTGCCAGCGATGCGATGCATGAGGATTACTATGAAGAAATGCTGCGCCATCGGCTTCCGTTCGTGCTCGCCTCGACCAATGCGCCGCAGTTCGATATCCCGTCGGTCGATATCGACGACGAGCAGGCTGCTTGCGACGCGGTTCGCCATCTCATCGAGAACGGTCACAAAGCGATCGGGATGATCAGCTTTCCGCTGGGGGATACGATTTCAGGCTATCCGCGGTTCGACGGCTTTCAGCGGGCGCTTCGGGAGCACGGCCAACAGGCGTATGAGACATGCGTCGAATTTGCGGCCCACCGCTTTGAGGATGCTTATGCCGCAGCGGTGCGGCTGCTCGCCGCTCATCCGGAGCTGACGGCGATATTCGCCGCCTCCGATGAGTTCGCGATGGGCGCGATATCCTGCGTCCGCGACAGCGGCCGCTCTGTGCCGGAGGACGTTTCGGTCGTGGGGTTCGATAACATCCGGATGGCGCACATGTTCATTCCGAAGTTGACGACGGTCGCCCAGCCGGTGTATGAAATCGGTTACCGCGCCGTATGCAAGCTTCACGAACTGGCGATGACCGGCGAGGTGAAGGAGCTTCGCGAGAAGCTGCCGCACAAGCTGATTATCCGCGAGTCGACGCGCACCTTGTGAGAGGCGGCTTGCGGAGTCAAACTTTTGCATAGAAACCAGCATAAAGGCAGGGGAATGATGGCATTTTAAGGGGGTGATGTCCATATCGGCCGCGCATACGCAGCCGTTCACCGCAGTTTCCACAGATTTACGGTCATTGAAATCGAACCAATTAAGAAAGGGTTGAGGTCTGTGCTTAAGAAGAGAACAAGCATGTCCGCTTTCATTCTGATTTTGGCTTTTGCGTTGGTACTTTCCGCTTGCGGCGGAAACAACAATAAGGGAGCGACGAACGGCGGCGCGAACACTGGAACGAACAGCGGCGCGAACGCGGGCGACAACGGCGGCGCGGCTGCCGGCTCGTAC
>NZ_KK082147.1:5488-14336 GCF_000598065.1 Paenibacillus darwinianus | reverse complement strand
CGAGCAAGCCATGAACGGCGACTTCAAAGGTAAAAAGGTAACGATGTTCGGTCCGTTCGCCGATGCGGACGAAGTGAAGTTCAACGAGTCGATCAAGGCATTCGAAGAAAAAACGGGTATCGACATTGCCTATGAAGGCTCCAAGGAGTTCGAAGCGACGATCGCCGTTCGCGTGAACGGCGGCAATGCGCCGGACATCGCGGACTTCCCGCAGCCAGGTCTGCTTAAAGGCTTTGTTAAAGACGGCAAAGTCGTCGACGTGAAGTCGTTTCTGAGCGACGAGTACCTGAACAAGCAGTACGCGCAAAGCTGGCTGGACATGGGCACGATGGCAGGTCCGAACGGCGATATAATGGCAGGCGTATGGGCGCGTTCCAGCGTGAAGAGCCTGGTGTGGTACAACAAGAAAGCGTTTGAGGAAGCGGGATACACGATTCCGAAGACGTGGGATGAGCTGAAGAAGCTGTCCGACCAAATCGCCGCAGACGGCGATCCGGCCTGGAGTATCGGCATCGAATCCGGCACGGCTACCGGCTGGGTGGCAACGGACTGGATGGAAGACATCATGCTCCGCACCACGACGCCTGAAAACTATGACAAATGGGTTAACGGCGAGCTGAAATTCACCGATCCGATCGTGAAGAATGCAGCGGAAAAAATGTCGGAAATCTGGTTTAACGAGGATTACGTATACGGCGGCCGCAAGTCGATTGCGACCACCAGCTTCGGCGACGCGGTAAAGCCGGTTTACGAGAACCCGCCGAAAGCATGGCTGCACCGCCAAGCGGGCTTCATTACGAGCTTCTTCCCGGAAGGCTTGACGCCTGAAGATTTCGATTGGTTCCCGCTGCCTGCGATCGATGAGCAGTACGGCACGCCGGCGCTGATCTCCGGCGATATCTACGCGATGTTTAACGACCGCCCTGAAGTTCGCGCGGTAATGGAGTTTTTCACGACAGCCGACTCGCTTAAGACGTGGATCCAGTCCGGCGGCGTAACGGCACCGATGAACGGCGCCGATCCGTCCTGGTACGCGAACGAAGCGGAACGCAAAATGGCCGATTTCCTCGGCACCGCTACGACGATTCGTTTTGACGGCTCCGACCTGATGCCGGGCTCCGTAGGCGCGGGTACGTTCTGGAAGGGCATGACCGACTATGTCAGCGGCGCGGCCGATCTGGATACGGCGCTGTCCGAAATTCAAGCAGGCTGGAAATAAGAATGAATGGATGCGGTTGGGCCGTCCCGCTTAGGCGGGCGGCCCTGCCCTATCCTATGAGGGGGAAATGATATGGAATTGCAGACGAAAAAAGGCAATGCTCTGCGTCTGCTCTTGGTAACCTTATTGGTGCCGGCTCTTAATATCGCCATTCATTGGCTGATTTTTATGTTTTTTCGCGATTCCGGGCTTCCGCCGGTAGCCAATGCGGTATTGGCAGTACTATGGGGTGCGCTGGGTATCTATTCGATCTACTGGTCCTTCAACTGGATGGTCGAGCAGTATCCGGATCAATGGCAGCGGAGATTATTGCCTTTTGTCTTTATTGGTCCGGCCGTCCTGCTGCTCGGCTGGCTGCTCGTGCTGCCGACGATCCGGACGTTCTGGTTAAGCTTCTTCGACGCCTCTTCAGTCGATTTCGTCGGATTGAGCAACTATGCTGCGGTATTCACGGACCGGCTGCTCGTCACCGCTCTGCGAAACAACCTGCTGTGGGTGGCATTCGGAACGGTTGCGTGCGTCAGCCTCGGCTTGCTCATCGCCATTCTGGCCGACCGGAGCAGCTTCGAGAAGCTGGCCAAGGGCATTATTTTCATGCCGATGGCGATCTCGTTCGTCGCCGCAGGCGTGATCTGGAAATTCATCTATTATTACCAGCCCGAGCAGCAGCAGATCGGTTTGCTGAACGCGATTGTCGTGGCGTTCGGGGGCGAGCCGCAGGCCTGGCTCAGCATGATCCAGCCCTGGAACAATCTGTTCCTGATCGTCATCCTGATCTGGATGCAAACCGGCTTTGCGATGGTTATTTTCTCTGCCGCGATCAAGAGCATTCCGGAGGATATGCTGGAGGCGGCGCGCATGGACGGGGCCGGCGAATTCCGCATCTTTTTCAGCATCATGATTCCTTACATCTCGGGCACGCTGCTGTCCGTTACGACGACGATCATCGTCTTCACGCTCAAAATATTCGACGTGGTCATGATCATGACCGGCGGCCAGTACAACACCGAGGTGGTCGCAACGCAATTTTACCGGCAGCTCTTCATGTACCAGAATGCGGGCTACGGCTCGACGCTGGCCATCGTGCTGCTGATTGCGGTCATTCCGGTCATCATTATCAACCTGCGTCAATTCCGCAAAGAGGGAGGGTTCTAAATGAAACGCAAAGGAGTCCGCAAATCAAAGTGGCTTGTCAATACCGTGCTGGCGATCATTTGTGTGATTTGGGCCGTCCCGACGTTCGGGTTGCTCGTATCGTCGTTCCGGCCGGCCGCAGACATTCTGTCCACCGGCTGGTGGAACATTTTCCCGCATAAAGAATGGACGACGGTTGCTCAGATCGAGCTGCCGCGCGATACGGACCTGCGGGGGCCGATTTCGGTCGAAGGCATGACTTATTCGGACGTTCAGCTCCGCGAAGGCGTGGAGCGCGACGGCCAGCTGCTGGTCTGGGAAAACCGCCGCCAGCGGCTGATCAATGTGCAGGAGAAGGAATGGGCCTGGATCTCAAGCTTCACGACGCAGAACTATGAGACGGTGCTCGGAGGCAAGCAGTACAAGATTACGATGCCGGACGGCAGCGTCAAGACGGAGCAGGGCAGCGGCATGTCCCAGTCGTTCTGGAACACGATCGCTGTTACCATCCCGGCCACCGTCATTCCGATTTTTATTGCGTCTTTCGCGGCATACGCCTTCGCATGGCTACGGTTTCCGGGACGCCGGACGCTGTTCGTCGTCATTATTGCGCTGCTCGTCGTGCCGCTGCAGGTGGCGCTCATTCCGATTCTGCGCGACTACACGAGCCTTGGCCTGAACGGGACGTATTTCGGCATCTGGCTTGCGCATACGGCATTCGGCCTGCCGCTGATCACCTATTTTATGTATACGTCGATCAGCCAGCTGCCGAAGGATATTTTCGAGTCGGCATTCATGGACGGCGCGACGAACTTTACGATTTTCAGCCGGCTCATTCTGCCCTTGTCGGTTCCGGCTTTGGCTTCGATCAGCATTTTCCAGTTCCTGTGGGTATGGAACGATTATCTGGTGTCGCTCATATTCCTCGGCAGCCAGCCCGAAGTTCAGGTCATGTCGATGAAGATCGCCAACCTGGTCGGCTCCAGGGGCAACGATTGGCAGCTGCTGACGGCGGCCGCGTTCGTATCGATGCTGATGCCGCTGACCGTGTTTTTTGCCCTGCAGCGCTATTTCGTCCGCGGGATGCTCGGAGGCTCGGTAAAAGGCTAATACAGAGAAGAATCGCAACGGATAGGGAATTAATGGGTCCCCGGTCTGTGCGCGGCATAGCTTCGGAGCGCCGCGTCATGTTACGGGGGTTGTATAGAGGGAGAGATGGACAATGCTGGGCAAGCCAGCTTGGTGGAAGGAATCGGTTGTTTATCAGGTATACTGGCGGAGCTTTCTGGATACGGACGGCGACGGCTACGGCGATTTGAAGGGCGTCATCGAGAAGCTCGATTACATTCAGTCGCTGGGTGTTACGATGGTATGGTTGAATCCGTTCAATGCGTCACCGGACAAAGACAACGGATATGACGTGTCCGATTATTACGCGGTCATGGAGCGGGCCGGCACGATGGCCGAATTCGACAAGCTGCTCGCCGAGACGCATGCGCGCGGCATGAAGCTGATGATGGATGTTGTGCTGAATCATACATCCGATCAGCATCCCTGGTTCAAGGCTTCGCGTTCCTCGAAGGACGATCCGAAACGCGATTGGTACATCTGGCGCGACCCCAAGGATGGCGGGGTCCCGACGAACTGGCGGTCTTATTTCAACCCTTCCTCCTGGGAATTGGACGAAGGAACAGGCCAATATTATATGCATTCGTTCGCGATCGAGCAGCCGGACCTGAACTGGGCCAATCCGGAGGTTCGAGAAGAGATGTACCGCATGCTGCGGTTCTGGCTCGACAAAGGAATCGACGGACTGCGCCTCGACGCGCTGGCGCTGCTGGCGAAGCCGGAGCAGTTCGAGGATGCGGGCGATCCGCACGATATTCGTTATCTGACGCATAACCCCGGCTTGCACGAATATTTGCAAGAGATGAACCGGGAGGTATTCAGCCGCTACGACATTATGACGGTCGGCGAGGTGGCGTTTGCGACGCCGGACACCGGACCGCTGTTCGTGGGCGAGGAGCGCAAGGAGCTTAACACGCTGTTTCATTTCGAGGTGGCGGACGAAATGCCGGAGTGGGACATGGTGCGCTTCAAGCGCATCCAGCGCACATGGGCGCAGGCGCTCAGCGGACGCGGCTTTGGCTCGCAGTTTCTGAACAACCACGACCATGCGCGCCAGGTCACGCGCTACGGCAACGATGGCGAATACCGGGTCGAAAGCGCCAAGCTGCTCGGCACGCTCGTGCATACGCTGCCCGGCATCCCGTACATTTACCAAGGCGAAGAGATCGGGATGACCGGTGTCCGTTACGACAATATCGGCGAGTATCAGGACATTGCGATGCTGAACCGGTATGCGGAGGAGGTTGGCAAAGGCCGCAATCCGGCCGAAGTGCTGCGTTCACTGCAGCCGCTGAGCCGCGACAATTCGCGTTCTCCGATGCAGTGGAACGATGCGCGCCATGCGGGCTTTACGGACGGTGAGCCGTGGATCAAGGTAAATCCGAACTACCGGTCGATTAACGTCGAGCGGGCGGAAGCGGAGCCGGCCTCCGTGCTGCATTATTATAGGGAACTGATTGCGCTTCGCAAAAAGTGTCCGGTGATGGTCTATGGCGATTTCACCGACATCAGCGGAGACGATCCCCATGTGTATGCGTATGTGCGCAGCCATGAGGGGGTTCGTTGGCTTGTGGTGCTTAACCATGACACGAAGGCCAACAGCTTTGCGGCGGTTGAAGCTGCCGGCGGCAAGGGCTCGCTGCGTCTTGTGCTCGGCAATTACGCCGACGCGCCGCGGGAGCGGCGCGCCGAAGGGAAGCTTGAGCTGCGGCCTTACGAAGCGCTGATATATGAGTTCTAGGATAGGATTGGGCCAAGCGATAAAGGCGGTGCCCGAAGCGGATTGATCCGCTTCGGGCACCGCCTTTTCCTGCTGCTTCGCTGGCGCGTCCGCAAATATTCAATTTTCGTTTCCGGGAATCTGCCGCAGGTAACGCTCGATGAGGAGCAGCGCATTGTTGGCGTTCTTGGAGTCGACCCGAACCCCGATCACCATGCTGTTCTTGACCAGTGGCAGAGCGTTGGCGTAAACGCTGCGGCTTACGTCTATACCATACACATGCTCCGACGTATCGTCCTTCGCAGCTGCTTTGACGGCTGTGTCTTCCGTCAGGAGCCCCTTGAGACGTCCTTCCGCTTCGGCGTCGAGATTCATCAGCACACCGTTGCGGACAAACCAGTCGAAGGTGTTCCGGTCGAGCAGATACACGTCGGGCCTTTCCGTCGCCAACTGAACGATCACCTTCTGCTGCATGGCCATGTCGATCTGGCTTTGCCCCTCCATGTTGAAGCTGAGCAAATCGAACTCAACCCGCTGCCACTCCGGCATTTGACCGAGAATGGCCGCTTCGACCGGTACCGTGTCGGGCGTGTCTTGCGGCAAATAAAATTGGCCGAGGATCGTTCCGGTCAAATCGGCCGGCGGAAGGGCGGCTAATCGGGCTTGCTCGGCCCGTTGGTCCGAGTACGCCGTTATCCCATAGATCACCAGCGCAACGGCGGCGATCGCGCCGATCAGATGCCATTTATAATACCGGAAAAAATGATCCAGCTTCTCGGCCAGGCCGGCAAACCGCTTATATCTGCCGTATTGCTCGTCGTTTAGGGCGGAAACGGCTTGATGGTTCTCCCGATCCGTGATCAAGCGATAGGCGCGATTGACCGCGCTGAAGTCATCGTCGGCATGGTCCGTTTCCTGGCGCATTTGACGGGCGCGGGCCTGCCGCAGAAGGAGGCCGTATCGTTTCTCGACGTCCTCTTTGGGCGCGTTCTCCTGCAAGCCGAGCGTCTCATACGCTCGCTTGATGTCGTCTTCCATACTGTGTTCACCTCAGTCTAAGTATACGTGTACGGAAAGGCCCGCGTAAACAGCGTCTCCGTCACGGCGTTTTATTTCATATCGCGCGGCAGCGTTACGGTGAACGTCGTGCCTTCATGCAGCCGGCTCTGCACGTGAATTCGGCCGTTGTGGTTTTCGATCAGCTTGTAGCTGACCATCAGACCGAGGCCGGTTCCGTTCTCCTTGGTGGTGAAGAACGGCTCTCCAAGCCTCGGCAGCTTGTGCTCGGGGATGCCGACGCCCGTATCCGTGATGATGATGGCAACCTGGTCGGAGTCGGCTTCCATGGCGATCGTCAGCCAGCCGCCCTGCGGCATCGACTCAATCCCGTTTTTCATGAGGTTGAGCAGAATCTGCTTGATCTGGTTGTCGTCGCAGTAGACGAATATCATTTCGCTCATCGGCTGGACGTTGATTTCGACATTCTTCAATATGGCCAGCGGCTGCATCAGGGAGACGACCTGATCCACGAGCGCCGACAGACGCTTCCTCACGAACTGGACGGTTTGCGGCTTCGACAGCACCAGCAGCTCGCTTAAAATTTGCTCGATTCGGTTCAGCTCGTCGTTCATGATGGACACATAAGCTTCGCGCTTCGACTGGCTGGCGCCGCCCGAATTGAACAGCTGCAGAAACCCTTTGAGCGAGGTCAAAGGGTTTCGGATCTCATGCGCGATGCCCGCCGCCAGCTGCCCGGCTGCCGCCAGCTTCTCGGACTGCAGGATCAGCTCGTCCGATTTGATCCGTTCGGTTTTATCGGTGAAGGCAATCAGGGTTCCGATCGATTTCCCCCCGTCCATAACGGGATGCACCTTGTATTCGGCAGGGAAAGAGGTACCGTCCTTGCGGCGGAAAATACCGTGCTGAACGTCCGCGGCTTGCGCATGCGCTGATACCGCATAAGCGTCGTTCCTTTCGCGCGCCGGCATTCCGTCCTCGGGTGCGGGCGGCGAGATCAGCTTAAGCAACGGGATGTGGCTCAGGTCGTCCGCGGAATAGCCGGTCATCTTCTCGGCCGCCGCATTCCAGTACCGGGCCCGCGCATTGGTGTCAAAGCCGTACACGCCTTCAACTATGGTGTCCAGAATGAGGTCCAGATGCGCGCGAAGGTGAGCCGACTCTTGCTCGGCTTTTCTTGAATCGGTTATATCCGACAAATGAAGCAGGAATCGCCGGGGAGCGCCCGCAGCGTCCGCAGATGCGCCGCTCTCGTCAATCCGGATGCGAATATAGCGTTGGTCGCCGGCCGGCGGCGTATACGGGCAATCCAGCGTCGCGTTTGTCCGGCCGTCCAGGTGAAGGCTCCGAATCACTTCGCCGACGCCGGGAAACAGGTCGAATGCGGTATGCTTTTCCAATTGATGCGCCTCGAAGCCGGCCATGCGAAGGAAGGAACGATTCGCAAGAAGCCAGCGACCGGACGAATCGATGACCGCTTTTCCGAAGAAATCCGCGTAGAACGCGTCTCGATAGTATTGAAATGCAACATTATCCTCGGAATTCATCCAGAATCTCCCTGTATTCGTTTTCCTCTATTATCTATCAGGCGACATTCGTTTTCAACGATAAAAAGACATCCTCTCCGTCGGATCAAAGTCCAGGTGGGAACGGATACCTGCTCTGGGAGCGGTTGACGGAGTATCCGGTGTGGTTTACATTGAGAGGGTCAGCGCTGCGGACGGCGGAGCGGATTGCATGGCCGGCGGCGGATTAAGCATATTGCTTGCGGAGGAGAAGCAGCGTGAGATTTGGGATCCCTCCGGATGGGAATGGTAGGCTTGCTCCATTATAAAACGAATCGTGCATTTAATATGTGATTTAATTCACAAAGTGCGAAAGCGGCGCAGGCCTCGAACCGAGGCCGGGAGAGGAGACCGTAATGTCGTTCCTTTATAAAATGCGTTGGTTTTTCCGCACAAAATGGCCGGTTTATACGGCCGCCATTATTCTGATGGTCGTCAGCACGCTGCTGAATACGATCGCTCCCCGGATAATCGGAAGCGTTATCGACAGCATCCGCAGCGGCACGCTGACCGAAGCAAGCCTGATGAGGACGGTATGGCTGCTGATCGGCCTTGCGGTTGCCGTGTATGTCACGTTCTACATTTTCAGCGCAGCCGATGGGAGCCGCAGACTTCGTGGAAAGGCTGCCGGGCGGTCTGCATGAGCCGGCCGTATGCTTACCGGAGAGCCGCCGCGCACAGCCAAGCTCAGTCAGGGGAACAACAAGGCTGCACAAACTTCATTTGCGGTCGGGCAGACGTTCGATGTAGCTGTTCGACATTCGCAGCAGCTCCAACGACCGCATGAACTGCTCCTTGGTCGTATCTTTTTGAAGCGTGGCCGTTTCCTCGCCGGGCAGCGGGTACACTTGGCCGTCCTCGTAGCCGGTTCCCGGCACATAGAGGACGCGGTCGTTGATAAAGGAGCCCGACGGCAGATAGTAACGAATCGGCAGCAGATTGGAGGTGGCGTTCAGCAAATCCTGCCCGAACGTGACGGTGTAATCCAGCGGCACGCCGGCCAAATTCGCGACAGTCGGCATGATGTCGCTTTGGCCGCCGATCTGCGACAGCTCCTTCGGCTCG
>NZ_KK082147.1:3496-5388 GCF_000598065.1 Paenibacillus darwinianus | reverse complement strand
CGGGAGCCACTATGATCAGCGGAATGTTCAGCATGCCGGTGTAGTCGTACGGTCTCTTGAGCAGCCCTTCGAGCAGCCTCCTGTCATCCTTGGTAAGCGAATAGATCGGCATCCCCATATGATCGCCGTAAATGACGATCATGCTTTTCTCCCAGAGCCCGGCCGCTTTCAGGCGGTCGACGAATTGGCCCAGCGCGAAATCTGCATAATTCTGGGAACGGATATAATCGCCGACGAACGTGTCGTTGAAGCGTTCGGGCAGCTTCATTTTGTTTTTGCGCGGCGGAAGGTTGAACGGATGGTGTCCCGACATCGAGACGAGTGCCGCATAGAACTTGGCGCCCTGTGCGTCATAACGGGCCAACTCTTCCACCGTCTTGCGGTAAAGCACCTCGTCGGAGGAGCCGAAATGAACCCAATCCTCATCCTTGAAAAACGAGCTGTCGTAATAACGGTTGAATCCCAACGCCTGGTACAGTTGATCCCGATTCCAGAAGTTCACGTCATTGGTGTGGAACGTCATGGTTTCGTAGCCCATGGCCTCCAAAAGCTTCGGCAGGCTCGGCAGCGCTTTGCCCGCGTATACCGCGGAAGCGGCTCCGGCGGGCGGCGTGTAGAGCGAAGTGTTGGCCGTGTACTCGGAGTCGGAGGTGTTGCCGGCGCCGACCTGTTGATAGAAGCGGGGAAAATACAAGCCCTCCCGTTTAAGTCCGTTCAGCACCGGGGTCACTTCCTGGCCGTCGACGCGCAGATCGAGCATGATGTTCTGGAACGCTTCCAGCTGCAGGAAGATGATGTTTCGGCCTTCGGCCGCGCCCCAGCCCACCGGATCGGCCGCCGGCCGAATACCTTTCAACCGCTGCACGGCTTCCCTTGTCACGGTATCCGGATCGACCGTTTCCTTCATGCCGGAAGCGAGAATCGCATAGGCCTCGTAATTGATGACGCCCATTCGCTCGGCCTGCTTCAGCTCGTTCACGATACCGCGGTTAGACAGCACCTGTGTCAGACTGACGGCCAGCATGCCCGCAGCAAGGGCCGCGAAAAAGGCGCGATGGCCGATGCCGGGTCTGCCTGCCTCCGCCGCCCATAAGCGAAACCTTTTGCTCCAAAGCCACAGCCCGACGATCGCAAGCAGGTCGATGAATATGAGCAGGAAGTAAGGATGCATCAGCTGGAAAACGCTGCCTTTGACTTCGGTTACCTGGCCGACCTGCGCCAAGGCGTGATACGTCACGATGATTCCGAAATATTTGTAATACATGACGACGGCAAAATAAATACAGGTGTAGATCAGATTGACGCTCCAGTAGGCAGTCAGCTTCCGCTTGGAGGCGAGCGCTTCGATCAGGCCGAAGGCCAGCCATGCCGAAGGCAGGGACGACAGCAAAGGATTAAAGCCGACGTTGCCGAAAACGACGGCCGAAGTCATGTAGAATTTGGCTGCGATCAATAAGGTGAATACCGTAAAAGGGCGGCTAAGCGCATAGCGTAAACTTGCAGGCATCCTGATTCCTCCAACGCTGATCTCGAACTTCATTTCCTCATCATAACGTATCCACTCTTCCACTTCCACTAACAGAGCCGCCGCTCCGCCGCACACGGCTCCTGTTTGGGTCATCCCAAACGAGCGCCGGCATCGCGCGTGTCATCACGCCGTCCGGAATGGTGTGAAGAATAGTATGACGGGCACAAGCTGGTCATGCGGATGCCGGTCCTGCGGCTGGGTGATATACTGATAGTCAAAAGCGCTTGCGGTACGCGAGGGCATGACCGCGGTGCGCGAACGCGCGGAAAGGAGCGGATACTTATGCTGACGGACAAACGTGTCGCGACGGAATCGGCGGCGTTCACCGGGCCGGCGACTGCCATGGCAGCCGCAACGGCAGCGG
>NZ_KK082147.1:0-3396 GCF_000598065.1 Paenibacillus darwinianus | reverse complement strand
CTGCCATGGCAGCCGCAACGGCAGCGGCGGCTGAAGCTGAAGGCCTGTATAAGGAAGCCGATCGGGTATGAAAGAGCAGCGGCAACGGTTCCGGCGCTTCCGCCGGCTACGGCAGCACCTTAAGCTTAGCGCCCGGCCGGGCTGGCGGGAATATTTATACCTGGGCGGCATGGCGGTCGCCTTCATGCTGTTTATACTGGGTGAGCTTGTATGGCTGCCGGACCCGGTCCGGCTGCCGGGAGGGCCCCGTTGGATAGACGTTCTGAACGTGCTGGTTTATATGCTTGCGGTCGTCCCTGCGATGTGGGCGATCTCCGCATGGGCTTGTACAGGCGAGATGCTGCGGTCGCGCCGCCCGCTGCGCGGCGCGGCGCGCAGTCTGGCCGTGCTGCTGCTGTCGCTTGCGGCGGTTGCCGCGATCGTTACATTCCGGCCGGAGCCCATACGGCTCACGGTAACGGCCGGCTTGTTCGGGGCCGCCTGGATGGCTGTTTTCCTCGACCTGGCCTACACGGAGCGGCACTTGTCGAGACGCTCCCGGCTTACGATGTCGGCCTTCGGCGTCAGCGTCATTGTGCTGGGGTTGCTTTTCTGGCCGACGAATTACATGGTCACTTATCCCGGCTTGACCGTCGACATGAACCGGTACGCCCGGGCGGCCGGCGGAACGGTTCAGGGCAGCATCGACGGGGTGCTCGTCTTCGAGCGTCCCGCTTTCCCGGCAGACTTCCTATACGCCAAGCTATTTCCGCACTACCGCTTCGAGCCGATCGAAGAGCTCGGCATGCCGCTTGGCGAGTACGACGAACTGGTGCGTACGATGAAGACGGATGCCGATGCGGCCGGAAGCGCCATCGCTTTTCAGCGGACAGGGTCCGGACTGGGGATTATCGCGCAAGGCGTGCGAATCACGGGGATCGAGCAAGGCAGCCCGGCTTCCGGCGTGCTGCGCGCCGGCGATATCATCACCGGGATGTCGGGCAAGCCGGTCCTGTCGATCGTCGACCTGACGGACAGGATGATGAACGTATTGCCCGGCGTCAGCCTTGCGCTGACCGTCATGCGGGACGGTAAGGAGATAACGATCGCCGTAAGGACCAGGGCGGCTAAGGAGCAGCCGGAACGCGCGGTGTTTGGCGTCCGCATCCAGAACGTGCTCGTGCCGGACGTGGTGGGGGAAGTCAAATTCCGCAAATACCTCGTGCATGAAGGCGGGCCTTCGCATGGCGCAATGCTGGCACTTGCGCTCATCGACCAATTGACGCCGGGCGGCGTAACGAACGGGTTGCGTGTCGCCGGCACCGGCACGATCGGTCCGGAGGGCGTTGTCGGTCCGGTCGGCGGCGTGGAGCAAAAGGCGTACACGGTATACCGTTCCGGAGCAGACGTGTTTTTCGTCCCGCAAGGACTGGAGGACGAAGCGAAGCTTGGCGCGCCGCAGTTGAATGTCGTCCCGGTCGAGACGCTGGACGATATTATAAATTGGCTCCAAAAGAGAGTGAAATCATGAGTGGACGGAGGATCGATAGGGTCATCCGCGGCTAGAGGTGGACGCGAACCTGCGCCGAGCAGCCGGGAAAGCTCCCTCTAGTCTGCTTTCTCCGAGTGGCGTGTCGGATTAGATGGAATTTATCCCTGTATTTGGGTTATTTATCGCTGGAGGAGGCATTTTTCACAACATTAACCGGAGTTTTTCCCGAAAAAGGTTCCCATAGCCAGCACCCGGCCAGATTAGCAGGAGCTTTTCAGGCTCGCCTTGACGGGTGCCCCGGTAGGGCGGCTTCTGCTATAATGGAACGGTTAAAGACAAGCTGCGCCGGTCAACAGATAACGGCAGCGCGGCCATTGGGAGAGAGGGCAAGCGTAATGGCAAGGGAAAGAATCGAAGAGGTAGCGCTTCTGCGCGCGCTCGCGTTTCTCGCGATCGTCATGCAGCACAGCATCGCGGAGTACATCTACCGGGCGGATATTTTGCAGCCGGATGCGGTCATGCTGGGGATGCTGTTTCATTTCACCCGCTTCGGAACACCGACCTTCGTATTTCTGTCAGGCGTTATTCTTTTTTACAATTATACGGATAAGCTGGATTACGGCTCGTATGCGCGGAAAAGGTTCAAAGAGATTTTCGCGCCGTTCCTTGTGTGGACCGTTATTTATTGGGCGACGATATCCCTTGTGATGGACTACTCCTTCGCCGATCTGAACACATGGCGGGAGCTCGGACGGCAGCTGCTGAAGCCGACTTACGGCTATCATTTATGGTTTATACTGATGATATTTCAATTCTATCTGCTGCTGCCTTGGCTGCTGAAGCTGGCTGCTCCGCTGAGAAGGCTTGCGACGGGCCGGCCGGATCGCGCCTTTCAGCGTACCGTGTGGCTGCTTGTTATCGCTGCCGCCGCGTACGGGGTGCTGATGTGGTTTTCCTATTATCGTGCGGGCGCTGCCGCATCGGCTGCAGGCGGCTTGTGGGAATGGCTGCTGGTTTACCGCAACATGTGGTTCGTTTTTTATTTCTTTTATTTTATGCTCGGCGCGGTATGCGCGTACGGCTTGGCGAGGTTCAGGGAAGCGGCCGTCCGCTCGCTCGTCTGGAACGGGCTGCTGTTCATCGGGCTCTATGTATGGATCGGCTATGAGCTTCTGGGGCTTTCCATGCAGGACATGAAGCTCGGCGCATCGACCTATTTGCGGCCGATCACGTTCGTACTTATCGTGTCTCAGCTGCTGGCCGCATACGGCGCAGTCGTCGTGCTCGATCGACACGGCGGCGTGTTCAAAAAAATGCTGGCCTTCGTCGGCAAGCATTCGTTCGGAGGCTTTCTCGCCCATGCGTATATATTGATGTTCGTGTCGTTCTATACGCGGCAGGTTGAGTTGGCCGGCTATCATCTCCCGGCGGCCGTGCTAACGTTCGTCGTCGTCGCCGCGGCCTCGATCGGCCTGTCCAAGGCGGCCAGCCTGGTGCCGTTCGGCTGGCTGCTCGTCGGCTCGCAAGGCAGGTGGCGGCGTAAACCGACGGCCGGCACGGGCGCGGGCGGTTGAATGCAGTGGCCCGGATCGTGCCTGACAGCAAAATCGGTTCGTTGTCCTTCCATACCGAGACGGTGCAGCCGGCGTCCAGGCTCTCCTCAGCTCGTCGTCCTGGGACACAAACAATTGTAATAAATATCCTATATAGCCAATTTATAATTTGATAAATCTAACAAATATCTAACAATTGGTTGTTGGAGGCAATGCGAATATAGTATATTGGATATATTGGATTATTGGATGTAACAGGATGTGACAACAAACGACAGACATGGCGATAAGCCCAATCAGAGGTGGTCGGACCGTGTACAAGATACTAGTACAATGATCCCAAAATAATGTTACTATTTTCCAGTGATTTGT
>NZ_KK082146.1:36757-39711 GCF_000598065.1 Paenibacillus darwinianus | reverse complement strand
GCTGCGCGCACGGCCTCTGGCGGCATTGCGCCGAAGCGGTCGCCCTGCTCCGACACCAGCCTCGTCAAGGCGGCGTGGAACAGCTGCCCGATATCGGGCGCCTTCAGGCTGAAGAGCTGGCGCTCCTTCAGCCGCAGCCCATGGATCGCAAAATGCTGGAACGGACATGAAACGAAACGCTCCATACGGGATACGCTAGCCTGCAAATGATCCCCGTACAGCTGACGCGCCGTCTCCTTCGACAAATACGTTTCTTCGTTGCGGAACGTCAACGCCGCAGCCGCTGCGGCCAACCTGCCGTGCCAATCCGGACGCGAGGCATACCAGTTGTATACGTCCCACCAGAGACCGGCGACCGGCAGCCCCTGCTTCCAGGCGCTAAGCTGGGCAACCAGAAAAGACAGCGTCCGCTCCGGGTGGCGGATAAACCGGAGCTGCTCTTCCTCCGCCATGTGAACGGCGGGCTCGCCCGATTCCAGTCCCTCCGGAATGCCCGGAAACAGCAGCTTGATATGGCGGATCACCTCGGACGGATGCAAGCTTTTGCCCTCTTCATCGGAAAGCGCATAGCTGATCCACAAATGCTTGCAAGGAGTCGTCAATGCGTTATATATCAGAAACCGCTCATCCAAAAGCCTTCTCCGCACGCCCGGGGCCGTCCGGATGCCTCCGTCCGCCAGCCGCTCGCGCTCCCGCTCCGTGAGAATGCCGTCCTCCTGCACTCGCATCGGCAGCATGCCGTCGTTCGCGCCGAGCACATAACAAACGTGCACGGTGCCCGGGCGCGTGCGGTCCATACTTCCGACGAGCACCTGATCAATCGCCGGCGGCACGGAAGCCAGCTTCAGGCTGTCAAGCCCGGTTTCGACAATGCCTGCGAACAGCTCGGCCGACATCTTCTCATTGCCCGCCATTTCAACGAGCTGGTCCAGCAGCGATATAACGCCGTCCCACAATTGGCGGTGCTCCCTGGCGCGCCGCACATCCTGGCTATCCGAGGACTCGCGGCTCCAACGCTCCAACCGGTCGGCCGCGTCAATGCCGTCAAGCAGCTTATACAACGCTTCGCACATCCCGCGAACGTCGGCCGCTTTCTCAAGCGACTGTTCGAACCTGCGCAGCGGGGTCACCACGGTTTCACGGCAGACAAGCAGCCGCTCGAACCGTTCCGGATCGATGGCGCGCGCGTTAGCCGGATCGTCCTCCAGCGCGTCGTGCATGAGAGGCTTCCAGCTTTTGCGGTCCAGCCAGCGCCATCCGTCGATGCCCGCAGCCAGCGCGTAATTTTCCAGCCGGTCAAGCTCCTCGCGCGTCACATCGCTGTCGGTCGGCACCAGCATCTCCGTCTTGATGCAGCGGAAGAGGGCCTCGTAGCGCCAGCCCTGCGTCACCGTTTCAAGCGCGGAACGGATGAGTTCGACAAGCGGATGGTGCGTGACGCCTCGCTTCTGGTCGAGGAAATACGGAATGCCGTAATCGGTGAACACGGCTTCGATATAATCGTTGTAATCGGACGCGCTGCGGGCCATAACGGCAATATCCCGCCAACGCAAATCGCCCTGCTGCATCCGCCGCAGCATGTCCCGCGCAACCGCCTCCACCTCGGCGCGCCGGTTCACGGCCGCCTGCAGCGAGACGCCGCAGCGCGGGTCGGACGGCTCGAGCGCCGCTTTATCCGGCATCAGCATCGGTGTGCGGCTGCGGTAATGCCGCTCCAGATGCGCCAGCATCGGGCTCTCGGCAAAGCGGTGCGGCGGCTCCCGATACAGCTCGACTGCAGGCATCACATCCACGCCGCACCGCCCGGCCAACTCCCTTAATTGTATGTAGGTTTCTGCGGTCGGATGGAACAGGTCGAGCTCGTGCGGCCGCTCGCCCGGACCGTAAGGCCGGTCCAGCGTCAGCGTCACCGAGACGTCGCGCGCGCCGCGCAGGATCGCCCCGAGCGCCTCAAATTCCTTGGGCGTAAAGCCGTGAAAGCCGTCCACCCATACTGCGGCTTCACGGAGCGCAGGCACATCCGCGAAACCCCGCACCAGCCAATCGAGACAATCCTCGGCGTCGATATAAAGCCCGGCCAGAGCCGAATCTAGCTCCTGATAAATTAGCCGCACATCGTGCAGCTTCCGGTCCAGCAGCGTCTGTGCGGAGGAAGCGGCGAACATTTCGCAGTAAGCCTCCAACCCGGAGGACGTGACGCCGTAGCGCTTAAACTCGGCGAGCAGCTCGTTCAGCCTTTCGATAAAGCCATGCTGCTTCGAGCTGCCCTGAAACAGCTGCAGCTGCGCGCCGAGCCGTTCCACAATTTTGTAAAGCATCATACTTTTTCCGTTCTCTCCGATGGGCACGAGCGCGGTGCCGCCCGTTTCCTGCATGATGCGGAACGCCAGCCGTCGAAAGCTCAGCGCTTGCGCCCGAATGGTGCCGGCGAAGCCAGGCGTGCGCGCCAGCGCATATTCGGTCTGAAACGTCGCCTGCTCGGGCACGAGCAGGATGAGCGGCGCTCCGTCCGGACGCTCCTTCAGTTCGGCGCGAATGTCCTCCAGACAGAACCGGGTTTTGCCCGCGCCCGAACGTCCCAATATAAATCGCAGAGCCATCCGTCATTCCTCCCGTCAGTCCCTCTGATTCTATTATTCTATCACACACCCGCTATCCTTCCTACCCAAAAACAAACATCTGTTCGTTTTTTCCTGTTAAAAAAATGCCGTCGCCGTCCGCATATCCCTGCCCTGCCATGATCATCCTAACCGGAAACGGCCGCTTCTCCCTCGAAGGAGGCATGGCTTACCATGCAGCGCAATATGCAGCACATCATTCTCATCGGGCTGACCGCATCCCTTGCCGCCTTACTTGCCTGCCTGATCCCGCTTGCGGCAGCGCTGTCTCCCTCGGGTCCGAACCGTCCCGGCCGTGCGGCGAGCCTGCCTGCTGCGGCTCCGGCGGCGCCTTCG
>NZ_KK082146.1:10984-36657 GCF_000598065.1 Paenibacillus darwinianus | reverse complement strand
GCGGCTCCGGCGGCGCCTTCGGCCGGCTTCATAACCGTTGCGCACCGCGGGGCCTCGGACCGGGCGCCCGAAAACACGATGGCCGCGTTCCGCAAAGCGGCCGGGCTCGGCGTCGACATGATCGAATTCGACGTTCGCATGAGCAGGGACGGAGCGGTTGTCGTCATTCACGATGCGAAGGTGAACCGGACGACGGACGGCAAGGGCAAGGTAGGCAGGCTGACGCTCCGCCAATTGCGAACGCTCGATGCCGGCTCATGGTTCGGCGCCGGCTACCGCGGCGAGAAAATCCCGTTGCTGGAGGAGGTTCTCGACGCATTCGCCGGCACAACCGGTCTGCTGATCGATCTGAAGTCGCCCCGCCTGTATCCCGGCATCGAGTCCGCCCTGGCGCGGGCGGTTAAAGCGCGAGGTCTGGACCGCCGGGCGACCAACGGCGTCATCCTTCAATCCGCCGACAAGCGCGCATTACAAAGAATCAAAAAGCTGATGCCGCAGGCGCCCACTGCCTTGCTGATCGAAAATCCGCGGCGCGTCACGGCGGGCCGCCTGCTGGAATACCGGGAATTCGCCGACGCGCTGCATCCGCGAGCGAGCGGCCTGACAAGCTTTTTCGTCGAGCGGGCGCATCTTTACGGATTGAAGGTGATCGCCTGGGATGCCAATGGGCAGCGCGAAGTTGCCGCCCTGCTCCGTGCCGGCGTGGACGGCATCATAACGGCGGATCCCGGCAGCATTTCTCTGCCTGCGGAGAGCAATCGTCAGTCCGGCACGTTTCCGTAGCAAAAAAGCGCTGAAGCCCCTTCAAGGCCGCAGCGCTTTTCGTCCATTCGTTTCGTTCGTTACACCCGGTTTCGCACCTCGAAGACGGCGAATTTCAAATAATGCCCCTCCGGCACGCCGAGAATGTGCGGGTGATCCTTGCCGGCCGCGCGCCATTCGACGAGCCGCAATATTTTTCCTGCGTCCACCGCTGCTTCGCCGATCGTTTCGAGAAAAAGGTCGGGCCGCATATGATACGAGCAGCTGGCTGTCACCAGATAGCCGCCGTCGTTGACCAGCTTCATGCCCTGCAAATTAATATCCTTATAGCCGCGACAAGCGCCCGGCACCGCCCCCTTCGTCTTGGCGAACGCCGGCGGGTCAAGAATGACGACATCCCAGGTGCGGCCTTGTGCAGACAGCTTTTTCGACGTGTCGATCTTCTTGCCGGCCTCCCCGGCCTGCGCCCGATCGGCGCGCTCATCCCGTCCCTTCGCCTGCATCCGCAAATAATCGAACGCGTCCGCGACCACGAACTCCACCCGATCGGCGAATCCGTTGCGCTCCGCATTGCGCCTTGCCGTCTCGATCGCATGCTCCGACACGTCCAGACAGGTTACCTTTTTCGCGCCGTATCGGCATGCATGCAGCGTAAAGCTTCCGGTGTGGGCGAAGCATTCGAGCACCGTCGCTCCGTCCCAATAAGGGAAGGTCACGACGTTTCCGTTCGCGTTGACTGGAACCAGCGCCTGCCCATCCTTCGTGCCTGCCGGTTCGACGCCCTCGGGCAAGCCGTCCGCCTCTCTCCAGTCGAGACGAATACCGCTGCGCGCTCCCCAGCCCTTCATCAACGGAGCGATCGCCGCCCGGTTTTCCCTCTGGTCGTAGAAATAACCCGTTTTCTGGCCGCCTGCGATATCGACTTCGATCGCGATCCCGTTCTCGAGAATCGTGACAGGTCCCGGCGCCTCCCCATAGAGCGGACCGGTCCGCTGCTCCAGCCCTTCCAGTGAACGGACACCCACATCCGAACGCTCATAAATGCTCTGCGGAGCGAATACCTCGACAAGTGCCTCCACGATAATCTCACGCCGCACGTCCATTCCCAGCGTCAGCAGCTGCACGACGAGCACGTCTGCAAATCGGTCGACGACCAGTCCGGGCAGAAAATCGGCTTCGCCGTATACCAGCCGGCAATCGCGCGGATTTTCGACGAACCGCTCGCGATGGCGTTTGCAGGCTTCAAATCTTTGCACGAAAAAGTCGCGGTCCATGGCCTCAAGCGGACCGTAGGCGACTGCGCGGACCGTGATCTGGGACTGCGGATTCCAATAGCCGGTAGCCAACTGCTTGCCCCGGTGGTCAAGCACCGCAACCAGGTCGCCGGGCTCGGCCTCGCCCTCCATCCGTTCGATTTCATTGCCGTATATCCAGGGATGGGCCTGCTCCAAACGTTTTTTGCGGTTTTTATGTAAGTAGACGGTAGCGTTCACGGATTTCATCATCCTTTCGGTTGTTCATGCGCAGGCAGGCGGCGGGTTCACCCCCCGCGACATCATTCTATGATCTAGACATGCTTGTCATGCCCGTCCCCACTGGCGCATATGATGGGGTAAACGAACACGGCCGCCGATGAACGGCCGCTTCAATCCGCCGGAAGGAGACGAACGATGTTTGCGAACATTCTGCTGCCGATGCTGTTCGGCTTTGCCGTCTTCATGACAGGCATGAAGCTGATGGAGCTGGCGCTTCACCGTTGGGCCGGCCCGTATTTGCGGGCAACCCTGGAACGGGCGACCGCGACGCCGCTGCACGGCTTCGCCGCCGGCACGGCGACGACGGCGGTGCTGCAGAGCAGCACCGCCGTCACCGTGATTACAATCGGCCTGGTCAACTCCGGCCTTCTGACGTTTCCGAGGACGCTCGGCATCGTGCTCGGGACGAATGTCGGAACGAGTCTGACGACCGAGCTGATCGGCCTCAATCTGAGCCGCCTCACCGTGCCGCTTATGGCGCTGTCCTTCATCGGCTGGCTGGCCTCGGCCTTGCTCTGGGAAGCCTCGCCGCACCGGACTGCAACAATGGACGATACAGCCGCCAAGCCGCGCTGGCTGACGCCTCTTCGCTACGGCTCCGTGGCCGTTTTCGGCTTCTCCCTGCTACTGCTTGGCATAAACGTCATGCAATCGATCGCGCCGGCCGTCGAAGCGATGCCGTTATTCGGATGGTTCATCGACCGGGCCGGAGAAAGCGTGCTATGGGGCATCGCGGCGGGGGTCGCGCTCACGGCGGCCGTTCACAGCAGCGCCGCCGTCATCGCCATGATGATGGGTCTGGCTGCTTTCGGAGCAGTACCGGTTGAGATCGGCATCGCCGCCGTGCTGGGCGCCAACGTCGGCACTTGCTTCACCGCGCTGCTCGCCTCCGTCGGCGGAACGCCTGCCGGCCGGTTCGTCGCGTGGGCCCACATTGCATTGAACGTCGGCGGCGTTGTCCTGTTCGCGCCGCTTGTCGGCGAACTGGCAGTGGCTTCAAGCTGGCTATCCGATTCCCCGGCTACCCAAATTGCCCATGCTCAGACGATCTTCAATATGGTGAGCTCCCTTGTTGCCCTTCCGCTTTGCTACCTGCCGGTATGGAGCCGCCGCCCGCTCCGCTTGTAATGGCGACGCCCGCGCTTGTGCCAAGCCGGTTGGCTCCCGCCTCCAGCATGCGAATCGCCGTTTCCGTGTCGCGAATACCTCCGGAAGCCTTCACACCGATCCCTTTGGACACGGATGCGCGCATCAGCCTGACATGCGCCTCCGTCGCGCCGCCCGGTCCGAAGCCGGTTGACGTCTTGACGTAGTGCGCGCCGGCGGCCTCCGATACGCGGCAGGCTTCGGCGATTTGGCGGTCGTCCAGAAGCGCCGTTTCCAGAATAACCTTGACGATCGCGCTGCCTTCCACCGCCTTAACGACGGCCGAAACATCCTGGGAGACGGCGCCGAACCGGCCCTGAAGCACAAGTCCGACCGGCAGCACCATATCAATCTCCGCTGCGCCGTCATGCACCGCCGCAGCGGCCTCAAGCGCCTTCACCCTCGACGCATTTGCGCCAAGCGGGAAACCGGCGACGGCTGCGATTTTGACGGAAGAGCCTGCCAACTGCTCACGGCAGAAATCAACCCACCCGCCGTTTACGCACACACTGTAAAAGCCATGCTGCCGCGCTTCTTCGCATAACTGCCCGATCTCCGCCTCCGTGGCTCCCGCCTTAAGCAGCGTGTGATCGATGAACCGGGCGATATCGCCGCCCTGCGTCCAATGCTCAAGCATGCCCCTCCACCTCAATTCCGAGTAGTTTTAATGCTCCCGCCAAAATGCGGTCGTTGTTGTCGTAGCCCGACTGCCGCTGTCGCCGCCACGCCTCCTCGGGGGTGAACCATTCGACGCCCCGGATTTCCTCCACCTGCGCCTGCAGTTCCCCCCCCGTAGCCTCAACAAGATAATAGTGGACCTCTTTATCGACCGGGCCTTTGAAATCGTCCCGGTACCGGTATTTGATCTGATCGACGGGAGCGACGATGCGCCCCGTAAGGCCCGTCTCCTCCTTGATTTCGCGCAGCGCTGTCTGTTCGACCGTCTCGCCGTGCTCCATCTTGCCCTTCGGAAGCGAAATTTTACCGTAACGGTCCTGAATAAGCTGGATTTGCAGTCCCGCCTCTGTCGTCCGATACACGACGCCTCCCGCTGATATTTCCTTCATTCCCGCTCCCCCTTTGCGCTTGTTCGCCGCAAGCCTGCAAGCCTGCCGGAATCGCGGAATTCTGAACGGCACCATCCCAATGATAGGCAACAAGGACTTCGTCCGCGGGCCGCCCCCGGATGAAATCCCTGCCGTCGGCCGGCAGTCAGACTGCGGCCGTTGTTTTATTCGCTCCCGTCAACGTGTCCTCTACGGCAAGCAACTCGCCGCGGCATTCATTGACGCCCGCTTCCGTAATCCGGACACGGCATAGTCGACCGACAAGCGATTCGTCGCCGTTGAATACGACCTGCAGGTAATTGTCCGAGTAACCCATAACGAAGCCTGTTCCCGGTGCGCCCTTGTAATCCCGCTCCGGAATGACGGACAGCGTCTGTCCGACGTACGGCTTCGCATAGGCAAGCTGCATGTGCTCGGAGAGATCAATTAAACGGTGCACCCGGTCGTTCTTGATTTCCTCGTCGACCTGGTCTTCCATCCGCGCGGCGGGCGTACCCGTCCGCTTGGAGTAAGGGAACACGTGCATCTCCGCGAACTTCATGCGCTCCATGAACCGGTAGCCGTTCTCGAACATCTCGTCCGTCTCGCCGGGAAACCCGACGATGATGTCCGTCGTAATCGCCACGCCCGGCATTGCCTCGTGAAGCTGCTCGATCTTGGCCGCAAATTCCTCGACCGTATATTTACGGCGCATGCGCTTCAGCACGGCGTCATCTCCCGCCTGGAGCGGAATGTGCAAATGGCGGCACATTTTGCTCGAGCGGTTCAGCACGTCGATCATTTTGGCGTCGATCTGGCTAGCCTCGATCGAGCTGATGCGGATGCGCTCCAACCCATCGATCTTG
Organism: Paenibacillus darwinianus; assembly: GCF_000598065.1. Classification (GTDB taxonomy): domain Bacteria; phylum Bacillota; class Bacilli; order Paenibacillales; family Paenibacillaceae; genus Paenibacillus_I; species Paenibacillus_I darwinianus. The sequence continues at coordinate 31,302 of NZ_KK082146.1, read as the reverse complement.
TCGAGCTCCCAGAGCAGATCGGCGAGATCGAAGTTCTCCAGGTCGTCGCCGTAGCCGCCGGTGTGAATGCCGGTCAGCACGATTTCCTTGTAGCCGGCCGCCACCAGTTGACGGGCCTGCGCAATGACGCTCTGCGGATCGCGGCTGCGCGATAGGCCCCGCGACCACGGAATGATGCAGAAGGTGCAGAAGTTGTTGCAGCCCTCCTGTATTTTCAGAAAAGCGCGCGTCCTGTCCGAGAAATCCGGCACGTCGAGCTCCTCGAATTCGCGTGTCTTCATAATGTTGCGAACCGCGTTAACAGGCTTGCGGTCCGTTTCAATGTCTGCGATATATGTCATCAGCTTGTCGCGGTCCTGCGTGCCGATGACAAGATCGACGCCGGGAATCGCCATGATTTCGGCCGGCGACGTCTGCGCGTAGCAGCCCGTAACCGCGATCACCGCGTCCGGATTTCGCCGGATGGCGCGCCGGATGATCTGCCGGCTCTTCTTGTCGCCTGTGTTCGTAACCGTGCATGTATTGATCAGGTACACGTCCGCAGTCGTCGTCTCAAAATCAACCTGCTCATAGCCGGCATTCTTGAACTGCTGCCAGATCGCTTCCGTATCGTAAAAATTGACTTTACAGCCCAAAGTATAAAACGCTACCGATGGCATCGTTATGTTGATCCTCCCATCTCTCCGGATTCGTACATGAGGCAAGCGAGCGCGACCATGGCGGCCGTCTCGGTGCGCAAAATCCGCTTGCCCAGTCCGACCGTCACGGCGCCCGCCGCTTCCGCCTCGGACGCTTCGCGTTCCGTAAAACCGCCTTCGGGTCCGACGATCACCAGCAGCTTCAGCGACGATGGGTCGGCCGCTTGCGACGCGGCAGCCCGCACCGCATCCCGCAGCCCGCTGCCGGACAAGCCGCCTTCCTTCTCATAGCAGAAAAAAACGGAGTCGTACTGCGCCAGCGATGCGACCAGCCCGCGCCAACCGAGCACCGGCCTCACAGCCGGTATGATGCTGCGGTGGGCCTGCTCGGCGGCTTCCTTCGCAATTTTGCGCCAGCGTTCGAGCCGCTTGCCTTCCTTGCGTTCGTCGTACTGCACGACCATCCGCTCGGATTGGAATGGCACGAATGCCGCGGCTCCGATCTCGGTTCCTTTTTGAATGACGAGCTCCATCTTATCGCCCTTAGGCAATGCTTGCGCGACCGTCACCGACCAGCCTGGCTCGCCCGAAACCGGGCGTAGCTCCAGAATATCCGCTTCGACCCGGCCGGGTGCAAGCCCGCTCAGCTTGGCAACGGCCTCACGGCCTTCTCCGTCGCTGACGATAATCTCGTCCCCCGGCTTCATCCGCATCACCCGCACGAGGTGATGGGCGTCGTCTCCTTCGAGCGTAACCGAATGCTCGTTGAACGATTCCGCCTTAACAAAATATCGCTGCATGTCCGTCTACCAACCTTCATCATACATGTTTTGAGGCTTATGCGCCAGTGTGTTTGTCATTTCCTGTTAATAGAAAAGGCCGTAAAAGCCGGCGATACCGGCGATGATACCCTCCGTCAGATTGAACAAAGGAGTCAGCGTGACAGCGCGGAGCGGCGGAATAAAAACGATCAGCAGAAACAGAAACATGCCCCATTGAACGTTCTCGTCCATTCGCAGCCGAACGCGCAGCGGCACCAGATCCTGAATGATGCGGTAACCGTCAAGCGGCGGCAGCGGAATCAGATTAAAAAGAAAAAGCCCGATATTAAGCACGATCAAATATTCGAGAAACGTCTCGACGGCGCTCTGTACGCCGATGGACGCATTGATCATCCACCCCGTCTGAAAAACGAGCACGGCCAGCAGAATGCCCACAGCCGCCAGAAAGAGGTTGCTGAGCGGACCGACCGCCGACACCACGATCCCCATCAGCCTCGGATGCTTGAACCGGCCGCGGTTGACGGGAACCGGTTTGGCCCAGCCGAATCCGACAAGAAAAATCAGAATCGTGCCGATCACATCGAGATGGGCCGCCGGATTAAGAGTGACGCGCCCCGCATCGTACGCGGTATTGTCGCCGAATTTATATGCGCTGTATGCATGCGCAAATTCATGAATCGTAAAGGCGAGTACAAGGCTAATGACCACAAACGGAAATTCATTCAGCGGAAACCATGTGAGTCTTTCCAGCCAATCCATCCCTTCACCCCGGCTTTCTCGCCGTGATGGCGATCCATTTGTCTTCGCGATTGCGGCTTTCGATGATGAAGCCTGCCGCAGAAAGCGCGTCCGCAACCGCGTCTTCCTTGTTCTCGTAAATGCCCGAGGCAATATAAATGCCGCCCGGCTTCAGTGCCTCGTATACGTCGCCTATGAACAGCAGAATAATCTCGGCCAGAATGTTCGCCACCACGACGTCAACCGGAACCGTCACGTGGAGCGCTTCCCCGTCCTCCGCTCCGCTGCGGATAACGCCGAGCAAATCACTCATATGCACTTGGATTTGCTCCTCGAGCCCGTTCAAGCGGGTGTTCTCAGCGGCGCTAGAGACGGCGACGGGATCAAGATCCAGCGCTAGCACGCGGCTTGCTCCCAGACGGACGGCGCCGATCGCCAATATGCCGGAGCCGGTGCCGACGTCGATCACTTCCTCACCGCCGCGGATGACCGATTCGAGTGTCCGCAAGCATAGCGCCGTGGTCGGATGCGTTCCCGTTCCGAACGCCATCCCCGGATCGAGCTCGATGATCCGTTCCTCGGGCGCAGGCTTGTATTCCTCCCATGTCGGCTTGATCGTCAGCCGCTCGGACACCCGGATCGGCTTGAAATATTGCTTCCACGCATTCGCCCAGTCCTCTTCGTCGACTACCGCTTCATCGATCCGGTAATCGCCGGGATCGATGTCGAAGCCGCGAAGCTCATCGATTCTAGCGGTCAGGATGCCGCGAATCCGGCCCAGATCGGACCCTTCCAGAAAATAACCCTTGATTACCGCATGCCCTTCCGGTATATCGTTCAGCGGCGTATCGTACCACTGTCCGAGCGACGTGTCCCGCGGCCGGTTAAGCGACCCGGATTCCTCGACGGAAACCCCGTCCGCGTCCAGCTCATGCAATACGTTCGTAATCATCTCGATCGCCTCTTCGGTCGTCGAGATCGTCCATTCATGCCATTTCAACGATAATTGCCTCCCCTGCTACTGCGACACATGCAATCATTTTACAACAGATGGCGGTTCAGCACAAAAACGTCTTTCTCCCGTTCCGGGGAAGACGCGGATGATAAGAAGGCAACGCCGGGAACGAAAAAAAATCCCGGATCACCGCCTGCGGGGCATGATCCGGGATGTATGCTTCACCGGTCTAACAACGTTTCGACTATATTGTGCTCAGTGCCAATCCGCCGTTCCGCCCGTTTCGCGGATCAGATGCGCCGCCCGCTCGATGACGCCGTCCTCCACGCACGCAGAGAACGACATGCCATCCTCGCCGGCCGTCACACTTGTGATGCGCAAAGCCTGCAGCTTGCGCTGCGCTTCGCGGGCGGTCCGTTCCTCGGGAAACGAAGCGTTCAATTCGAACTCCATAATGGCTCCTCCTCGCCGCTACCCGTCGAGTTCCACCCTGCAATCGGCCGCTTCCGCCCTGCGCTGGGATTCGCGGTCGTCCTCGTCAGCCAGTCCCTGCGAAAACTCCACATCTTCGTTTGTTCCGATCGGCAGTCCGCCTCTTGCGGGCTGGTCATCCGGGCGTTTATTCGCCATGTGAAATACCTCCTTCGATCACAAGCGTCATACATGCTCGACTCGAAGATTAGGATTCGCCGTTCGGTGCGATTTATACAGTTGCCGGCGATATTCCTGCACATGGCGCCCTCACACGAACTACCGGGAAATCCTCCTTGTAATAGCTACTTGTCAGGCGCTAACTTATGCAACACCTGGAATAGCTCCGGTTAATAGATTTTCATGCAGCTCCCAGAAACCATGAAAGTGATTTTGCAAGATTCGTTTCACGACCCGCGATTCCTTCATGTCTCCTGTTGCTCCCTGGCAATCACCCCTACCAATATTTACGGACTTAAATTCTTTTTATGCATAATTTCATAAATAACCAAGAAACCGAACGCTTCTTCCGCGTCCGGTTTCTAACCTTGCGAGCCTCACACAACCGTTTCTTCCAATAATGAGACCACTCTGCAGCCCTCGGCGGCGCTTCGCCAGGCCGCCTCTGTCAACCGTGCGATTCGCAAGCCGCAGGTTGACGGCGCAGCCGCCTCACTGATTCTGCCGAGCACAAGATCGACGAAATCACGGTTCGGATCACTCGATGCCGGCAATTCACTCTCCGGCACTTCGGCCAGCTCCGTTTGTCCTGCCTTAGCGACCCATATCCGATTGTTGCGGAACAATACCGTCCCATACTCGCCATGGATCGATACGTCCTCATGCCAGCCGATGCTGGCACTTCCCACGACATTGAAGGTCCCGACCGCGCCTTCCCTGAAACGAACGGTGACGGCGGAATCGATATCGACCTCCGTGCCGCGGTTATCGATAAATGCGGAGACGCTTTCCGGTTCGAGCCCCGTCATCCAGACCACCACATCCAGCAGATGGCTGCCGGAATCGTTCAATTGCCCGCCGCAGGAGAGCGCGAGCTTTTGTCTCCAAGTGCCTGCCGCAAGCTCCAGCCAGTTCTGCGCCTGGTAAGCCGTGATGAAATTAATTTTACCTAGCGCGCCGCTCTGCACAAGATCACGTATATAGATGAAGGGACCCATCAAATGCCGCTGATATGCAATGGCCAAATGCATGCCGACGCTTTCCGCATGGGCGATGATGCGCGCCGCATTGACGGACCCATCGACAAACGGTTTTTCCATCAGAACATGCAAACCGCCGTCCAGACAGGCCATACCCTGCTCGAAGTGCAGGCGGTGCGGCGATACGATAATGCCTGCATCGGCGTTCGATTGCGCGATAGCCTCCCGATAGTCAGTATATACCGGCACATTCTCCAGCTGAGGAAAGCTCATTTTGACCTGGGCAACGGACTCCGCCGACGGATCCGCCAAACCGACGATTTCGGCTTCCGGTACGTCCTGCAGTCTGCGTATGTGCTCTCTTCCCATGCCCCCGACACCGATCATCAAGAAACGAACCTTTTCCATCGTTACCCTCCGATACGCAGGAAAGAGGCTTGATCGCCCCTCCCCTCTTTCTTCTTATTTAAAATACATTTCGAGTTGCTCCTTCGCTTTGATAATGCCCTGCTGCTCCGCCTCAAGCGATCCCCAGAAACGGTGATCCTCAAGCTCAATGCTGATTGCCCCTTTATAGCCGATACGATCCAGAACGACGGCCACCTCGCTCCACTCCACCGTACCGTGGCCGGGAATTGTATACCTCCAGGAGCCTTCCGAGAAGTCATACTTCGAGCCGAAAGTGGCCGGTAGAATTCCGGATTCGTACAGTTCCTCCGATAAAATCTCCGTATCCTTGCCATGCACATGGTTGATCCTGTCGCTGAATTCGTGCAGGGCACGCATGTAGTCAATACCCAAACGCACAAGATGGGAAGGATCATAGTTCAGACCGAAATGCTTGGACGGAATCACCTCGAACATCGCCCTCAACATCTCAGGCGTGCATCCGATAGTCGGGTATGTAGGAGCCGGTCCAGGCCAGCCTTCGATGGCGATGTATACGCCGTTTTTCTCCGCATGCTTAACCAGCTCCGGGAAAATATCCTTCCAGATGACGAAGCTTTCATCTCTCGACTGGTTCTTGTCCGCCGGAAACAGGCACATGAAAAGTACGCTCGCCCCGGCTTGGTTCATTTCCGTCATCGTAGCTTTTACTTTCTCAAACGCTTCCCCGCGTTCGTTGTAATCCTTGCTGAGCAGGGCGGGAATAATCGCGTCGACGGATCCGATCCCGATTCCGGCGGCATCGCAAGCCCGCTTCACTTCCGGCCCTGCGTTCGGCACGTCCAATACGTCCAGACCGATTTCCGCCGCCCACTTCGCAACATTCTCAATTCCCGTTTCGCTGATTTTCGGCGGTATGCGTGTTCCGATGTTGAAGCTCATGTCTTTCACTCCTTGGAAGGTATAATTTCTCTAAGTTCGCCTTAACCCTTGATACCGCTGAACGTGATGCCTTGAATGAAGGTTTTCTGAAGGAAGAAGAACAGGAGGATGATCGGCAGCGTCATCATGGTGGATACGGCCATCATCAGTCCCCACTGCGTGCCCTTCTGGCTCTGGAACTGCTGCAATCCGAGCGACAACGTATAAGAGCCCGGCTCTGTCAGGTAAAGCAGCGGACCCATGAAGTCTGTCCAGGCAGCCATGAATTGAAACAATCCGACAGACAAAACCGCTGATTTCGCAAGTGGCAGCATGATCTGCCAATACGTTCTGAACTCTCCCGCACCGTCGATTCTTGCAGCATCCTTAAGCTCGTTGGGCAATCCAAGGAAAAATTGGCGCAGCAGGAAGATATAGAACGGAACGCCGAAGAACGCCGGAATGACCAAAGGCAAAGCCGTGCCGATCCAGTTCAATTTCTCGAACAGCAGGAAGAGCGGAATCATAGTCACCTGTCCGGGAATCATCATTACGGCAATGGTGATAAAGAATATGGAGTCTCTTCCCTTCCAATTCAACTTGGCAATGCTGTATGCCACGAGCGGGCATGTCAGAACGACGCCCAATGTGCTGAACCCCGTAATGAGAACCGTATTTTTTAAATACGTAAAGAACGGAATATAGTCCATTGCATCGACATAGTTCTGCCACACGAAAGGGCTCGGAATCCACTCGGGAGGGAACGTGTAGACCTGGTCAAGCGTCTTCAGCGAGGTGGAGACCATCCATATAAACGGTGCAAGGAAGAAAACGGAGGCGATCAACAGAAAGATTTGCACCACATATTTTTTCATATTTTTGCTTGTTTTCGCAGTCATACCTCTTCCCACCTTACTCTCCCTGATAGTGAACCCACTTCTTCGAATTGTAGAAAATCAATGCCGTTAATGCCATTACGATAATAAACAGAATCCAGGCCATGGCCGAGGCATAACCCATTTTGAAAAATTTAAATCCGTTGTCATACAAGTACATGACATAAAATTTCATCGAATCGGCAGGCGTTCCTCTGCCTCCGGTCATGGTGTAAGGTAGCGTAAATTGCTGGAATGCGCCGATAATGCCCATGACGAGGTTGAAAAAGATAACCGGCGTCAGGAGCGGGAGCGTGATGCTCTTCATTTTATGAAACCAGCTGGCGCCGTCAATGTCGCCCGCTTCATAATAATCCTGGGAAATATCGTTCAGGCCCGCCAGATAAATGACGACGGATTGTCCGATCCCCCACAACGACATCAGGATCAGCGAAGGCTTGGACCAGGTTTCGCTGCCGAGCCAGGCTGGTCCTTGTATGCCGATAACATCCAGCATGCCGTTAACGAGACCGAAGCCCGGATTAAGCAGCCACATCCACAGGACCGCCATGGCAACCGCAGGCACAAGTGTAGGCAGGAAAAAGATCGTACGGTAGATGGACATCCCTCTTACATTCATATTGAGGAGCATGGCGAGAGCCACTCCGAAAAAGATACTGAGCGGAACAAAGAAAACGACGAAGTAGATCGTATTGGAAAACGATTTCCAGAACACGGAATCCGACATTAACTCGGCATAATTCCGAAAGCCTACGAATTCTCCCGGCTGCAGAATACTGTAGGTCGTAAAGCTGAAATATAAGGAAGAGATGAGCGGAACCGCAAAAAAAACCAACAGCCCGATTACCCACGGCGAAGCAAATAACCATCCATACAGAGCGTCATCGCGCAGTTTTTTGGAATTTTTTGCTCTTATCTGCGTCGCCGGCGGCATAGGTGCAGCCTTTTTTTCAAGCATGGTACATCCTCCTTTTTGGCTGGGAAAGAAAAAGGGGAGAACTTGTCTCCCCATCTAAAGGAACGGTCATTGATTGAGCGCTTTCGTTACATTTTCATTCACTTTGTCCAGCAGCGCTTTAGGGTCTTCGCCGCGGGTCGCAAGGTCAACCGCGTTAGCAAGCTCATTCCAGTACAGCGAACCTTGAGTCATTACCGGACGCGCGTGGGAAACCGGCAATACCTTAATGAATTCTTTAAAAATCGGATGCTCTTTGTAGCCAAGCTTTTCATTAACTCTGTCGTTGATCGAGAAGTCTCCTGAAATTTTACTGAAGATTTCCTGTCCTTCTTCACCGGAGAAGAACTTCATGAACTCCCATGCCGCTTCAGGGTTCTTGGAGCCCTTTGGCATTACCGTTGCCCAACCGCCTGACCAGGTTGTGTAATTGTCACCGGTCGGGGTAGGCATCGGGAATACGCCATAGTTCAGATCAGGATTGAATTTCTCTGCTTGCGGAACTGTCCACGGACCGGAAACCTGCATACTGAGCTGTCCTGTGAAGAAAGGATCCATTGTCGTTGTACCTTGGGAATCGGTGAAGGACGCGATATCCTCGATGTTGTATTTTTTCGCGTAGTTGGCGATCCAGGTCAGCGCCTCGACATTCTTTGGATCGTTAGCGGTTACATTTCCTTCAACATCCATGAACTCGCCACCGAAGGACCATCCCCAACCATAGAACCAGCCTTGATTATACCAAGGAATAAAACCGATTTGTTTAAAGCGTTTACCGTCTTTGATGGTCAATTTTCCAGCTGCTTCCTCCAATTCCTGAATCGTGCTCGGCGGGTTTTCTGGATCCAGGCCGGCCGCCTTGAAGTGATCTTTGTTGTAATAAACCAGGCGGGCGTCTGTCGTTGTAGGCATTGCATACAGTTTGCCTTCGTAGTTCGCTTCTTCCCATGCGAACGGATAAAAATTATCAGCGTTTACACCGGAGGCCTCTGCATAACCCGAGATATCCGTCAGCGAGCCTTGGGCAGCCCAGGTAGCAACCTCAAAGCGGTCAAAGTAAGCGACATCCGGTGCGTTGCCGCCGGCGATCGCGGCAAGCAGTTTCTCATTCTTGCCTTCGCCTTGTTGAGCTATGTAAACCGAGTTGACTTTGATGTTGGGGTACTTTTCTTCAAACGCTTTCACAACTGCGTCCATTGCTTCACCGGTAAGCTCCGTCATTGCATGCCATACCGTGATTGTTGCTTTCTCGCCGGATCCACCGGCATTGCCTGTGTCGGCCGTGTTGGAGGATATCTCTGCGTTGCCTCCAGCCGCCTGGTTTTCGTCCCCTCCGGACGAATTGTTACCATTGCCGCCGCAGCCGGCCAGCGCTACGGATAGGATCAAGGTAAAAATGGCCAATAAGAATGCTCCCTTTTTAATACCCTTCATACTCTTTCACCGTCCTTTAAGTTTTGTAGATGACGTCAGAAGAAGCAGCACCCATCCATGATAAGATGATTCAAAATGACAAGCGCTTGCAATAAAATGTAAGCGCTGTCTTATCGAAAAGACGGGAGACGTTTCTCGGTTGATAATACAACTTATATCAGGTTATGTCATCTATTGCTTGTAATACTAACAGAGATAAAAATATGTTGTCAACACATATCAAGTTATTTTTTTAAGCGTTTACATAATATGAAGAAAAGCAGGAGATTGTGCGGACCGCACAATCTCCTGCTTTTGATGTAAGCCTATAGCCCATGCTTTCGGTCACCGGTTCATAAAGAACGGGTCGACCGACCCACAATCAATTGATAATCCAAGAGGGTTTGCAGCGGCACGCGATCGCTTTGCAGCTGCGCCATGAGAAGCTCAACCGCTTTGGTCCCCATCGCGTGCTCATTCTGGCGGATATGGGTGAACCACGGAATATCTAAGGGATCGTCAGGGCAATCAAAGCAGGTGACGGAGAAGTCTTCGGGAACCCGTTTGCCCAATTGCTTCAGCACCTTGGTCAGCATGACGGCAAGCTCGTATTCCGCCGTTACAAAAGCGGTAACCTCGGGATTGTCCCGAACAAAATCTTGGAGCGTCCGAACATCCCTCTCCACAAAATCACGATGCTGCTCGGATGTCCAATTGATCGGAGGCGCGCTTGTCAGATTGGTGATCAGATGCTCGGGCTTAAGCCGCAAACCGTACATGAGGTACGCCTGTTGAAAACCCTGCAGTCTGTCTTCGACCGTAGAGGTGATTTCAGGCGGAGGGGAAAGAAAGGCAACGTGCTGGTGACCCCGGTCAAACAGAAATGACGTGAGTTCTTGGGCGGCCGCCTTGTTGTCGGTCGTGACGGTTCCGGCCAAAATTCCTTTGAGATCCCTGTCCACGACAACCGTCGGAAAGCCCTCCAGAATTAGCTTCAGCAGATTTCGGTTGTACTGCTCACTGCTCACCGGAAAAGCAATCAGCCCCTTAACACCCATCTGCATGACGGACGATATGGCCTCCTCCTCCCCCTCTATAAGTCCGCCTCCCCGCTTAATAATAAGGGTTCCGTTGTATTCGGCAATCTTTTTCTCGATGGCATATTGAAGCTGCAGCCCGTACCCCGTCATATACCCCGGAAAAACCGCTCCGACCAGCAAACCTTCATGCTCCTGCAGCGGGGCACGCCCCAGGGATGCGATCTCGTTTCCGACGGTCAGCTTTTCGGTGACATAGGAGCCTTTTCCGCGTATACGCTCAATCGTATTATTGCTCGCCAGCAGATCCAAGGCCTTCTTCGCCGTAATTCTGCTGACCTGGTGATGATCGGATAACTCCTTTTCCGAAGGGACTTTATCCCCCGGCATCAAGCTTCCTGTCATAATATCCTTCGTGATCTGATTGAAAATCTGTTGATAGAGGGGCTTGTTCATCGAATCGTCCTTCCTCCACTATCTCATGATATAACAACTATATCAACCGTATGATAACCCGTCAATACAAAAATCCAACTTATGTCAATTTTTACATACGGATTTCGGCCGAATTCCGGACAAAAATCAATCGTGCGTAGTCTCCCGACCGAAATTATGAAAACCAATTCATAGATTATTGTCTTTGTGCCGGTTGATATAATGTCGTTATATTGCAGTCTTTTTGGCCAATTATTGCAGTAAAAACAGCGCCACTAATGTGATAGCTTAATATTAATGTCGTTATTCCAAAGACAAAACAACCACTACAAAAATGGAGGTAATAATGATGAGCAAAATCATTAGAGTCGCGCTTATCGGCTGCGGCGGAATCGCCAACGGCAAACATATGCCTGCCCTTAGCCGAAACAAGAACGTGGAAATGGTCGCTTTCTGTGATGTAATCGAAGAACGCGCCGAGAAAGCCGCAAAGCAATACGGTACTCCTGACGCAAAGGTATACACTGATTATAAAGAGTTTTTAAACGATCAGACTATCGACGTGGTACACGTGCTTACACCGAACGAATCTCACTCCTACATATCCATAGCAGCTATGGAAGCCGGCAAACATGTCATGTGCGAGAAGCCTATGGCGAAGACCGCAGCCGAAGGCCGCGCGATGGTCGAAGCGGCACGCCGCACCGGCAAGAAATTGACTATCGGCTACAATAACCGCTTCCGTTCCGATAGCCAATACCTGAAAAAAGTATGCGACGCCGGCACACTGGGCGAAATCTACTATGCAAGAGCGCATGCGATCCGCCGCCGCGCGGTTCCGACATGGGGCGTATTCCTGGATGAGGAAAAACAAGGCGGCGGACCGCTTATCGATATCGGTACGCATGCATTGGATTTAACGCTTTGGATGATGAACAACTACAAACCGGTCTCGGTGACGGGTTCCGTTTTTCACAAGCTCGGCAAGAAGGAAAATGCAGCGAATGCATGGGGGCCGTGGGATCCGGCGAAATTCACCGTAGAAGATTCCGCAATGGGCTTCATCAAGATGGAGAACGGCGCGACAATCGTTCTGGAAGCAAGCTGGGCACTTAACACCCTTGATATCGATGAAGCGAAATGCTCCCTCAGCGGCACCGAAGGCGGAGCCGACATGAAGGGCGGTCTTCGGATCAACGGAGAAGAAAACAGCCGTCTCTATGTAAAGGAAATCGATCTTAAAGCCGGCGGCGTTGCCTTCTATGACGGCGCCGGCGGCGCAACGGACATCGATCTGGAGTGCTCCACCTGGGTGGACGCGATCCTGAATGACAAGGATCCCGTCGTTCTCCCTGAGCAGGCGCTGGTCGTTACGGAAGTTCTCGAAGCACTGTATGAATCCGCCCGCGCCGGAAAGACGGTTTACCTGCAGGCGCAGCCTGAGAAGAAATTGGTATAAGAAGCATCATCATAGAGTAGGCGTAGGCGCATGCGAACGCATGCGCCTCGCACGTGACAGCGTCCTCACATTGCCGACGGCAAAGTAATTCCTCCAGCCCTAAGATGAGGATTCAGTATTTTCTTAATCAGCACGCTCCCATCCACTGTCTGGTTCCGCCGCATAATCTACTTTACCAGTTCTTTGAACTTGCCCATTGCTTTGGCGGAAGGCTTCATCCAGTGCCCGGCTTGAATTCGTGCGTCTGAACACAAACGGTCTGCCTTGGTGTGTCACTTTTTCTTCGGTTCCGGGGTTTGCATCCGTTAGTCGTTGCGCTGCCAAGCGCACAAACGGCACGGCGGGGTTCTCCCCCCGCTCGGGCCGGCTTGCCGTCAGTCGCCGCGGAACGCTTTCTTCATCCGCTCGAATATCGTTTCATGATGCTCTTGTTCATCGCTCACGTCTCCGCCAGGCGTTCCGGAGAGCTGGCGAAGAAGCTCCTTCTGCTCGTCGCTCAGGTTCGTCGGCGTCACCACCGTCACCTTGACATGCTGGTCGCCTTGGCCGTATCCGCGCAGGCGCGGCACGCCTTTGCCCTTAAGCCGGAAATAGGTGCCCGTTTGCGTGCCGGCCGGAATTTTCAGCTTCACCTTCTCCGTCAGCGTCGGAATTTCAATCTCGTCGCCAAGCGCCGCCTGTGCGAACGTAAGCGGAACCTCGCAGTAGATATCGTCCTTCTCGCGGTCGAAAAATTCATGCGGCTTCACGCGCAGGACGATGTACAAGTCGCCGGCGGGACCTCCGCGCACACCGGCTTCCCCTTCGCCGGAAATCCGGATTTGCGCGCCCTCGTCAACGCCTGCGGGAATGCGAACGTTGATTTTGCGCTGCTTCTTCACTTTGCCCGAGCCGTGGCAAGTTGAGCAGCGCTCCTTAATGACGCGGCCCGTGCCGCTGCAGTTCGTACAGGCGCGCCGGTTGACGATTCTTCCGAACGGCGTGTTCTGGACAACCTCCTGCTGACCCGAGCCGCGGCATACGGAGCAGGTCTCCGGCTTGATCCCCGGCTTTGCGCCGCTGCCGTGACAGGTATCGCACGATTCTGTACGCGGAATCGTAATTTCCGTTTCCTTGCCGAATACGGCTTCCTTGAACTCGATCGTCATCGTATACTGCAAATCGTTGCCGCGCTGCGGCGCATTCGGGTCTCGCCGGCCGCCGCCCCCGCCGAAAAACATATCGAATATATCGCCGAAGCCGCCGAAATCCTGGCCGCCTGCACCGCCGAAGCCCTGATTCGGATCGACATGTCCGTGACGGTCGTAAATCGCCCGCTTCTGGTCGTCGCTGAGTATATCGTAGGCTTCTTTCACTTCCTTGAATTTGTCCTCCGCATCCGTCGCCTTGTTGACGTCCGGATGGTATTGCCTGGCAAGCTTCCGGTAAGCCTTCTTGACGTCTTCCGCAGAGGCGTCTTTACCGACCCCAAGCACTTCGTAATAATCCCGTTTCTCCGCCACGCCTTCACCCCCGAGGTTGTACTCCTAACGCAATCCATTCCCGCTTGCAAGCATGGGAATCCATTCAATCACAACGAAAGGTCAAAGCCGGAAAGCCCGGCTTTGACCCCCGCTCCGTCAGGCCCATGGCCAGCCGGTTTATTTTTTGTCGTCGACGACCTCGTAGTCGGCATCGACCACGTTCTCTTTGCCTTTGGCATCGCCGGCGCCGGCATCGTTCGCCCCTGAGGCCTGCTGCTCCTGAGCCGCTTGCTCATACAGCTTAACGGACAGCTTCTGCACGATTTCAGTCAGCTCTTCGACCGCTTTGTTGATCTCTTCGATATTGTCGGTTTCAAGCGCCTTCTTGACCTTTTCTTTCGCATCCTCCGCCTTCTGGATTTCTCCGGCATCGGCTTTGTCGCCAAGGTCTTTAAGCGTCTTATCGACCGAATAGACAAGCTGATCCGCGCCGTTCTTTGCTTCCACCAGCTCGCGACGTTTGCGGTCTTCCTCCGCGTTCAGCTCAGCGTCCTTCATCATTTTCTCGATCTCTTCGTCGCTCAAGCCGCTCGAGGACGTAATCGTAATTTTCTGCGATTTGCCCGTGCCTTTATCGAGAGCGGACACGTTGACGATGCCGTTGGCATCGATGTCGAAGGTGACTTCGATCTGCGGCACGCCGCGCGGCGCCAGCGGGATATCGCCAAGCATGAAGCGGCCCAGTGTCTTGTTGCCGGCAGCCATCTCGCGCTCGCCCTGCAGAACGTGGATTTCCACGCTCGGCTGGTTGTCTGCGTAGGTTGAGAAAACCTGCGACTTCGTCGTCGGAATCGTCGTGTTGCGCTCGATCATACGCGTGAACACGCCGCCCGCCGTCTCGATACCGAGCGACAACGGAGTAACATCAAGCAGTACGACGTCTTTCACATCGCCCGTCAGGACGCCCGCTTGAACGGCTGCGCCAAGCGCAACGACTTCGTCCGGGTTAACGCCTTTGTGAGGCTCTTTGCCGATCAGCTTCTTGATCGCTTCCTGAACGGTTGGAATCCGCGTCGAACCGCCAACAAGCACAACCTTGTCGATCTGGCTTGCGCTAAGGCCTGAGTCGCTGAGCGCTTGGCGCGTCGGGCCGAGCGTACGCTCCACGAGCGGCGCGGACAGTTCCTCGAATTTCGCGCGCGTCAGGTTCATTTCCAAGTGCTGCGGCACGCCGTCCGACATCGTGATGAACGGCAACGAGATTGTCGTCGTCATAACGCCGGACAGCTCTTTCTTCGCTTTCTCGGCAGCATCCTTCAAGCGCTGTACCGCCGCTTTATCCTTCGACAGGTCCACGCCCTGCTCTTTCTTGAATTCGGAAACGAGGTAGTCGATAATGACCTGGTCAAAGTCGTCGCCGCCCAGCTTGTTGTCGCCGCTCGTCGCCTTAACTTCGAAAAAGCCGTCGCCTAGCTCCAGAATCGATACGTCGAACGTACCGCCACCGAGGTCATAGACGAGAATCGTCTGGTCTTCCGTTTTCTCGAGGCCGTATGCAAGCGCCGCTGCGGTTGGCTCGTTCACGATACGCAGCACTTCAAGCCCTGCAATTTTGCCCGCATCCTTCGTTGCCTGGCGCTGGCTGTCATTGAAATAAGCCGGAACCGTAATAACCGCTTGCGTAACCGGCTGGCCCAGATATGCTTCCGCATCGGACTTCAGCTTCTGCAAAATGATTGCGGAAATTTCCTGCGGCGTATAATCCTTGCCGTCGATCGTTTCCTTATGGCTCGTACCCATATGGCGCTTGATCGAAATGATCGTCCGCTCCGGGTTCGTGATGGCCTGGCGCTTCGCCGTTTCGCCGACGATCCGCTCGCCGTCCTTCTTGAAGCCTACGACCGAAGGCGTCGTGCGGTTGCCCTCGGGGTTGGGGATAACGACAGCCTCCCCGCCCTCCATAACCGCGACGCAAGAGTTCGTCGTACCGAGGTCAATGCCGATTACTTTACTCATAAGTAAGGTCCTCCTTAAGGATTACGTTTGTTTATGCGATAACTGCGGCTTAGTTTAGCCGCTTACCTTCACCATCGCGGGCCGCAGCACTCTGTCCTTCAATACATAACCTTTCTGCAACTCCTCAACGACAGTGCCTTCCTCGTATTCATCCGACTCGACGGTCATAACCGCCTGATGAAACTCCGGATTGAATGGCTGGCCGACCGTATCCATCGTCTGCAGGCCCTCCTGCTCAAGCAGTTGGCTCAGCTGCCGGAAAATCATGTCCACGCCTTTGGAGAACGATTCGAAATCTCCGCTTTCCTTCGACGCACCGATTGCCCGCTCGAAATTGTCCACTACCGGCAGGAGCTGGCCGACAAGCTTCATGGAAGCGTATTGTCCGAGCTCCTCTTTCTCCTTGATCGTTCTTTTGCGGAAGTTGTCGAAATCCGCCTGGGCCCGCAGCACGCGCTGCTGCTGCTCCTCCAAAAGACGCTCCAATTCGACAACTCGCCCCTCGGCCGAATGCTCCGCCTCGGAAGCCTCCCCGTTTATGTCCACGCCCGCTTGCGCGTCATCGGCCGCTACTTCCGCGGACTCCGTATCGCCGGACGAGCGGTTAACGTTTTCTTCCGTTACTTCGGTTGCCTGGTCTTTCGCCGTCACGTAACGTTCACCTCCTTATACTGGTACACCTGCGAACCCATCCTACTTATTTATACCAGCGCGCCAATCCCAGCGCGATATCTTTGGATAATACGTCCAGCAGACTTATCACCTTGCCGTAATCCATCCTTGTCGGACCGAGCAGACCAATCGTCCCGAGAGACTTGCCGTCCACCGAATAGCTGGCCGTTATCAGGCTGCAGCTGCGGATCGCGTCGTCGTCGTTCTCGGTGCCGATCCTGACCTGAATGCCCGCAGATGCGGAAGCGAAGGCCTTCATGAGGGTCGGCGTTTCGTCCAGCCAATCCAGGATCATTTTCACCTTGTCGACGTCCTTGAACTCCGGCTGTGTCAGCATATTCGAGGCTCCGCTCAGAAACACGCGGTGCTCCTGGTCGGTCTCGAGCGCTTTAGCCAGCGAGTCCATGATCGATTCGTAATGCTCGACATGGCGGCCGAGCTCCTCGCCCACTTCGCTGTACAGCTTCGCCTGCAGCCGATGCAGCGGCACGCCGGCCAGCTTCGCGTTCAGGATGCCGACCACCTTCTCCAGCTCCGTCACATCGAAATCGGGCGGAATCGAGATCGTGCGGTTCTCGACATGGCCGGTATTCGTCACCACGATGGCAACGGCGGCGCGGTCGTTAAGCGGCACGAGCTGAAAAACCTTCAACGAGTTGCTGAACATCTCCGGTCCGAGCACGATCGACGTATAGTTCGTTATATTCGACAAAATCATCGCGGCGTGTTGAATAATCTGCTCCATCTGATTCATCCGCATCGCGAAATGTGAACGCACGCGCGCCAGCTCTTCTTCGCCGAGCTGGCTCACCTTCACCAGATGGTCCACATAATAGCGGTAGCCTTGCGTCGACGGAATGCGTCCTGCCGACGTATGCGGCTGCTCGAGAAACCCGAGCTCCTCGAGATCCGCCATCTCGTTGCGGATCGTCGCCGGGCTGAAGCCGATGCCGCCGTGCTTCGAAATACTCCGAGAGCCAACGGGTTCGGCCGAACGAATATAATCATCCACAATCGCATTCAAAATCATACGCTGCCGTTCCGTTAACATCCCGAACCCTCCCTGCGCTCTCGGTGTGTTAGCACTCGCTAGCGTCGAGTGCTAGCTGTTATTACAAAAATACCAAACCGGCTTGACGATTGTCAAGTCAGTTCAGCATTTTAAGCACCGCTATTTCGTCACAGCATTGCTGCTTCGCGCAATTTATGCAGTCGGTCCAGACCTTCTCAGGGAAGATCTCTTTATCGACGACGTCGAAACCGTTTTTGCGGAAAAAGCTGACCTCATAGGTGAGCGCCATCACCTTCGGTATTCCCTGGTCCCTGGCCTCTTCGATCAGTTTGTCCACCAGCTTGCTTCCGATGCCGAGACCCTTGTGTCCCTCCGATATGCCGAGTGAGCGAATCTCCACAAGCTCGCTGCCGAGTCTGCAAAGCGAGCCGCACCCGACGATACGGCCCTCCACCTCCGCCACGACGAACGTGTCGATCTGGCGGCCCAGCGTTTCCCGCGAGCGGGGCAGCATGATTCCCTTCAGCGCATAGCCTTCAATTAACGTATATAATGTTTCGACATCGTCGAACGTCGCTTTTCTGCATACCGCTTCCATGATTTTCACCTTGGCTCCCCTTCGTTCCCGCCGCGATTTCAATATGAATAAATATACAACAACACGCATGATCACTCAAGGGAAATTTATCACGACCGAATTTATTTTTCCGCAACGGCGATAAACGCGCCAAACACCTCATTGCCGAGCGGTACGCCCTGCTCCGTAAGCCTGTAGCCGTAGCCGTCCGTATCCTCTATTCTTGCCAGCAGGCCGGTATCCAACAGCGGCCGCAGCACCGCTCCGAACACGCTGTCGATCGAGCGGCCCGGAAATTGGGCTGCAAAATCCGCATTCCGGACGCCGTCCAGCACCCGCAGGCCGACCATCATGAAATCCTCCATCGCTTCTTGCTCCGGTATCCGCTCTTCGCTCATACGGGGCAGCGTGCTTCCCGCAGCATCGATAAACGGCTGCACGCCCTTAATGTTGACGTGGCGCAAGCCCTGGGCGTAGCCATGCGCGCCGGCGCCCAGCCCATAATACGGTTCATTGCGCCAATAGGTGATATTGTGCCGGCTCTCGAAGCCCGGCCGGGCGAAATTGCTGATTTCGTATTGCCGCCGGCCGGCTGCCTTCAGACGCTCCATAATAAGTAAATACATCGCCAGCTCGTCTTCCTCGGACGGAAGCGGCAGCTCGTTGCGCTCATACAGCGTATGGAAAAGCGTGTTCTCCTCCACCTTGAGCCCATACAGCGAGTAATGCGGAAGATCGAGCGCAAGCGCCCGCTCGACGCTGCCTTCGAGCAGCTCCGGCGTCTGACCGGGCAAGCCGAACATCAGGTCGATCGACAGATTCGAGAAACCCGCCGCACGGGCCAGCTCCAGACTCCGGTACACATCGTCGACGCTGTGAATCCGGCCGATCCGCTCGAGCAACCCGTTATCGAACGACTGTACGCCGAAGCTGATGCGGTTGACGCCGCCCTCCCGCATCGCTGCGAGCTTATCCGCCTCGGTCGTGCCGGGATTCGCTTCCATCGTGAACTCCGCGGTCTTCGATACCGGAAATTGGCGCTGCACCGACGCGAGAAACCGCGTCATCTGCGGCGGCGTCAGCACCGTCGGCGTTCCGCCGCCGACGAATACGGTATCGATCCGTTCGGGCGGAAGCAGCCGTACGGTCCGCTCCATCTCCTGCTCCAGCGCGGTCAAATAGGCGTCTACCGGCTGTCCGTTCAGCACGAACGAGTTGAAATCGCAATAATAGCACTTGTTCGTGCAGAATGGGATATGAATATATACCGCCTTCGGCGATTGTTGAAGCTTTGCCATCCCCGTACCCACCTTCCTTTCCTGAAAAAGCAAAGCCGTCCCGAAGCGGAAGCCCCGGGACGGCGCGATCATTAATCGTCAAGCTCAGTCGTCGATCTTGAGCACCGCCATGAACGCTTCCTGCGGCACCTCGACGCTTCCGACCTGCTTCATCCGTTTCTTGCCTTCCTTCTGCTTCTCGAGCAGCTTCCGCTTCCGGCTGATGTCGCCGCCATAGCATTTCGCGAGAACGTTCTTGCGCATCGCCTTGACCGTTTCCCGGGCAATGACCTTCGTTCCGATCGACGCCTGAATCGGCACCTCGAACATTTGGCGCGGAATCAGATCCTTCATTTTCTCGCAGACGAGCTTGCCGCGATGGTAGGCGCGGTCACGGTGAACGATGACGGACAGCGCATCCACCTGCTCGTTGTTGAGCAGAATGTCCATTTTGACCAGATTCGATTTCTTGTATCCGGACAGCTCGTAATCGAACGAGGCATATCCCTTGGTGTTTGACTTGAGCTGGTCGAAGAAATCGTACACGATTTCGGACAGCGGAATATCGTAAGTCAGCGTGACGCGATTCGAGTCCAGATACTCCATGTTGATGAATTCGCCGCGTTTGCCTTGGCAAAGCTCCATGATCGCGCCAACATAATCGTTCGGCACGATGATCGCCGCCTTCACGAACGGCTCTTCGACGTGATCGATTCTGCCGACCTCCGGATAGTTGGAGGGGTTGTCGATGTCCATAACGTCCCCGTTCGTCAGCGTGACGCGGTATATAACACTCGGCGCTGTCGTGATGAGCGGGATGTTGAATTCCCGTTCGATCCGCTCCTGGATAATTTCCATATGCAACAGGCCGAGGAATCCGCAGCGGAAGCCGAACCCGAGTGCGGACGACGTCTCCGGCTCGTAACGAAGCGAAGCGTCATTCAGTTCCAGCTTCTCGAGCGCCTCGCGCAGATCGTTGTAATCCTGCGTTTCGATCGGATACAGGCCGCAGAAAACCATCGGGTTGATCCGGCGGTAGCCGGCCAGCGGCTCC
>NZ_KK082146.1:2304-10884 GCF_000598065.1 Paenibacillus darwinianus | reverse complement strand
TTGGCGTCGGTGACCGTGTCGCCGACACGGGTGTCCTTCACATTCTTGATGCCTGCGACGACAAAGCCAACGTCGCCGACCGCCAGTTCGTCTACCAGCCCCATCCGCGGCATGAACGCCCCGACCTCGATGACCTCGAATTCGGCGTCGGTCGCCATGAAGCGGATTTTTTTGCCGGCCTTGATAGCGCCGTCGATTACCCTGACGTACACGATGACACCCTTGTACGGATCGTAGTGGGAGTCGAAAATAAGTGCCTTGAGCGGCTCGTCCGGATCGCCTTGCGGCGCCGGAACCTTCTGCACAACCTGCTCCAGTATCTCCTTAATGCCGATCCCGGCCTTGGCGGAAGCCAGTACCGCTTCGCTGGTGTCCAGGCCGATGACGTCCTCGATTTCCTGCTTCACCCGTTCCGGATCGGCGCTGGGCAGATCGATTTTGTTGATGACCGGTAAAACCTCAAGGTTGTTGTCCAGCTTCTTCATACGTTGTGCCTGCGCCAACGAAGGCGTACAGTCCTCGGACTGCATCGTTTCCAGCGCGCCTTCGCAGGCCGCCATACTGCGGGACACTTCATACGTAAAGTCGACATGGCCTGGCGTATCGATCAGATTCAATATATAATCCTCGCCGTTGTCAGCACGGTAGCTCAGGCGGACGGCCTGCAGCTTGATCGTAATGCCGCGTTCCCGCTCCAGATCCATCTGGTCCAGCACCTGCTCCTGCATCTCGCGGGACGACAGCGCGCCGGTAAACTCCAGGATACGGTCGGCCAGCGTCGATTTGCCGTGGTCGATATGCGCGATGATGGAAAAGTTGCGGATTTTCTCTTGCCGTTTGCGAACGTCTGTCATGCTATCCCCTACACCGCCCCTAAATGCTAGTCATTCTATTCATTATACCAACAGAACGGTTAAGCATCAATCGGCGCGGCGCGGATTGGAAACGGCCGGCGCCGGGCGCTCGGCCCGGTCAGTCGGTTGCGGTGTCGAAGATCGAGACGATAAACCGGATGCCGCCGTTCGTCACGGAGCGCAGCAGGCCTGCCGTTCCGTCCGCCAGCTTGTTCAGGCTCGGCTCCTGGAATTCCGCCGGCGGACCGGGCAGCTCCCTTGGCGTCTCTTCAATCATCGCCGACAGCCTGTCCAAATCCTCCTGAGCCTTCCGCAGGCGGCGCAGCGCCTCAACGCGCGCGGCCTGTGTTCGTTCGTCATATCCGCCCATTGTCTCCGACGCGTCCGTCCCGACAGGCGTCGTTTCGTTCACGCTCGAAATTCCGGCCTGAACGTCCAGGGGGCCGTACACGTCGCCGATCCCTTTCGAGGACCATTCAATACCGTACAGCACTAACGTCACGAGCAGCCCCCCGAGCAGCGCGTATTTCCACGGTCTTTTTTTCCGCATTCCGGTCATCCTTCCCTTCCCCCTCACGAAACCGGCTGCGCCGCCGGCTGCGCGTCCACCTTCTCCTGCTCCCAGTAGATTTCCGAGATGACGTCGGCCAGCACGTTGACCGTCCGGTAAGATTCCTCCAGCGTGTTGTCCACGCCCCCGATCTCGATAATGACGCTCTCGGACGACAGCGATTGATTGTATTCGCCGTTGCCCGTTTTCGCCGATTTGCCCCAAACGCCGCGTGAGATACCGGGATATTTCCGCTGAAGCGCCTCGTGGATTTTGGTGGCGAACGCCTCGTTCTTGCGCCAGTTGGGGTTGCGGTTTCCGATCACAAAATAAACCTGCGCGAAATCTTTTCCGTTGATTGTCGCGGTTGTCAGCTTGCGCGGCTGCGAATCACGATGCACATCGAAAAAGAAAGTGAAATCGTTGTTTTCGGCCATCGCGTCGACGACCGTCTGCTTGGAATATTTGTAAGACAGCTCCCAACGGAAGTCCTTGATGGCGGTCGGATAATCGACGGTTGAGCTTTCGGCGCCTACTCCGTTCGCCTCCAGCCGCTGCGCCAGCCTTTTGCCGACGAGCGTCACGTTCTTTTTGCTCGAATTGGGATCTTTGGCGTCTGCTTTCAGCTCCGGAAACCACGATTCCCGGTTGTGGGAATGATAGATGAATACGACCTTCCGGCCGCCGGTCGTCGGCTTCGCCGGCGCCCCGGGTTCCGCCGTCGGACCGGCGGGCTCCGGCTCGTCGGGTACGGCTCCATCGTTTGAGGGCGCATCCGCCGGCTCGTCCTCCGTATTCCCGTTCATGCCGTCCTTGCCGCTTCCGCCGGGCTCCGGTTGCCCGGCAGCCTCCGGCTCGGGAATCGGTTGATGCTCCTCCGGTGCCGACGCTACGTCGGTGCCGCCGCGCAGCAGGACGGCATCCTCACCCTGGAAGCCCGGCATTTCACCGGCGAGCAGGCTGTGCGGGTCGTTCGGATTGACGTCGGTCAGCAGCCTCACGAGAAAAGACGCCGCTTCCGCCCGCGATACCGCAACGGCCGGATCCGGCGCTTGGAGGGCCGGCAGCTCCATGCCGAGCAGGCCGATAAAAAACCCGCTGGACACGGCGGCCGCGAACCCCTTCATGGAGCTGACGGGTGAAGCCGAAGCTTGCGAGTGGGCCATGCCGGCCAACCCGGCAATTACAAAGAACAGCATCGAGCATACGGTCAGCGACGCAAAGGCGCGTCCGCTTGCGAGCAACCTGCGAACAGCTTCACTGCGGCGAGGTCCTGCTGCCAGGGCAACGATTCGTTTCAAGGTTCGGTTCCTCCTCATTCCGGGCGTTCTCTTCACTCACCAGTCACTACCAGGTTATGAGAGAATCGGGAATGCTAGAACCGATAGAAGCGATGTTGCTAGAATTGCGCAATAGTCAGTGCGTGTACGCCGCGACGTTACTGGAATCGACGGCATCATGGAGGGCGGCGTTCAAGCCGCTGGCGATGATGTTGGCGATATCCTCGATGAACTGGTCGACATCCTTCGGCGTGACCAGCAGATCGTGGCCGACGGGCTGCAGCACCTCGCGCACCAGCTGAAGCCGGTCATTTTCCGGCAGGGATTGCAGCATCCCCATGATCGGTCCCGCGTTGTCGGTTTGACGCTTGAAATGCTCGGACAGCAGTTCAATGCAGCTGTTGACGATTGTGGACGCATAGACGACCGTCGGCACGCCGATCGCGATGACAGGAACGCCTAGTATTTGCTGCGTTAGCCCCTTGCGTTTATTGCCGATGCCCGAGCCCGGATGAATGCCCGTGTCGGCGATCTGGATCGTCGTGTTGACCCTTTCGATCGCTTTGGAGGCCAGCGCGTCGATCGCGATGATGAGATCCGGCTTTGTGCGCTGCACGATGCCTTGCACGATTTCACTCGATTCGATACCCGTTATGCCGAGCACGCCAGGCGCCACCGCGCTGACCGGACGATAGCCGGGCGCCACCCGGTCCGGCATCAGCTCGAAGTAATGGCGGGTCACCATCGTATTCTCGACGACGAGCGGACCGAGCGCGTCCGGCGTCACGTTCCAGTTGCCGAGGCCGACGATCAGCGTATTGGCGTTTTTGCCGACTCCGAGCCTTTGCAGGAACGCTTCAAACTCCCGGGCGAAAACTGTCGCGACGCGATCCTGCAGGACGGTGTCTTGGTTACGCAGACCGGGCACCTCGAGCGTGACGTACTGGCCGATCATTTTGCCTATGGCCCTGGCGCCGATTTCGTTATCAATGCTCATGCGCGTAATCGTGATGCCCTCTTCCTGGACGGTCTCCGCGCGCACGCCCTGCAGCGCTCCGGCGCCGCCGACTTCGGCCAGCTCCTTGGCCTCCAGCGCCAGATCCGTACGTACGTTATACTGCCGCAAATCAAGCTCATGTTCCATCATGGACGGCCAATCCTCCCAAGGCTTTTTTTGGCGTTAGCATGCGTCATCGGGGACATTTCTATACGGCGGTCGCCGGGGAAACGCAGGTTGTCGCACTATTGCATTTTGTGTCGCGCCGTGATAAAATATTTCAAGTTGTTGTTAAAAGATGTATTGGGTATTTACGCTTTCAGGAGGTGAACCACATGCCAAACATTAAATCCGCCGTCAAACGCGTGAAAACGAACGAAAAACGTCGTGCGCTTAATGCATCGCAGAAATCCGCACTTCGTACGGCCGTTAAAGCAGCCGACGTAGCGATCGCAGGAACCGATGCCGAAGCTGCCCAAACAGCGCTCGTCACGGCTACCAAGAAATTGGACAAAGCCGTAACGAAAGGCCTGATCCATAAAAATGCGGCCGCCCGCAAAAAATCCCGTCTCGCCAAGAAGCTTAACGCCCTTTCGGCTCAAGCATAAGGTTCGAACGGACCGTTATTTGACTGACAAAAGCCCGCACTCGCGCATGACGCGAATGCGGGCTTTTCCGTTGGCTCAGGCCAAAGTGCCGACCGTCGACGACACAGGAGACGGCTATCAAGGAGCTTAGGCGCTCAAGGATAGCAGGAACAGCTCCAGGCCCAGCTCCTTGTCGATTTGGCCGGTTTTCATCCGGTAATCGAGCTCGGCCGCCTGCTCCAGCCGGCTGCCCAGACGCTCGGTTGTCCAGCCCCGCGCCTTCTCCGCCGCCAGCTTCACGGCATACGGATGCAAACCGAGCTGCGAAGCCATCTGCTGCTGGGAATAAGAGCGCTGCTCCAGCTCCTTGATTTGCAGCATGATCCGGAATTGACGGGCTATAAGCGCCGCAATTTTGACCGGCTCTTCCTTGCGGACCAGCAGATGCCGGTAAAGCGCCAATGCCCGGTCTATGCGGGAAGACGCCATGGCGTCGATCAAAGCGAACACGTCCTCCTCCAGCGTCGGCGCTGTCAGCGAATCGACCTGCTCGGCTTCGATATTGCCGCCGTCGCCGGCGAACAGGCACAGCTTGTCCGTCTCTTGCGAGAGCATCTGCAGGTTGGAGCCGACCCGCGCAATCAGCCGTTCCGCCGCCGCTGCCGACATGGTGCGGTTCTGGCTTTGGGCGCGTCTTAGGATCCAGCGCACGAGATCTGCGCCTTCGAGCTCGGGAAAAGCGATGACGGCGTCTTTTTCCTTCAATGCCTTCACGATTTTACGACGCTCGTCCAGCTTGTCGTGATGGACGACGAACACGACCACGCTCGTGTCCGACGGCTGTTTGACATAAGCGAGCAGCCGTTCCGTGTCATGCTGGATTTTGCCCTCTTTGCTTCCCGAGGCCAACACTGACTGATCGCGTACCAGCACCAGCTTGCGGCTGGCGAAGAAGGGCATCGTCTCCGCTTCAAGCACCGCCTCCTCAGCGGCCGTCTCCGCCATGTCGAACTTCACCACGCCGAGCTCTCGCTCATCCGGGCCAAGCAGCCGTTCCGTCAAATAGGATACGAACTCCTGCATCCGGTACCGGTCCTTGCCGAAGAGTACATAGAAAGGCCTCACCTGGCCGCTGTTGATTTCTTTTGCCGCAACGCTCGGATTCATGCTGTACGCTCCCCTCGCCCGCCCACGCGCAACAAAGGGATGATGCCCGAGGCTTCATCCCCTTGTCCTTGATGATCTATATAAACGCCGGCAGCAGGTCCATGGCGCCTGCCGCGGACGGTCATACGAAGATCAAGGCTTTCTCGCTCTGTAACCCCTGCTACAATAATGTACGCAGCAGAGCGGGAAGTGTGCAGAGATCGGATCGTTTTCCGTTAAATTTTCGATTCGGTGCCTTCTTGAGCGTTAACCTTGAACCGCTCGACGGTGCCGGCGCTTTGCCGCACCTCATATTCGATGAACCGGCTGTCTTCCGTCCAAGCGCCAAGCGTCGGTTTGCTGGTCTTTTCCCTGCTCTGGAACAGGATAGCGCCGGTAACCGCATCGTACACGGTAACCCTCGAATCCGCAACATAAGCCGTATAGGCCCCGTTAGGCGAAACCGATAGCTCCCCTGCGGGCGCCTGCATGATGCCCATCTTGTTGCTCTCACTTGCGGAACCGGCCTGCTCGCCGGATTGATCCTGAACCGCAAACGATTTATTGTCCGCCGGAGCGTCGGTTGCGCCGGCTGCGCTGTCCGCAAAGTTCCCCGTCTCGGCGGACTGGCCGTTGGAGGCGNCATCGGCGGAGAAGCTCGCCGAGCCGTCATGGTTCGGCGTGACCGGCACATTCGGGGCGGCGTTCTTCTCCTGATCCTGCTTCGGAGGCGCAGCCGGTGCAGTCTGGTCCTGATCGCTCCGCCGCTTGGAGGCTTGACCGTCATTGTCCGTCGGCACTGCGCCGTTAACGGATGGCTGCGGATTGGGGCTCTCCTGCGCAGGCTCGGCTGCGTTCGCGGAATCAGCAGCCGCATCGTTGCCGGCGGAAGAAGAGGAGTTGAACTCACTCTTAAGAGAGAGCTGCAACTCGGTAATTTGGCCTTTCTCTTCTGAAGCGGCGGAATCTCCCGCCGCACCCGAACGCAGGCTGGAATCCGCGGACTCCAGTGCCGCACCGCTGTCCAGTACTTTGTTAGCCGTATTCGGATTGTAGGTGACCAGGAATAGGCCGATGACAAGACCGGCGGCTGCGACGCCGCTGAATGCACGAACCGAGAGCCGCTCGGTCCAGTGCCGCGTTCGCGGTTTGCCGGTTCGGCGCGGATCCGGGTCCTCAGGCAGAACGACCGGCATGAGCGGCGCAGAGGCGGAGGGCTCGGCCGCCCGCCGGGCGGCGCCAAACAGCTCGATACGTTCCAATTGCGGCAGGATGGCGTCGACGAGGCAGTACTGCGGCATGACCTTCGGCAAGTTTTCCAGCTCGGAGGACAGAAGCTTAAGCCGCTCGTACATGGTCGCGCATTCCGGACAATGACTGATGTGCTCCGTCAAGATCGCCGTTTCGTATTCGCTCAGATCGCCATCCAAATGGCGCTGCATATAGTCCATCACCTCTTGACATGTCATCCTCGGACACCCCCTTTCTGATAATCTTGAAGCAGCGATTGGAGCTGTTGCCTTGCCCGGAATAAATAAGATTTCACCGTATTTAAGGGCAGATCAAGCGAATCCGCAATTTCGTTGTACGAAAAGTCCTGTAAGTATCGAAGCACCACGACCGCCCGATGATGCTCGGGCAGCTTGTCGATGGCCTCCCGGATATCCATCGCCGCATAAGCGGACAGCACTTCCTCTTCCACGTTCTGCTTCTCGCGAAATACCATATCGTGCTCCTCGATCGATACGGTCGGCTTGTTCCGGCGGAACTTGTCGATACAAATATTCGTCACGATCCGCTGTACCCACGTTTTGAACTGGGCCTTTTCTTCGTAAGAATCGATTCTGGTGTATATGCGGATAAGCGCTTCTTGCGCGGCGTCCATCGCGTCCTGCTCGTTGTTCAGAATGTAATAGGCGGTTCGATATACGTGGGTCTCAATTTCGCGCAATAGAGTGATCAGGGCGTCTCGATCGCCCGATTGAGCGGCTCGTATGAGACCAGGCTCCACCACGAAGGGTCCCCCTCTCTTGCAACCTTCCAGACGCGAATGTCAGGTAAAAGGTTGCACGTATTCCCTCTGCTTATTTTAGGAAATCATAACAATCAGATAAGAAAAATAGGACAAAAGACCAAAGCGGCCCAATCATAAGAATATCAGAAAACGGGCGGGGCGTATACGGATGCCGGCCCGTAAGGTTGCCCTTTGGATAGAGGGGGCAGCACAGGGATTTGGAGCGGGTCGGAGATGCGTCGCATGCGCAGGGGATGCGGAAGAGCGGGTGGATTCGATGGCGCTCGGATTTGCTAGACGGCCGCGGGTTAACTATAATCGAGATTGAATAAAATAGATCTGCGAAGAGGAGTGAATGCGACAATGGAGTTAACGAACAAAACCGCAATCATTACGGGCGGAGGCAAAGGCATAGGCAAAGCGACGGCGGCCGCATTGGCTCGGGAAGGCGTGCATCTCGGCTTGATCGCCAGAAGCGGCGCAGATCTTAAAACGGTGCAGGAGCAATTAACCGGCCAATTCGGCGTTCAGGTGCATGTGGCCGAAGCCGATATCACCAGTCAGAGCGAGGTTGGGAAGGCGGTCGAGGCGCTTATCGGCCGGCTCGGCTCGGTCGATATGCTGATCAACAATGCCGGCACCGCCACGTTCGGCACGCTGCTCGATATGGAACCCGCCGAATGGGAACGGATCATTCAGGTCAATCTCATGGGCACTTATTACGTTACCCGGGCCGTTCTGCCTACCATGATGAAGCAAAACAGCGGCTCCATCGTGAATGTGGCATCGACCGCCGGCGAACGCGGCTTTGCCACGGGCTCCGCTTACTGCGCGTCCAAGTTTGCCGTAATGGGCATGACGGAGGCGCTGATGCAGGAAGTCCGCAAATCGAACATCCGCGTCACGGCTTTGTCGCCGAGCACCGTAAATACGGAGCTTGCGGCAAGCGCGGGCTTGCCTATCGGCGACGAGGATCGGATGATGCAGCCGGAGGATGTGGCCGAGCTGATTCTGGCGGGCTTGAAGCTGCCGCAAAGGGTTTTCATGAAAACGGCGGGGATTTGGACGACCAATCCGCAATAGTCTCGCAGGCGGTATGAATAACGCTTGTGTTTGTGCTAGTGCAGACACGGGGGACGGGCCTCGGTCATC
>NZ_KK082146.1:0-2204 GCF_000598065.1 Paenibacillus darwinianus | reverse complement strand
TATGATGACCGAGGCCCGTCCCCTTTGGCGTATTCTCCGATTGGATAATGACTTTCAGTAAAGGGTCTCCTCCTTTATCGTTTCGTGATTTTTCGTGCGAACGCGCAGGTAGCCGCGGCCAACGCCGTATTGAATTTCGCCGTCCTCGTCGGTTCGGCGCACGGCTGCTCCCACCGCGGCAGCGCGCTTCAAGGTGTCGGGATGCGGATGGCCGTAGAAATTGATCCGCCCCACCGAGATGGCCGCCTCCAGAGGACGCCAGTAAGCGAGCCACTCCGCGCTTGAGGAGTTTTTACTCCCGTGGTGCGACAGCTTCAACACGTCTGCCGGGGCAGTGACGGGAAGGCGTTCTAAAACCTCCTGCTCGGTTTCCGAGCCCATATCGCCGGCCAGTACAAACGTGCGCCCGTATATGGACAGCTGCAGGGTTACACTCTGATCATTCTGTTTCTTGACGACAGGCAGCGTTGCCGTTGGAACGGACACTGTCGGCTTCGGCCAGAGAATGCGCACGGCCGTTTCGCCGTCAGGGCGATAAACCGGCAAACCGGAGTCGGCTGCGACAACCGGTATGTTCCGTCGAGCCGCCTCGCGCAGCAGATTTTGCGCAGCGGCATCGGGCTTCAGCGTGCCGTTCCACAAGATCGATTTAACCGGAATCGACCGCAGCACCTCCTTCAACCCCCCGATGTGGTCGGCGTCCAGATGCGTCACGACAAGCAAGTCGATCGCGTGCACGCCGCGCTTCAACAAAAGCGGGACCACCGTTTTCCTGCCGACCTCAAAAGGATCCCGCCGCTCCCGCCACGTTTCGTCCGGTTTGCGGAAATCGATCATGCCTCCCCCGTCGATAAGCAGCTGCTGGCCGCCAGGGGTACGGATGCGGATCGCGTCGCCTTGACCCACATCCAGAAACTGCACCTTGCCAGTGCGGTCAAACCGGTCGGGCGTATAAGCGTATACGAGCAAGCCGACGATCGCCGCCGCCGCCAATATCGGCTTCAAATAGCTCCGCCAACCTGGTCCTGGATTCGGCGCAATGGCTTCGTACGGCGGCACGTTCGGACCGAGCGGTTGTGGATGAGGCGGATTGTCCGGATAGCGTTGCATCCCGCGTGGCAACCGGAGCAGAATACCGAGCATGCCATACCAGGCAGTCTGCCACCAGAGCGGCGGCGAAGGCCAGATCGTCCTCATCGGTTCCGCGCGGGACAACCAATCGGTTAAAGTGAAGGTCGCCGCGTTTGCCGCATCGGCGCCAATCGCAAGCAGTTGCCCGGCTGGCAGCCATGCATAAGAAACAAACAGTGCGGCGGCGCCGATCGGCATCACGATAAAACTGATGAACGGCACAAGGATGATATTGGCCGGAAGCGAAAGCAAATGAAATTGATTGAAATAATAAATGGACAGCGGAAAAGATACAGCCTGGGCGACCGCAGATACGGTGACGAGATCAAGCAAAGCCCCAACGCGTTTCGGTCTGGGCAGCATTCGGCGAACGGGCGGAACGCCGACGATCAGCCCCGCAGTCACCGCGAACGAAAGCTGAAAGCTGATGTCCGACAGATAATAAGGGTTCCAGATCAGCATCAACAGTGCGGCCGCGCACAACACGTGAAGGCCATCCTTCAGGCGGTTGAAACGAGCCATAAGAAGTCCGAGAACGGCCATTACGCCGGCGCGCACCACTGAAGGCGACGCCCCGGACAGCAGAACATATAGCGGCACGGCAAAGCAGAGGAACTCAAGCACGGCTTCGCGGGAAAGCCGCATCAGGCGAAGCAGGCCTCCCAGGCCAAAAAGAAACACGGCGACATGCAAACCCGAGATCGCCAATATATGCGTAAGCCCGAGCTGCGAAAACTGCCGGAACAGCTCCGGATCGAGATCGGCTCTTATCCCCAGCACTAGCCCCTTCATATAGCCGGACTGCTCCTCCGGAAACAAAACCTCCATACCGGCGCCCAGCCTGTCCCGCACCGCGTCGAACGGCCGCAGCAGCGCAGCGGCCGATAAGCGCTCGCGGCCGGTTATGGCGACCGCCTCGGCGCCGTCCGCTTTCAGCAGCCAGTGAATCCGCTGCCCGTACAGGTATCGGCGGTAATCGAAGCCGCCGAAGTTGGTCGCCTGCGCCGGGCGCTCCAGCATGCCGGCGAGGCGCAGCTTGTCGCCGCGCTTCCAGCGAGCGGCGGCTTGCAGCT
>NZ_KK082145.1:17654-37180 GCF_000598065.1 Paenibacillus darwinianus | reverse complement strand
GCGTATCCATTCGGATCCGTCCAAGCAACTGTCGCGCCACGCCGCCGAAGCCGCATAGCCGGCAATAACGTCGTCCGGAAGCCGGCGGGCAAGCTCTTTTACATTCATTCCACCGCCTCCATCCGCATCGAGCCCGCCACGCCGCTGCCCCCGACCAGCTCGTACTCATAGCCTTGCTCGGTCATGAAAAGCTGTCTTTTCAGCGCGAATTCCGTTTCCTTCGTGCCCTCCGACACCAGCGTATAAAACCAGGCCGCGTTTTCGCCGGGCTTGGGGCGCATGATCCGGCCGATCCGCTGCGCCTCCTCCTGCCGCGAGCCGAAGCTGCCCGATACCTGGATCGCAACCGCCGCATCAGGCAAATCAACCGCGAAATTGGCAACCTTGGACACGACAATAACCGGCGTATCGCCGGTTTTGAACCGGTCGTACAGCACCTCCCTCTCGTCGTAGGGTGTGGCGCCCGTTATCATTGGCGCGCCGATCGCGCCGGCCAGCTTTTTCAGCTGATTGAGATACTGTCCGATGACCAGCACCGAACTTCCCCGATGCCGCCGGAGCAGCTCGCGGACAACGTCGGCTTTGGCCGGATTTTCCGCTGCGATCCGGTGTTTCGCGCGAGGCTCGGCCGATGCGTAACGGTCGGCGTACGCGCCTTCGAGCGGCACACGGATTTCGTTGCATGTAACCCGCGCGATCCAGCCGCCGGCTTCCAGCGTTCTCCAGGATGGATCGAAGCGCTTCGGTCCGATGAGCGAAAACACATCTTCCTCCCGTCCGTCCTCGCGTACGAGCGTAGCGGTCAATCCGAGCCTCCTCGTCGCCTGAATGTCGGCCGTCATCCGAAAGACGGGAGCAGGCAGCAAATGAACCTCATCGTAAATAATAAGCCCCCAATCGCGATCGCCGAACAAATGCATATGCACGAACCCGTCGTCCTTGGAGCGCCTGTGCGTCATGATTTGATAGGTGGCGATCGTCACCGGCTTGATGTCGCGCATATGGCCCGCGTATTCGCCGACGTCCTCCTCCGTTAGCGTCGTTTTGTCCAGCAGCTCGGACTTCCACTGTCTGACCGAGGTCACATTCGATGTCAGAATGAGCGTCGCGCAGCGAAGACGGCTCAAAGCCGCGATGCCTATGACCGTCTTGCCTGCGCCGCAAGGCAGCACAAGCATGCCGCTGCCTCCATGCTTGTCCCCTTCCCGATAAAACAGATCCACCGCCCGCTCCTGATAGTCCCTCAGCGAGAAAGCTCGGCCTCCCGCCGCCCGTTCCCTGAGCTCTACAGGCAGCGACTCGCCCTGATGGTAGCCGGCCAAATCGAGCACCGGATACCCGCGGCGGATCAGCTCCTGCTTCAAGGTGCCGCGCCGCTCGCCCGGAACCGTCCATTCGAATACGCCAGTGCCCGACGGACGCTCCTCCGCCCAGCCGGCAAGATTGCCAAGCTCCGCTGCCAGGCTGGAATCAAACGTCACAAGCACGATCTCATCTCCGCGCCGCTCCAACCGAAGCTTGCCGTATCGGCCGGTAAGCCGTCCGATATCGTCGAGCAGACTCGCAGGCACATCGTACCGGCTGTACCCGACCAGGCAATCCGCTATCTCCTCCGGCGTCACGCCGGCGGCAGCGGCATTCCAAACCGACAGCGGCGTAATCCGGTAGGTGTGCAGATCGCCGGGCCGTTTCACCAAATCGGCGAACCGACAGAGCGACTCCCGCGCCTCGTTCGCGCGCGGATGCCGTTCATCGAGCAGTACCTGCCGGTCCGCCTGCACGATGAGCGGGCCGTCATATCGCAGCATGGGTCCATTCCTCCCGAGCTAGGTATTTGTACTAGTCATTATGAGGGAATCCTAGCTTTTTTATGCCTAAAAATACGCCGGCGCCGCGTGATCATTTCGGCGCGCGAAACCCTTCCGCCTCCGCTTCCTCTGCCGTGCAAAACATCCGTTCGGCTTTGGTCTGATTATATTGCGGGCTGCCGGGCACATGATAGATTTTGGCGCCGCGAGAATTGATGTTTCCTTTGACGAGCGGTTCCTTGCAAACGGCAGGCGCTTCCGCGTCTGCGGATTTCCCGCCTACCCGGCTCGGCTCCCGCCTCCAGAGGCCGCGGTCATTTGCCCTCGCCTCCCGTTCGCCGCGCACGAACCGTTCCGCATAAGTTACGTCCGGCGGGTAGGTCATCACCCGCGCGTAGCCTTCACGGATCAGCCGCTCGTTGAACATCTCCCGCTCGCCCTGAACGAATACGAAACGCAGCAGACGGCCGTAACGATCTGTCTCCGAAATATCCTTGAACATCCATACCCGGCGGTCCTGGAGCTCGCTTAACGCGAAGGCCTTCGCTTCCTCGCCGAAAGTCTCGGGCTTGCCGAACGTTTCGGGCGTGTTCACGCCTATCAGCCTTATTTTCCGCCCGTCGACCGTTTCGAACGTGTCCCCATCCACAATCCGCCGGACGATCGCTTGCTCCGCCTGCCGGCCCTCCAATTCCGGATAATCGGCCAGAACCGACTCCCAATCCGCCGGGCCGACGGACGTCTGGCTCGCACCGCATGCCGCAAAAAAAGCTTGCGCCATCACAATTGCAAATAACAATAAAGCCGTGCGCGTTGCCCCTGCCTGTCTCATCCTGCTCCTCCTCAAATCAAAAAACTCCGGGGGCGGGAACGCGTCCCGGCTCCGGAGCAAAAATTGGCGCCCTTAGTGCACAAAGCCCTGCGGTTCCCGGTGCTCATGCTCGGAAATGTCGCTCAGCGCTTCGCCGGCTTCATTCACGAATATTTCGCGAACCGCCAGGTCGCCGATGGCCACAACGCCGACCAGATCGCCATTGTCCACGACGGGAAGGCGGCGGATCTGATGTCGGGCCATCATCTTCGCGGCTTCGTCGACCGTCGTGTCGGACGAAATCGTCTTCACCGTCGTCGTCAGCACCTCGGATACGGCCGTCGAGCCGGAATGCTTCTCCGCATAGCCGCGCAGCACAAGGTCGCGGTCGGTCGCCACGCCGACCAGCTTCTTCCCTTCCACGACCGGCACGAACCCGATATCATGCTTTTTCATCAACACGGCAAGCTCGTAAATGTTATCTTTCGTCGTCGCCGTCACGCAATCGGCGGACATGATTTCCCTTACCGTTTTCGCCATGTTACCCCTCCTAGCTGATGTCCGGCAGCGGATGCCCGCAAATCATGGCATTTCACCGCCCGAAGCTTAGCTTGACCCGTTTGGGGGGCTGTCATGCGGCGGCCGGTCGGCAAT
The DNA here is from genome assembly GCF_000598065.1 of Paenibacillus darwinianus. Classification (GTDB taxonomy): domain Bacteria; phylum Bacillota; class Bacilli; order Paenibacillales; family Paenibacillaceae; genus Paenibacillus_I; species Paenibacillus_I darwinianus. The sequence goes on along the minus strand of NZ_KK082145.1, from coordinate 33,907 downwards.
TGCTTATCCGATTACCCGGCGTGCGGTTCTGCCGTCCCGTTCCCGCGGCCGGTCTTGTTCATGCCCGCATAATCGTCAGCCATCGCAATCAGCAGCGCGGCGGACATCAGCATGCCCCGCTCATCGACGTCGAACCGCGGATGATGATGCGGATAGACCGCTCCGCAATCCTCGTTGCCCGCGCCGACGAACAGGAAGCAGCCCGGCACTTCCCGTAAATAATAGGCAAAATCCTCACCGGCCATGACCGGTTCGGCAGCCTCGACCCGCTCGGCCCCGAACAGGCGCGGAGCGACCTTGAAAAACCTCGCCGCTTCCACAGCATCGTTGACGACGGCCGGATAGCCTTCCCGGTAGTCGAGCTTCACGCCCGCTCCATACAACGCGCAGGTCTGCTCCACAATCAGGCGGAACCTCTCCTTGACCAGCTTTCTTGTGCCGTCGTCGAACGTCCTCACGGTTCCGGTAAGCCGGCAGCCGTCGGCAATGACGTTCGCCGCAGTGCCCGCCTGTATGGAGCCGACCGTAACGACCGCAGGCTGGAGGGGGTCGACGCTGCGGCTTACAATCGACTGGACCGCCTGCACGACCGCGGAGCCGGCGAGGACCGCATCAACCGTCTGATGCGGCAGCGCGCCGTGCCCGCCTTTGCCGGTAATATCGATATAAAAATCGTCCACAGCCGCCATCAAAGGACCGGCTTTCGTCGCCGTTTTGCCGAAAGCCAAAGGCGTCCACAGGTGCACGCCGTAAATGGCATCGACGCCTTCAAGCGCCCCGTCCCTGATCATCGACACGGCCCCGCCCGGCGCCACCTCTTCCGCCGGCTGGAACAACAGCACGCGGTCGCCCGTTAGAGCGGAGCGATTGTCCATGTAATAACGCGCCACTCCCAGCAAACCCGCCGTATGGGCGTCATGGCCGCAGGCATGCATGGCGCCGGAGACAGAGGATCGATATTCCACCGTTTTCTCGTCCTCAATCGGCAGGGCGTCGATATCAGCGCGCAGCGCAACCGCGGGCCCGGGCAGCGCGCCGCGAATGACGGCCTTGACGCCATACCCGCCGATCCCTTCCCGCACCTCGCAGCCGAAGCCCCGAAGCCGCTGAGCGATCCACGCGGACGTCTTTTTTTCCTGAAATGACAGCTCCGGATTACGGTGCAAATAGCGCCGCCACTCGACCATATCGGGAAATAACCGACGCAGATCCTCCTCCGGGCTGGCCGTTGTCCCCATTGTTACGCCTCCTCCGTTTGCCCGCCGCCCGTATTCGGGCAGTGCAGCGATTCCTGTCAATAGTGTACCAGAATGGCTGCCCGCAAGGAAACCAGCCCCCTGTTTGTAAGCGCCGACATTTCGCAAAAATGTCACTTTTCGCCTCCGGCACCCTCCGAGTTAAGGCTTGCGCAGCTTAGGGAAACATACTAATATAAATAGAGATGCTGCCAAGCAGCTGTTTCGTGCTCATTATTGAAGGAGGATTTTACGCATGATTATCGACAATACAGGCCTGAACGGCATGACGAGCGATCTCGCTCATTTGGACGAATCCGCCGAAAAGCTCGGCTTCGTTCGCTGGCAATGGGAATACTACCGCGCTACATACGACCTGAAGCTCGAAGACCGGACCAATCAGGCCGATTACTTCCTCCGCATCAGCACCCGCGCAATCGAAGGCAAGCTGGAATCTCCGGACGCCGTATTGGCTATCGAATCGGTGTACATCGGGCGCGCAACGTTCCCGCACGGCATGGAATATGAATCGACGATTCCGCAGCCGATCATGAACACGGCCAACCAGCGTTTGCAAGATTTGAAAGCTTTGCTTGCGTAACGCGGCGACCAGTTTATGAAACAGCTTCAGACCGATCCGCGGGGCCGGCCGGATTTTTTGCTCCTGATTTTAACGCTTCTGCTCGTCGGATTCGGACTGGTCATGGTGTTCAGCGCGAGCTCGAACATTGCCGCCACCTCCGCCGACTACAACCGCGATGCGCTTTTTTTCACCAAGCGCCAGCTGATCTGGGTGGTGCTGGGCTTCATCCTGCTGCTCACGGCGATGAACATACGCTACAACTGGTATAAGAAAGGCTACGTCCTCTTTTTTATTCCTGTCGTGATCATGCTCATTCTAGTCCCGATCATCGGGGAAACCCGAAACGGCGCGCGCAGCTGGTTCGGCTTCGGCTCCTTCGGCATTCAGCCGACGGAGTTCGCCAAGCTGGCGATCGTCTTGTATCTCGGCGCGATTATCGTCAAGAAAGGCGAGAAGTTCAGGGAGTTCAAGCGGGGACTGCTGCCGGTCATGGCGACGACCGGCGTCATATGCGGCCTTATTCTGCTGCAGCCCGACATCGGCTCCACGCTCATTCTTGCCGGCAGCGCCGGTATTATCATTCTGGCCGGAGGGGCTAACCTGAAGCAGCTGTTTGTCGCAGGCGTTATCCTCTCGATCGTCGTGACAATCATCGTCAGCGTGTCCATGATCGCGAATCCCGACACCTGGGCATACCGGATCGACCGGTTTACCGCTTACGCCAACCCGCTTCAGGACGAGCAGGACAGCGGCTACAATCTCTCCAAATCGCTGCAGGCGCTTGGACACGGCGGCCTTACCGGAGCCGGCTTCGGCAACAGCGTGCAGAAGCTGAAGTATTTGCCTTTTCCGTACAATGATTTCATTTTCGCCGTCATTGCGGAGGAATTCGGGTTCATCGGCAGCCTGCTTTTCCTGCTAACCTATCTGTTTTTCATCTGGCGCGGCCTGGTGGTCGCCCTTCGATGTCCGGACATTTACGGCACCGTGGTTGGCGTCGGCATCATGAGCATGATCGCGGTGCAGGCATTCGTCAACATCGGCGGCGTCACAGGCGCCATTCCGATCACCGGCGTTACGCTGCCGTTCATCAGCTACGGCGGTTCCTCGATGCTGGTCACCTTGGCAGCTATGGGAGTGCTTCTGAGCATCTCGCGGGAGGATAACCGTCCGGTCGGCCAAGAACGGAAAAAACGGCCGGCGCGCCAGGAAGCTCCGCGTTTTCACACAGTGAAATGACGGTATGCCGTTCAACGGCAAACGCAAAAACGGTCCGCCCAGGCGGACCGTTTTTGCGTTTGTGCGCTTCATCTTTCAATTCACGCGATGATGCTGTACCGCCTCTTCCTTCTCATCCTCGCGGAATGCGACGCCTTCGACCTTCACATTCACTTCGACAACCAACAGGCCAGTCATATTCTGCACCGCTTCTCTCACGTTGTCCTGCAGCTGTCTGCATACCTCGTGAATCGGAATGCCATACTGCACGATGACGCGCAGATCGATCGCCGCTTCCACTTGACCGACCTCGACCGAGACGCCCTTCTGCGCGTTTTTGCCGCTGAGCCGTTTGGCCAATCCTTCCGAAATCCCGCCCGACATGGCGGCAATACCGGGCGTTTCAAGTGCGGCTAAACCCGCAATCGTGGCGACCACATCGTCGGAGATACGGATGTTGCCGGTTTGAAGGTCTTCGGTCATCTGACTCACTCCTCATTGTCCATATGTGATCATTTTATAGGAAGGGCCGGTATGAAGCAAGATTCACAATCGCCTTCGCAAGGTAAAGTTTAGAAGCGGGATCAATTGGCATATATTAAGTAAGAATAACGTCCTGCATATGGCATGATTTCGATGGGGAGGTCCGCTGCTATGAGAAAAAACTGGTTCTTCATTGCCCTGACCGGCGCTTTTGTTCTGAGCGGTGCGGCCCACTACATGCGCTGGGGCGCCATCCTTGAATTCGCCTTTTCCTCAGTCGCCATCCTATTCGTCGCAGGCTTCCTCGGAAAGGCGACCGAAAGCGTAGCCCATTACGCGGGTCAAAGGCTCGGCGGCTTTCTGAATGCGACCTTCGGCAATGCGGCCGAGCTGATCATCGCCATTTTCCTCGTCAAGGAAGGCCTGTTCGACATGGTAAAAGCGAGCTTGACCGGCGCCATCATCGGCAACCTCCTGCTCGTGCTCGGACTCAGCATACTGCTGGGCGGCCTGAAATACAAGGAACAGCACTACAACATCCATTTGGCGGGGTACAATGCGACGCTGATGATGCTTGCGGTCATCGGTCTGTTCGTGCCGGCGATATTCGTTAAAGTCGAAAATTTCTCGTTCGAGCAGGACCGGTTGCTCAGCCTGACCGTCGCCGGAATTCTCATCATCGCTTACATCTTGTGGCTCATATTCTCGATGATCACCCATAAGGATACGCTGGCCGAGAGCGAGGCGACATCCGCCGGTCACGGCGAGCAGCCCGCATGGTCGAAAAAAACGTCTATCCTGTTCCTTGTACTGGCGACGGTCATGGTGGCGCTGGTCAGCGAATGGCTCGTGGGCACGCTTGAAACGTTCACGACGCGATTCGGCCTCTCCGAGCTGTTCGTCGGCGCATTCGTCATCGCGATCGTCGGCAACGCCGCCGAGCACAGCGCCGCCGTCATGCTCGCAATGAAAAACAAAATCGGCGCGGCCGTCGAGATCGCAATCGGCAGCAGCCTGCAGATCGCCCTGTTCGTCGCGCCCGTGCTGGTATTCGTTAGCATGCTGTTCGGGAATACGATGGATATCGTGTTCACGACGATCGAGCTGGCCGCCATCGGCGTATCCGTGTTTATCGCCACCTCGATCTCGCGGGATGGCCGGACGAACTGGTATGAAGGCGCCCTGCTGCTAATGGTTTATATCATTCTCGGCTTCGCCTTTTACCTTGTCTGACACCCCGATATTAAAAAAAGCAGCGTCAAACCAAAAAACAAAGACAGCGAGAGAAACAGTTCCCTGTCTCGCTGTCTTCTGAGAAATTCAGAACTAAAAAAGAAAGGGACTCCCCCTCAAGTAGATAAACTACGTTGAGGAAGCCCCTTTTTTTTGGTTAAGCGCTTCGTACAGCAGCGCCAAATTGCGTTCCAGCTCACTTAAGATCGCCCTGCCTGCCGTTTCGGGGATTAATCCGGCACGCACCGCAAAATCGACCTCCCGCGAAAAGCCATACATTTGGGTATCCAGCACTTCTTCGTACAGCGGGCATTGACGGGTCGTCAAATTCTCCATCTGAACTTCGATGAGCTTCTCGATTTTGTCGGCATCTTCCTGCAGAAGATGAAGCGCCTTTTGGTGCAAATGCACCGACACATCAGATGAAGACACGGTACTCCCCCCTGTGTAATCCTAGCCGTCTTTGATACTTTTTATATTAGACGAAATCGGCGCAATATACAAGGACAAAACGGAAAGCGCCCTTTCCGTATCGAAAAGGGCGCTTATCGGACATGCCTATCCACTTCGGTTATGAATCGGTCAGTCCGCTAAGACCGACACATTGAGGTTATGCTTCGCAAAAACCTCCGCCATCGCCGCTTTCGCTTCCTCGGCGTCCGGACCATGGACGTGCAGCTCATAAGAATGGCCGCTGACGAGCGTGGTGAACAGGCCAAGAATGCTTTTCACGTCAATGTACTTGTTTTCCGCCTGCAGAACGATCGAAGAACGAAATTGATTGGCGGTCTGGGAGATATCTACAATTGCGGCGTTGTTGGACATAAGAATCCCTCCACATCAAGAAATGTACGGCTTTGTCAATCATACCTTGATTTTTCGCGCTCTACAAGGGGTCAAGCATGATGTTTTTCATGACATTTTCATTTCAAATGCTCCGGATTCAGCTGCTCAAGCTCGGGAATCACGAAAAGCCCATCCTTGCGGATCAGCACGTCGTCGAACCAAATCTCCCCGCCGCCGTATTCCGGCCGCTGGATCAGCACCAGATCCCAATGCACGGACGAGCGGTTGCCGTTGTCGGTTTCCTCATACGCTTGCCCGGGCGTGAAATGAAGGCTGCCCGCGATTTTCTCGTCGAACAAAATATCCTTCATGGGATGCAAAATGTGCGGATTGAACCCGAGGCTGAATTCACCGATATATCGCGCGCCTTCGTCCATGTCGAGAATCTCGTTGAGGCGCTGCGTATCGTTACTCTCCGCCTTGACGATTCTGCCGTTCTCGAAGGTGAAAACCATGTTCTCAAACGTAATGCCCGAATAGATGCTGGGCGTATTGTAGGCGATCGTCCCGTTGATGGAATCCCGTACGGGCGCCGTAAATACTTCCCCGTCCGGAATATTGCGGTGGCCGGAGCATTTCTTGGCGCCGATGCCTTTGATCGAGAACGTCAGATCCGTACCCGGAGCGACCAGCCTCACCTTGTCTGTACGGTTCATCAACGCTTCGAGCGGCCCCATGGCGCGGTCCATCTTCGCGTAATCCAGATTGCATACGTCAAAATAGAAATTCTCGAAAGCTTCCGTGCTCATATTCGCCAGTTGAGCCATGGATGGATTCGGATAGCGCAGCACGACCCATTTCGTTTTTTTCACCCGCTGCTCGCTATGTATGGGGTGACGGTAAATCTGCTCATACAGCCGCATTTTATCGCTTGGCACGTCCGACAGCTCGTTGACATTCTCGCCCGAGCGGATGGCGATATAACCCTGCATCGCCTGCATGCGGCGCATATCGTAATCGGCCCAAACTTCCATCTGCTCCTTTGTCGTATGCATGAGCAGGGAACGAAGCACGGTACGGTCGCTCGTCTCGACGAACGGTCGCCCGCCCCGCTTCGCCACCTCCTCCACGAGACATTTCGCTAGCTCCCTTTCGGAGCCGATCATGTCAATCAGGACATTCTCACCGGGCTGTACGTCAATCGAGTATCCCGCCAGATTGGCGGCCAGCTTTTGCAAACGCGGATCCCGCATTGAATCTCCTCCTTTTCGCGCGCAGCTGCAGCTAACGGCACAATTTTGTCTACCAACATCCTATCACGATTTCCTTCCTGCTGCACGGATTGCAGCCGGTTTCCCGTCGAACCCGCCTATGGTCACGGTTGACACCCGCTTCTCTACCCGCTTCTTGCCCTCCGATACATAACGCATGACGACTGTTTCCTCCATTCGGACGGGAAGCATACGGCTTCGATCGACTGTGAGATGGACTCTATCCTCCACTTCAAGCGTGCGCAGCATAGCCTCAAGCTTCCGGCGGGAATCGGCGATTTCCTCCCTCACCGCTTGGCGCAGCCGTTGATCGGCCTTTCCGTTGCCGCTGCCGATCGTTTCAGGCGACACGGCCTCGGCAGACCGTTCAAAAGCGGCACGAAGAAAAGCCGCTTCGGCCTGGGCGGCGGCATCGGGCCGGAGCAGGATGCTGAGCGAAAGGTTCGGTCCTTTCTCGGCGGAATCCGCGTATTCGACCGATTGGGCAAGCTTCTGTACGGCGGCCAACCGTTCGGCAGGGCTGCCGAGCTGCTGCCGGTCCGCGCTCAGCGCGCTTTCGCCGCCCTTGCTCGCCCGCCGGATCGTCGGCTTCGCATGCCCGATTACACGCCCCTCGTACTCCTCAATAAAATAGGGCTTCGCTTGCCTGTACCCCAGACCCGTACGCACATTGAAATCATATTTGTCGACTCCCGCCAGCCCCGCCGCCGCAATGGCCAGCGTTTCCTCGGGCGAACGGGCGCGATGCGGGTCCCCGCATCCGCCGCAAAGCAGGGCAAGCAGCAGGCCCGGGATGAGGACACGGAATAATACCGATTCCCCGGCTGTCGGACCGATGCCCGAATGATTCGGAAGCACGCGCAATCCCTCCGTCTCGTAAAAGTCGTAATCCGGCTAACGGGTGTTAGGTTTTCCCGTTCCACGCTGTTCTTATTCGGCAAAAAGTTAATCGCCATGCACGCCGCACAAGCAAAAAGGGCGCCCCTGGGGGCGCCCTTTTTGCTTGTGCGGCAAGTCAGCCTACGAACACTTGGTTCCGGCCATGATGCTTCGCTTCGTAAAGCGCCATGTCCGCCCGGTAAAACAGCGACTCCGGACTGATCTTCTCGTCCTCGAATGTCCATTCCGATACGCCGCAGGAAGCGGTAACCTTCGGATCGGTCTCCGCTTCGACCCGGGTGCGGATGCGGTCGGCGATTCGGTAAGCCTGCTCTGTGCGGACTTGAGGCAGATAAACGGCCAATTCCTCGCCGCCCCAACGCGCGGCGATGTCGCTGTCCCGGATGCACGAGGTGATGACATTGCTCACCTGCACCAGAATGCGGTCGCCGATCTGGTGGCCGTATGTGTCGTTGACCTTCTTGAAATAATCGATGTCAACCAGAATAAGCGAGCCGCATGGATCCTTGCGCTGCCGCAGCTGGATCTGCTCATTCAAATAATGCCGCGCATGCAAGCTCGTCAGATTGTCGGTGATGACCATTCGCCGCACCTCGGCGTGCAGCGATGCGTTGGTGATCGCAAGACCGATATGCGTGGACAATACCTGCAGCAGCTTGTAGTTGTCGTAAGAGAAATAATGCGCGTTCCGGTGCGCGACCATAATCACGCCTCCGACATCGTTGCCGACCATAATCGGCGAGGCGATCAGCGAGCGGGAAGCCGTCATGTCCATCAGCTTCGAGGCCACCTGCCCGGCTGCATGATAATCGGAAATGATCAGTGACTCCTTGCTCCGGTAAACCATGCCGCTGAAGCCGTACTCCGTTGAGAATTGCTCCCCCGCCAGTGCCGGGATATTGGAGGACATCACGACAAACCGACTGATCTCCTTGTTCAGCTGCAGCACGCAGCAGAAATCCGCATGAAAAACCTGAAGCAGCTCGCTTGTTGCGAACTGGAAAATTTCACTCAATCGAAGAGATTGATTCAGCCGCTTCGTCAGCTCATTGATAAGCTGCAGCTCGCCGATCAGCACATTGGACTGCTCGTAGAGCTTCGCATTCTCGAAAGCGGATCCTGCCGTATCGGCCAACATAATAAAAGCGGACAGATCGCTCTCCTCCCATTGCTCCGCCGGGACCGTCATAAGCAGAACGCCGTAGACCGCTTGCTTGCCCGAGAGCGGAACGGCGAGCCGGACCCCGTCCTCGCCCTTCTCCTTAACCATCTTGCCTTCAAGAAACGCACGGGCGCTGATGTCGGAAGCTGCATTCTTGATTACGAGCGGCTTGACGCGAGCGTCCACGGATGCGTAATCCTGCGACAGCAGCAGATCTACCGCCGAGTCGGGGTACAGTGATTCAAGGCTTTGAATCGTTTCCTTGAGCACCGAGGGCACATCGATCTGATCATGCAGCCGCTTTGCAGCGATGAACAGCGCGTCTTTACGCTCCGCCTCTCTATCGTGCGCACACTGCGAAAGCATGGCCTGCCGCAGCAGCCCTTCTTCGAAGTGAAAATACAAACGGTTGCGAAAATCCAACACGCAGGCATAAAGCATCGCCCTTCTCCCCTCGAGATCGGCGCCAACCGGGATGCAGAATACAAGCGTTGCGATCGGCGTTCCCTCGGAGCGATCCGCGACTGGTATCGCTCGCAGCAGCATGCCCGATTCCGCCGCTTCCTCTGCGGGCTCGCCGGTCCGGACCGTATTCTTGACGCATTTCAGGAGCTGATTTTCGAAAACTGGAGAGGTTTGCCCGTGGCCGCACAACAGCGTCCCGGATAGATCGAATAACAGTATGGCGCCTTCGCCGAAAACCGGCAGAGCCTCGTAGTCGGCCGCCCACTGCCGGAAGCTTGCGATCAGAAGTGAGGAAGGATAGAGAGATTCCGCCGGCTCCGCCAACCGGGAATGGCTCCCGGCGACACTCAAGGAACGGTCCGAAGGCTGGAGGACATGAACATCTCGATTGGTTCGCAACGGTTCGTTCACAGTTGTTCCTCGCTCCTTCGTTCCGCCGGTATGACGCGGTCGGACGTTAAATTTATATCATTCGAAAAGTCTCAAATGTTTAACCTCTATTATACTGTATTTATGCGAAAAATGCACTAGTTTACATCAAATTACAGGGACTTATGACCTAGTGAATCGCATTGTGCAAATCGTTTAAGCGATTCATTTTCAGGCCGTTTCTCGTTTTCTCTCAGAGCTACCGCCCGTCTCTACCGCCCGTCTCTTGACTTTTCATACGGTTTGCCTATAATATTTATTGTTGAACAACGGGATAAAGGTTTTGTGTCACCCTCACGGAGGTTGTCACTGTCGGGACAGCGGCTGGCATTCCCGTCAGGATTCCGGACCGGAGTCATTGACAACGCTCGGCGAAACAATAACCCCATTTTCAAACATTCCATTTGAAGAAGGAGTTAACACCACAATGTCACGTTATACAGGACCTAAGTTTAAATTGAGCCGCCGCCTCGGCATTTCCCTGAGCGGTTCCGGCAAAGAATTGAAGCGCCCGTTCCCGCCCGGACAGCACGGCCCAGGCCAACGCAAGAAAATGAGCGGATACGGCGTACAGCTCCAAGAGAAGCAAAAGCTTCGCCATATGTACGGTTTGAACGAGAAGCAATTCCGCAACCTGTTCTCCAAAGCGCTTAAGATGAAAGGGATCGCCGGTGAAAACTTCATGATCCTGCTCGAAAGCCGCCTGGACAACCTGGTATACCGTCTTGGCCTGTCCAACTCCCGCGCAGGCGCGCGTCAGCTGGTCGCACACGGTCACGTGACAGTAAACGGCAAGAAGGTTGACATCGCTTCTTACAATGTTTCGGTCGGCGACATCATCGGCCTGCGCGAGCGCAGCCGTGCGATGAAAGCGATCAAGGAAGCAACGGAAGGTCGTCACCACCTGCCGCAATACGTGGAATTCAACAGCAACGCAATGGAAGGCAAGTTCGTCCGTCTGCCGGAGCGTGCAGAGCTCTCCCAGGACATTGACGAGAAGCAAATCGTCGAGTTCTACAGCCGTTAATCGTAAATCCCCGGACCTCTGGCCCGGGGATTTTTTGTTGCCTTATCGCATGACGGGTTGCATCAGCTCAGCGGTTCACGCCAGGCGTATGCGCGCGAACTTGCGCTTGCCGACCTGTACGACATCCCCGCTGCGCGGCTCAATGTCCGCATTGGGATCGTCGATTTTAATTTCATTGATCTTGACCGCGCCCTGCTGCACGCTCCGCTTTGCTTCGCTGCCCGATGCCTGCAGTCCAAGCGTGGTCAGCAGCTTCACGATCCGGATGCGGCCGCCTTCAAGCTCGCCGCCAGGCAGATCAATTTCATCTATTTCGTCGGGCAACGCCCGCTGTTGGAACACAGTTACGAAATGCTGTTGTGCGGCAGCCGCCGCTTGCTCCCCGTGATACATGCGGACGAACGTGGCCGCAAGCCGCATTTTCGCATCGCGCGGATGAACGGTACCATCGGCTAATCCCCGCTTCAGCCGCGAAAGCTCCTCATCGCCGATATCCGTCGCAAGCTCGTAATATTTCGCCATAAGCTCGTCCGGCACGGACATTGCCTTGCCGTAAATCTCGTTCGGCTCCTCGTCGATCCCGATGTAATTGCCCAGACTTTTACTCATCTTGTTCACGCCGTCGAGACCTTCCAGCAACGGCAGCATGACCGCGATTTGCGTCGATTTGCCGTATTCCTTCTGAAGCGTCCGCCCCATAAGCAAGTTGAACTTCTGATCCGTGCCGCCAAGCTCGATATCGCTCTCCAGCGCCACCGAATCGTAGCCCTGCATGAGCGGATAAAAAAATTCATGGATGCTGATCGGCTGTCCGGACTGGTAGCGCTTCGTGAAATCGTCGCGCTCCAGCATGCGGGCGACGGTCAGCTTGGCTGCCAGTCCTACGACGTCCGCGAAATTCATGGGCCCAAGCCACTCGGAATTGTAATAGACGGTCGTTTTCGAAGGATCGAGTATTTTGAAAATTTGCTTCTGGTACGTTTCGGCGTTGCGCTTCACATCTTCTTCCGTCAGCTGCTTGCGCGTCTCCGATTTGCCCGTTGGATCGCCGATCCGACCGGTAAAATCGCCGATGATCAGCTGCACCTCGTGGCCTAGCAACTGGAACTGGCGCAGCTTGTGCAGCACGACCGTGTGCCCCACATGAATGTCCGGCGCGGACGGATCGAGCCCCAGCTTCACCTTGAGCGGCTTACCGGTGCGGACGAAATCCGCCAGCTTGTCCCTGAGCGCCTCTTCGGGGACGATTTCCACCACGCCGCGCCGGATAATCCCCAGCTGACGGTCAATCTCAGCCAGTTGCTGCGCGGATAACTGCTCTTCTTTTGCCATAATCAAACCCTCCGTAATCGTCGAAAAATACAAAAAAATCCTTCTGTCTCAAGGGACGAGAAGGATTTTGCCCGCGGTACCACCCTCGTTAAAGCGTCCGCCGCACGTTCGGTGCCGCAGGGCAGCGGGCGGATGGTCGCTTTCACTTCATTGCGCGTAACGGGCGCATCCGGAAAGGCCTACTTGCGGCGTTGCGCCGTGTTCAACCATTCGGCTCGAGGCTGTAATTCAACATGCGGTCCGCAACCGGTTCCCAGCAAACACCGGCTCTCTGAATACGGCGAACGCAAGCTACTTGTGCCCGTCATCGCTTTTCAAATACATATTACTAGCTTTATACCACAGCCGATCGGCAGCAGTCAATAGCGGACCGCTCAGTATGCTGTGGATAATACTGGGTAAACATATGACCTCTTCCGGCTAAATGTGCTATAATAGTTGCGTCGCTTTGGAGGAGGAAATCATCATGGAAGAAATACATAAGCCGTCGGATCGAAGCGGATGGCGCACATTCGGCCTTGTCGTGTGGGTCACGTTCAAATGGCTGTTCATTTTCGGCTTGGTCATCGGCTTGTTCGCAGGCGGCGCGCTAGCCGGCTATGTTTCATCGCTCGTGAAGGACGACCCTGTGCGTCCCCGGTCGATGATCGAAGCCAAAATCGGGGAAAATGCTACGACGGGCTTCGTCTATTTTAACGATAACACGCCTGTCGGCCAGCTGCGAACCGAAGAGGACCGGCGGCTAGTCGCATTGGACGCGGTGCCGAAATCGGTCATCGACGCCGTGCTGGCCATCGAGGACAACAACTTTCAAGACCATTTCGGCGTGGACGTGAAGGGCCTCGGCCGCGCGGTCAAGCAGAAGATGCTGAACGAAGAGATACAGACCGGCGGGAGCACGCTGACGCAGCAGCTGGCGCGCAGAGTTTTTCTGAATCTGGATGTATCCGACAGCCGGAAGGTAAAAGAAATTTTTCTCGCGCTGCGTCTCGAACGGTTTCTCACAAAAAAGGAGATTTTGGCCGCCTACCTGAACAAGGTGCCGTTCGGCAACGGCTATACGGGCTATAATCTGTACGGTATCAAAGCCGCTGCGAAAGGCATTTTCAACATTAACAACCTGAACGATCTGAATATAGCCCAATCGGCCTATCTGGCCGGCCTGCCGCAGCGTCCCTCGGCTTACACCGCCTTTAACGGCAAGGGCGAGTACAACGAGAAAGGGATCGGGTTAGCGATCGACCGCCAGAACCTGGTGCTGCGCCGCATGCTCGAAACCGGAAGAATCACCGCGGCCGAATACGAGGAAGCCTCGGCGTTCGACATTCGTTCCTCGCTGGCAAAACCGCAGAAGAAGGCCTACAACACGTTTCCTTACCTGATGCTGGAAGCGGAACGACAGGCGGCGGAGATTCTGATGATGCAGCAGGATCCGACGCTTACGCTCGCCGATATCCGCAAGTCGGAGAATGCGGCGAAGCTCGAAGAAGCTCGCGAAACGCTGCTTCGCGGCGGCTATCATATTTTTACGACAATCGATAAAAAAATCTACAACCTGATGCGCGCGATCGGGTCGGACCCGGACAACTTCACGCCCGACAGCAAGGTAAAAGGCGTCGAGCAGACGGCTGCCGTCATGCTGGATCACAAGACCGGCGCCATTCTCGGCATGCTGGAAGGACGCGATTTCTATCTGGAGCAGATGAACTACGCAACACAAATGACGAGACAGCCCGGCTCCACCATGAAGCCGATCGCCGCCTATTTGCCGGCAATTGATGCGGGTCTCATACAGCCTGCCAGCATCCTTGACGACGCGCCGATCGTGTTGAAAGACGGCGTGAAGGGCTTCCATATTCCGAGAAACGCAACCAACAATTACAAAGGGCTCGTCACCGCGCGCGACGCGCTTAACCGCTCGCTCAACCTGCCGGCGTTGAAAGTGTTCCTTGACAAGGTCACGATTCCGAAAGCCTGGGAATTCGCCCGCAAGCTCGGCATTACGACGATTCAGCCGGAGGACGACTACGCGCAAACCGGTGTCATCGGCGGGCTCAGCTTAGGCGTGACGGTGGAGGAACTGACGAACGCCTATGGCGCGATCCCGAACGGCGGTGTTTTTAACGACGCCTATATGATCAGCAGAATCACCGACAGTACCGGTAAAGTGGTGTATGAGCATCAAGCGAAGCCGCGGCGGGCATTTTCGGAGCAGACGGCTTTCCTGGCCGCCGATATGCTGCAGACGGTTATTACGAACGGAACGGGTTCGACCGTCAAACGCGAATTCAAAGGCCAAGGCATTCCGATCGCAGGCAAAACCGGATCGACCCAGAGCTATGGCGACGTCTGGTTCATGGGCTTCACACCGGATATCACGCTCGGTGTATGGGCTGGCTACGAGCAGCAAATTTACGCGTTGACCGACGACGGCAAACGGCGCGCGCAGCATATCTGGGCCAAAATCATGAACGAGGTCACCTCGGCAAAGCCCGAGCTGTTCGCCACCCAGCGATTTCCGAAGCCGGACGGCATAGTCAAGGCGACCGTTTCCAGCGTCAGCGGCAAACGGCCGACCGATCTTACGAAGCAGATGGGCCGTCTCGTCACCGACTGGTTCAACGAGTCGTACCTCCCGAAGGAGGACGACGACGCCATTGTCAAGATGGCGTTCATTCCTTACAACGGGGTCAATTATATCGCGCAGGCGACAACCCCCTCCGACTTCGTGCGGGAGCAAGCCGTCGTGAGACGGGAGAAGCCGCTCGACGTGCTTTTCGAGGAAATCGCCGCCGCACAGGAGAAGCTGCCGGCCAACAGCCGTCGGCCGATGTCCTACTATCTGCCGGCGGATGCCGATCTCGACGCGCCGTCCAAAATGGACCCGCGCACCGATGACGGCAGCAATCCTTCGCCACCTTCGGGCATTACGCTACAATCCGTTGACAATTCATCTGCGCTGCGAATCGGCTTTCAGCCTGCCGGCCAGAAGGATATCGTCGGATACCGCCTTTACCGTTCGGTTAACGGCGGGCCGTTCCAGAAATCGGGCGGTTCGATCGTCGTCGGCGATCAATCCCGGTTTATCAGCTACGTCTCGTCCAGCAACGCCTATAGCTTCTATGTGACCTCGGTGGACGTGGCGGGCCGTGAATCGGTGCCGAGCGTCATAGCGACAAGCGGCGTCTTCAAGGCACTACCGGCCACGCCTGATAACGGCGGCGCGACGTCATTGTCCGAGCCCGACTCCGGCGGTGTGCTGCCGGGCGGCTCCGCCAACGGCGGAAACGGCAGCGCAGTCGGCGAGCTTGAGGTGCCTGCGCCTTCCGCTCCCGGCGGCTTGATCGTGAAGTCAACCGCGATCGGCGTCGAGCTGTCGTGGTCGCCGAATGCGGTATCGGAGCAAATCCAGGAATATATCGTTTACTACAGCGAGAACGGCACCGGCAAGTACAGGCAGATCGGCACGGTGCAGGAGCCGAGGTTCGAATATATAGCGCCGCTCCCTGCAGGCGCATTCCGCGTCACCGCCGTGAATGCATCGGGCGAGTCGGATCCTTCCCGTTCGGCTTCCCCGAGCTAGAGCGGACCGCATGCGAACGAAAGCCTACGGTGTCCGTTCGCCCGGCGCAAACAACTACAAGAAGCCTCCGCATCCTGTGATGCGGGGGCTTCTTGGCGTAGCGGGAGGGCTGAAAAAAAGCGCCTAATCCAACGGTCTCTTCGGGATACCACCGGCGAGCGGTTGTCCCTGCTTAGGCAAGCATCAATAACGACAACCATACCAGGATGACATCATCCAAATAGCCTATGATAATTTCCGTGAGCCTGAATCGCGACGTCAATCATCAATCGTCGATCGTCGACAGATCCCCCGCCGGGAGATTCAGCTCCCACGCTTTCAGCACGCGCCGCATGATTTTACCGCTACGCGTCTTGGGGAGCTTATCCTTGAATTCGATCTCTCGCGGAGCTGCGTGCGCGGACAGGCCTTCCTTGACGAATCTGGCGATATCCTGCTTCAATTCGTCCGACGGCGCATAGCCTTCGCGAAGCGAAATGAACGCTTTAATGATTTCTCCCCGCATCGGGTCCGGCTTGCCGATCACGCCCTCCTCGGCTACCGCCG
>NZ_KK082145.1:4548-17554 GCF_000598065.1 Paenibacillus darwinianus | reverse complement strand
GATCACGCCCGCCTCGGCTACCGCCGGATGCTCGACGAGCTTGCTCTCGACCTCGAACGGCCCCACCCGCTCGCCGGACGTATTGATCACGTCGTCGATGCGGCCCTGGAACCAGAAGTAGCCGTCCTCGTCCCGGTAAGCCGAATCGCCGGACACATACCAACCGGGTATCCGGAAATATTCCGCATACTTGGACGGGTTGTTCCAGATTGCCCGCATCATGGACGGCCAAGGCGTGCGAATCGCCAGATTGCCCATCCGGTAAGGAGGCAACTCATTGCCCGCATCGTCGATAATCGCGGCCTGCACGCCGGGCAGCGGGCGTCCCATCGACCCCGGCTTGATGTCCATGCACGGATAGTTGGATACGAGCTGTGCGCCGGTCTCGGTCATCCACCAGGTGTCGTGAATGCGCTGGCCGTACACCTTCATTCCCCAACGCACAACTTCGGGATTAAGCGGCTCGCCAACGCTCAGCATGTGGCGCAGGCTGGACAGATCGAAGCCCGCCACCACCTCATCGCCGGCTCCCATCAGCATCCGGAACGCCGTCGGAGCGCTGTACCATACGGTGACGCCGTATTTTTGGATCGTACCGTACCAATCCTGCGGGCTGAAGCGCCCTCCCCGGATCACATTCGTCGCCCCGTTCAACCATGGCGCAAAAATGCCGTACGACGTCCCGGTTACCCAGCCAGGATCGGCCGTACACCAGTAAATATCGTCCTCCTTCAAATCCAGGACGACCTTGCCGGTATAGTAATGCTGTATCATTGCATTCTGGACATGGTAGACGCCTTTGGGCTTGCCTGTCGATCCCGACGTATAATGAATGATGAGTCCATCCTCGCGTCCGAGCCATTCGATCTCGGCCTCTTCGGACGCGGCCGCCATCTCGCGATTGAAGTCGACAATGCCGTCGCCTGCCGGAACATCGTCGCCGAACACAATAATATGCTTCAAATCCGGCAGCTCAGCCTTCGGCACCCGCGAGAGAAGAGCAGTCGTCGTAACGATCGCCGTCGCGCCGGAATCCTGCAGTCTGTCCTTCACGGCCGTCTCCATAAACGCTTCAAAAAGCGGTCCGACGACCGCGCCTGCCTTCAGCGTGCCGAGCAAGCTGAAATACAGTTCGGGCGTGCGCGGCATGAAAATGAATACGCGCTCTCCCTTGCCGACGCCCAACTTCCGCAACACATTGGCAAACCGGTTCGATTGCCGGCTCAAATCGGCGAATGTGTATTGCACGTCTCTCACCGCGTCGCTGTAATACAAGGCGGTCTTCCCGCCTTTACCGGCGTGGACATGCCGGTCTATCGCCTCATAAGCCATATTGACCTTTCCGGTCTCATGCCAGGAGAAGGCTTTTTCCGCTTCTTCGAAACGAAAAGTCGCGTACGTCTCTTCGTATTGCTTCAAATTCGGGTTCGATGCCGTCGCTCCAATGCGTTCGTCATGCACGTTTTCCATCTTCGCCTCAACCTCCTACAAGTACAAACTTCCAGCTTGCGCAGGCCCGAAAGTATACGCTTTCAGTGAGTCTCGCGCATCACAGCGAATTGCCCGATAACGCGCACGGGCGCGGCTATAATGCCAAACCGATTATAGCACACCGCCGCAGATTTCGCCTATATCCGCTTTCCTTCGTTTCTCTTATTTGATACGATACTCCTATCTTCGAATGAATAGAGGCGATACCGTGGAACACCGGAAATCGTTTCAGACCGAATCGGTTCGCTCTCCGCTCGGTGAGCTGGTCGTGGAAGGGCCGCTGCCGCCCGAAATGCTTCGCGAGCTGGAGATGCACGCCGACCTTGACGCTTTCCGCAGACCGAAGGAGCAGCACGCGGCGCTGGTCGAGATTGCGGAACTGCCGGAAGGCCGTGTCATCGTAGCCAGAAGCGGCACGATGATCGTCGGTTATGTAACCTTCCATTACCCGGATGAGCTCGAACGCTGGTCGGAAGGCCAGATGGTAGATCTGATCGAGCTAGGGGCCGTCGAGGTGGCGAACGCATACCGCGCGTTCGGTCTCGGCAAGCGGATGATTCGAGCCGCCTTCGCGGAAGGCCAGCTGGAGAACGTCATCGTTTTCACAACCGAATATTACTGGCATTGGGATCTCGATTCCAGCGGTCTTAACGTATGGGAGTACCGTGCGATGATGGAGAAGCTGATGAAATCCGTCGACATGATCTGGTACGCGACGGATGACCCCGAAGTATGCTCCCACCCGGCCAACTGCCTGATGGTGCGCATCGGGAAAGACGTCCCGCTCGCGTCCGTCGAGCAGTTCGACCGTGTCCGGTTCCGGGGACGATTCATGTATTGATCGGCCGGCAAGCAACCCGGCCGGTCCAATCTTACGGAAAGGACGTTGACCGACATGACGGCGAGAGCCGCATTCATCCACCATGCCGGAGAAGCCGGCTACAAATTTAACGACAGCCATCCGTTCAATCCGAAGCGGCTGGAACTGGCCACTGACCTGCTCCTCACATGCGAAGCGCTGGACGAAACGCACCTGCACCGCCCCGCAGCGGCGGAAGATGCACTGCTGTCGCTCATCCATCGCGCTGATTATATCGAGCATGTCAAGGCATTAAGCATCGACCATCCTCCGCAGCCATTCATAGCCGGCGCAGAGCGGTACGGCCTCACAACGGAAGATACGCCTTACTTTTCCGGTATGCACACCGCCGCTTCACTGATTACAGGCGGTTCCGTGCTCGCGGCCGAGCTGGTCATGTCCGGCAAAGCCGAGCATGCCTATCATATGGCAGGCGGACTCCATCACGCGTTTCCGGACCGCGGCTCGGGCTTCTGCGTTTACAACGACGCGGCTGTCGCGATTGCCGATATCCGTCTCAGATATGGCGCGCGGGTGCTGTACATCGACACCGACGTTCACCATGGCGACGGCGTTCAATGGGCTTTCTACGCCGATCCGGACGTCCTCACCTATTCCATTCACGAGACCGGCAAATTTTTATTTCCCGGCACCGGCTTCGTGCATGAGAGGGGCATCGCGGACGGCTTCGGGCGGAGCGTCAATGTGCCGGTCGAGCCGTATACCGAGGATGACTCCTGGCTCGAAACCTTCCGCGAAACGGTCGAAAAAGCGGCTGCCGCCTTCCGGCCCGACATCATCGTCAGCCAACACGGCTGTGACGCGCACGCTTTCGATCCGCTGTCCCACGTCCACTGCAGCATGGCGATCTATCGGGAAATGCCCGCCGTCATTCATGACCTGGCACACCGATATGCAGGCGGCCGCTGGGTTGCGGTCGGCGGCGGCGGCTATGATATTTGGCGCGTGGTGCCGCGTGCCTGGTCCCTGGTGTGGCTGGAGATGACCGGCCACCCGATCGCCCACGCGCTCCAAGCATCCGATATGGCGCTGCCTGCCGAGTGGCGCCGGCGATGGGCGCCGGAAAGTCCGGTGCAGCTTCCCGAAACATGGCTGGATGACGTCAGCGCATGGACGCCCATCCCCCGGCGCGCCGAGATCGAAGCCGCCAACCGCAAAACACGGGCAATCGCCGTTCAGGACTTATAGCAAACCGCTTCTCCTAACGCTAAAAATCAAAGGGCGCGGATCAGCCGATCCGCGCCCTTGAACGTTCATGACACTATCCGTTACATATGCCTCAGCATTTCCTCGATCATCGCATAGGAACGGTTCGCGGCTTTGACCGTGAACTCCTCAAAGCTGTCAGGCGCGCCGCCGTCCGCCTTGTCCGACATCGACCGGATGACGACGTAAGGCACGTCGTTCATCGCGCATACCTGGGCGAGAGCGGCTCCTTCCATTTCAGCGCAGGTGCCGTGCATTTCCTCCCGAAGAAAAGCGACCGTATCGCGGCTTGCAATAAACTGGTCGCCGGACAATACTTTGCCCGTGCGGTAATGGTCGGGGTACAGCGTTTTCGCCGCCTGAACAGCCATATCGATCAATGCGGGGTCGGCCGTGAAATCGGAAGAACGGTCCTGGAACGGAATCACCCCGCGGGGGAAACCGAGCGGCGTCACGTCCATATCGTGCTGGACGCAGCTCGTTGAAATGACGATATCCCCAACCTCAAGCTCCGGATCCAGCGCGCCGGCAACACCGGTAAACAACACGCAGTCGACGCCCTGATCGATCAGCACCTGCGTGCAAACCGCAGCGTTGACTTTGCCTACACCCGACTTGCAGAACACAATCTGTTTGCCGTGCAGCGTCGCCTCCACATATTCGATGCCCGCTTTCGAGCGGCTATCCTTGATGTCGGCGTGGCGGTGCAGCAGCTCGATTTCCTCCTTCATCGCGCCCATGATGCCGATTTTGCCATATCTCAACACGAATCGTCTCCTCTCATCATTGCAAACTGCCGTCATGACCAGCGCCGCTAAATGTAAAACGGCTCCGCCGTCTGTAAAGAGGACGAAGCCGCAGCCTTGCATACCTTGATCCATGCAGACGGAACGATCAAAGTGCTCTTACGGATTGGCGTGAAATGAGCTCATGAGGCAAAATGACGCGCGCTTGCTCGACATTTTCCTTTTTCATCAGCTTCGTCAACAAACGCATCGACACGGCGCCGATATCGTACATCGGCTGGGCGACCGTGGAAAGCTTCGGACGAACCATTGAAGCCATCCTGGTATTGTCGACGCTCATCACCGAAATATCCTCCGGCACCTTCAGACCGAAATCCTGGATACTGTGAACCGCCCCGATCGCCATTTCGTCCGTTGCGGAAAATACGGCCGACGGCCGCTTCGGAAGCTCCAGGAAATATTTCATCGCATCGACACCCGATTCATAACGGTAATTGCCGACGCGGACATAAGACTCGTCATAGGCGATGCCCGCATCCTCGAGCGCCCGCTTGTAGCCTTGGAAACGCGCATAGCCGTTCGCCGGATCCTGAAGCGTGCCGCTGATCATCGCAATCGATCGATGGCCCTGCTCGATCAATGCCTTCACGGCATCGTACGCAGCCGCCTCATGGTCGATATCAACCGCCGGCATCGTGCCGTGCTCGTCCGTCGTGGCACAAAGCACGATCGGTACATTCGCCGTCTTGAACGCCTGCAAATGGTCGTCCGTCACCGTCCCGCCCATGAACAGCAGCCCGTCCACCTGCTTCTCAAGCAGCGTGTTAACGACGCGGATTTCCTTGTCCTTGCGCTTATCGGCATTGCATAGAATGATATTATAGTGATACATATTGGCAATATCTTCAATTCCACGGGCTACTTCCGCGAAAATCGCATTGGAGATGTCGGGAATGACGACCCCTACCGTAGTCGTTTTTTTGCTTGCCAAACCACGCGCAACCGCGTTCGGCCGATAGCCGAGCCGTTCGATCGCTTCGAATACTTTCTTGCGCGTCTGCGGTTTGACGTTCGGATTGTTGTTCACGACCCGGGATACCGTGGCCATGGAAACGCCTGCTTCTCTTGCTACATCGTAAATGGTTACCGTCACGTGCCTTCTCTCCATTAATTCGTATTTTGTTCTGGGCCGGTCACTTGTGAAAACAAATCATTACCGTAATGATACGACAATTTTTTACTTTTCGCAATGCGCACGGGCAACGGAGAAGAGCCGGCCGCCCACGGACGGATTATGTACTCGGTACCTGCCGGCTGAACTGGGACAGCCGCTTCTGCAGCTCCTCCCGCCAAACGGCATCGTTCAGCGAACCGGCCAGCAGATACATATCCAGCAGGGCATTTACGCGTTCCTCAATAAGCCGGTTGATATCCGACCGCTCGGGCTGTTTTTTGTCCGAGCAGGCCTTCAGCAGAACGTCCGCCCATTCATTCCATTCGTTGAACGAGAAAGTCTGCTTCTCCGGCTTGGCGCCCAACCGTCCGATCAGCCCCGTCAAATCAGGCTTCACCTCCGGGAACACCTCGCTTCTGCTGCACACGGGACAGGAATATACCGGCACATTGTCGATTTCCACTTTGCCCGAATATATTACCGTGCGCATTTTGATGTACATGTCGGTTCCGCAAGGGCATCTTTTCAGCAAATCGGTCACTCCTTCATACTCGATGCGAATGTCGCC
Organism: Paenibacillus darwinianus; assembly: GCF_000598065.1. Classification (GTDB taxonomy): domain Bacteria; phylum Bacillota; class Bacilli; order Paenibacillales; family Paenibacillaceae; genus Paenibacillus_I; species Paenibacillus_I darwinianus. The sequence goes on along the minus strand of NZ_KK082145.1, from coordinate 11,489 downwards.
CTTGACAGGGGTATTCGTAACGAGTAAAGGTATTCGACCAGACCAGCGCAAACTCCTTCAAAACGGAAGGTTGTAATTTCTGGTGGATCGGGCCGAAACCGGATAACGCAAACGGCGGTTTAGGAAAAGATTCGCCGCCAGCCGTTTCGCACCGGGGGAAGGGTCAATGCCAGCATCGCCAATGCGGCGCCCAGCGTATCGTTGATCAGATCCTGGACATCCGGAGACCGGCCGGGCACGAACGATTGGTGGTACTCGTCCGAGATACCGTACAACAGGCAGAGCAGTATAATGACCGTCTTCGTCCGCCATTGCAGCGACGCCCCGCCAAATGCGTAAGCGAACGCGGCAGCCAGAATGAAATAGGATACGAAATGTCCCCAATTAAAGCCCGACATGCCGGGAAACCATTGCTGGAACCAGGGCAGCCAGCCGTTCAGCTCGTCTCCCTCCCGTGAGGAAAACCAGAAGATGACGCCCATCCACAGCACCGGCGCGAGCCAGCGCAACGCACTAATTTTCAAACGATTCACGGTTCCCCCCGTTTGCTTCATGGAACCTCCTTCGTTACAATAGGACTTGAAAAGCATACGAATCATACCGGATCAGGGAGGGAAACATATGCAGCTCGATCAAATGAACGTTTTATCGTTCGTCGACGACGAATTTGAAGATTTGGAGCTTTGGTATCCCGTCTACCGGCTGCGAGAGGAAGGCGTGAACGTCGTTTTTGCCGGCCCCGAAAAAGGGAAAAAGCATATCGGCAAGTACGGCGTGCCGGCCGTGGCCGATCTGTCTTACGACGAAGCGCACAGCGCCGACTTCGACGGCCTGCTTGTGCCGGGCGGGTGGGCGCCGGACAAAATCAGGCGGTATCCGAAGGTGCTGCAGCTCGTCCGTGAAATGGACGAAGCCGGCAAGCCGATCGGACAAATCTGCCACGCGGGCTGGGTGCTGATCTCCGCCAAAATGTTGGAAGGCCGCAAGGTAACCTCCACCCCCGGCATCCGGGACGATATGGAAAATGCGGGCGCCGAGTGGCTGGACGAACCGGTCGTCGTCGATGGCAATCTTATCTCGGCGCGCAGGCCTCCGGATTTGCCGCCCTACGCCAAAGCATTCATCGACGCGCTCAAGTCGAAGCAGCGGCATTCATAACTGCGTTGCGGTTAAGTGTGATTACGTGATTACCGTCCAGAGTCGTTTCTGGCCGATGAAGACGAGGCCATGCCGGCATCCACGGTTTGCTTATATGCTTCCAACTCGCCGATCAGCTCTTGCGCCGTCCGGCAGGCCTCCAATCGATTGAGCAGTTCACGGCTGTCTCTGCGCGTTGTGCAGAGCAGCCTTTCTTTTATGGGCAGAATCGCATGCGAGGACATGCTGAGCTCATCAACGTCAAGGCTGAGCCAGAGCGGAAGCGCCCTCGGATCGCCCGCAAGCTCGCCGCAGACGCCGACATGAATCCCTTTGCTCTTCGCCGCTTCGACGGTTGACCGCAGCATACGCAGCACGGCCGGGTGAAACGGCTGGTACAAATGGGATATTCTCTCGTTCATCCGGTCGACGGCCAGCGCGAACTGAACCAGATCATTCGTGCCGATGCTGAAGAAATCAACCTCCTCGGCAAGAAAATCGGCGATCGACACCGCAGCCGGCAACTCGATCATAATGCCGTTCTCGATGCCGCCGTCGAACGCTTTCCCCTCTCGTTTCAGCTCCGCCTTTACTTCCTCCAGAACCGCCTTGGCGGCGCGCACCTCTTCGACCGAGGAGATCAGCGGGTACATCACCTTCACGCTTCCGAACGCGCTCGCCCGAAGAATGGCCCGCAGCTGCGTCTTGAACAGATCCTTCCGGTCCAGGCTGATCCGGATGGCGCGGTAGCCGAGAAACGGGTTTTCCTCGTTGCCCACCTCGAAATAATCGAGCTGCTTGTCACCGCCGATGTCCAGCGTTCGGATGATGAGCGGGCTTCCGTTCAAACGTTCCGCGACGGCTTTATATACCTCGAACTGCTCCTCTTCCTCCGGAAACCTGTTTCGGTCCATGTACAGAAACTCGGTGCGAAACAGACCGACGCCCATCGCGCCCGCCCGGAGGGCGACTTCCAGCTCCTTCAGCGAGCTGATATTCGCGGCCAGTTCTATTTCCTTGCCGTCCGGCGTCACGGCCCGCAAGCCTGCGATCGAACGCAGCCTGTCCCGATGCTCGGCATGACGGTTTTGCAGCTCCGAATAAGCATCGACCTGCTCCGTCGACGGATTCAGAATGACGATTCCCGTATTGCCGTCAAGCACCATCCGGTCACCCGTGGCGACCAGCGCTTCCAGATCCATATCGATGCCGACCACCAGCGGAATGCCGAGCGCTCTGGCCATAATGGCCGAGTGCGACGTGGTGCTTCCGCTAACGGTGACGATGCCGAGCACATGCTGCGGATTCAAATGGGCGAGCTGGGAAGGGGAAATTTCCTTCGCCACCAGAATAAAAGGCTGCGTATCGGCCGGAAGCGTTATTTCAGGCGCACCCAGCAAATGCTTCAGCAGCCGGTTGCCCACGTCCTTGATGTCGATCGCCCGTTCCTTCATATATTCGTCGTCAAGCAGATCGAACATCGTCACAAAATGATCGATGGCTTCCTTGACGGCAACCTCCGCCGCCTTGTACTGCCGCTTGATGATGCCTTGTATTTCGTTCATGAACACCGGATCGTTAAGAATGGCGAGGTGCGCGTCGAAAATGTTCCGTTCCTCGGTGCCTACCACCTCGGCCAACTCATCCTTGATTTGCTCGATCTCATGCTTCGAGGTGCGGATTCCTTCATACAGCCGCTCGAACTCCTTGGCCAAATCCGACACGTCGATTTTCTGTTCGGGCAGATCCCACTCCCAATTCGGCAATACGAATGTCTTTCCGATTGCAATGCCTGCGGAAGCGCCAATCCCTTGTATCATGGTTTCTCTCCTCCACCGTTTCTCTCTTCCAGCACGACCGACATGACGGACGCCTGCCCCTTTTTCACGCCTCTGAAGGGCGCGTAGCTCCATGACCGAACTTTTTCGGGATTCGTAATGACCATGGGTGTGGCAAGCGAGGTGCTCGCGCTTCTGATGTACATCATGTCGAAACGGACCAGCAGTTGCCCCGGCGCGACTTGATCTCCCTCTTGCACGTAAGACGTAAACCCTTCACCTTTCAGCAAAGACGTATCGATTCCAATATGGAGCAGCACCTCGAGTCCTTCCGGTGTTCGAATCCCGATCGCATGCTTGGAGGCGTGCAGATGAATCACTTCGCCATTCACGGGCGAGACCACCTCACCCCGCTCGGGCATAAACGCGACGCCCTGCCCGACAAGCTGGGCCGCAAAAATCTGATCCGGCACTTCCTCGAGCGGAATCATCCGCCCCTGCACAGGCGAGCTGAACTGAACACGAGTCAGATCGCGCTTCAGCGCCTTCACCATCTCCTCCCGGATCAGCTCGGAGAACGTGCCGAATACGACTTGTACATTGCCCCCGCCGAGCCTAATGACGCCAGCGGCCCCGAGTCCGCGCAGCGCGTTGATGTCCAGCAGCTTGTCGTTCGCCAGCTTCAGGCGCAGTCTCGTGATGCAGGCCTCCATCTGAATGATGTTATCCTTTCCGCCGATCGCCTGCAAAATAAGCGGAGCGCGGTAAGGGATATCGCCCGCCCAGTCGTCAAGCTGCGACCCTTCCTCCCGGCCCGGAGTCGGAATCCGGAACCGGCGTATCGCCCACCGGAACAGCACATAGTATACGATCCCCGTCACGATTCCGATCGGAATGAGCAGCCACCCCTTCGTCGACAGATGGAGATTGATGATGAAATCGAACGCCCCTCCCGAAAAGGAAAAGCCGTGACGTATCCCCAATTCATAGGTCACCCACATCACGATTCCTGACAACGCCGCATGGATAACGAACAAATAGGGCGCCACGAACATGAATGCGAATTCCACCGGCTCGGTTACGCCCGTCAGGAACGAGGCCATGGCCGCCGACAAAAAAGTTTTCCGGATTTTCGGCTTCAAATCCTCCCTCGCCTCCTGAATGATGGCGAGCGAGATGGCGGGTAAGGCGAACATCATGATCGGATACATGCCGGCCATAAATACCCCTGCGGTCGGATCTCCGGCAAAAAACCGGGGAAGGTCGCCGTATACGGTCGTTCCTCCAGCCGTCTCATACGCGCCGACCTGAAACCAGAACACATGGCTGACGAGATGATGGAGGCCGAACACGACGAGAATCCGATAAATGAAGCCGTACAAAAACACGCCGAAGCCGCCTGCCATCGATACCGCATCGCCGAGCCTCGCCATGCCGGTCTGTATGGAGGGAGCGATTTCAACCATAATGATCGAGAAGGCGACCGTCAGAAAGCTGACGAACAGCGGCACAAACCGCGGTCCGCCGAAAAACTGTATGTATTCGGGCAGCTTGAATTCTTTAAATTGCTCATAGCTGTATCCGGCCGTTAACCCGATCAGCACGCCGATCAGCACCGTCGGCTGTATTTCGAGGTCGCTGAACGAGCCCGTGATCGCCGTATAGATGAACATGCCGGCCAAAGCGGCCATCCCGGCGGCCCCGGCGTTGCCGGTAATCCCAAGGGCGACGCCTACCGCGAACAGGAACGGCAGGACATAAAACAAGATTTCGCCGGCCTTCTGAAAATGCCCCCCCATCGGCGCCATTCCCCAAGCTCCCCATGGCAGCGTAGCGAGAAACAGAAACACCGAGGCCGCAGGCAGGATGATCATCGGCAGCATCAATGCGCGCCCGAATTGCTGCAAATTCCCGATAAGCTTCACACGAGTCTCCTTTCTCTCCGAGCGTTGTCTATTACGATGGTAAGCGCTGGCCCTGCTTTTGTCAAAAATAAAAAGACGGACCGGGAACGGTCCGCCTTGGCGCCGGCAGCGTACGGATTAATAACGTTGGTAGCCGCTCGATCCGCCGAACTGCGAGCTGGCAAGGCCACCGGCCGTGTAACCGACCTGCGACAGAACCGGACCCTCTTGGGCAGCCTGGTTCGTCAAACGGTAAATCGGATTTTCCGGTGTAACGGCACCGCCTTGAAAGCTGGATTGCTGGAATTGGTTCTGGCCGTACGAACCGGTCGATCCGAACTGCGCGGCCGGGGTCGTGTAGGACATACCCGTGCCTTGGTTCGTATAAATTTGATTGGCGTAGCCTTGGTTCGCATAGCCTTGGTTGTAGTCGCCTTGAACGCCGGCCTGATAACCGAGACGCTGAATAACCGGCCCTTCCTGCGAACGCTGGTCTTGCGCGCGGTAAACCGGGTGAATCTCCTGGCCTTGTTGAGCCGCGAAGCCGCCGGTCATCGTCCCGCCCGTGAAGCCGGAACCCATGGAATTGCCCATCATCGAGCCGCCCCCGTAGCCGGAACCCATCGAACCGCCCATCATCGAGCCGCCCCCGTAGCCGAAGCCCATCGAACCGCCCATCATCGAGCCGCCCCCGTAGGAAGCTTGGCTTGCATTCCGCTGCGCGCCTGCCTGATAACCGGCATGCTGAATGACCGGCCCTTCCAAAGCGCGTTGATTGGTCGCGCGGTACACGGGATGTACTTCCTCGCCAGCTTGGCTTTGCATGGCGGCTGCAGGACTATAGCCGAAACCCTGATTACCGGCAGCCGACGAGCTTTGGAACTGAGACTGACCAAAGCCGGTTGGCTGATAACGGCCCGTACTCGTTTGCCCGAACGACTGGTTGTTCTGATACATGCCTGGTTGATACATTCGGCGTATCCTCCTTAGACAGAGGGAATAGTCTCCAACATCCCGTTAGGGGATTGAAGCCACCCTTATTGTTGGAGTTAGCCATGTATTTTATCCGGTGCACGAACAGGTTTATTTCCCTTGCGGCAATAAAATCGAATCCTCAACCTTGATGCACCGGTTCATGATAACGTTCAATCCTCCGGCCGAAGCGATGTCCGCAGCCTGCTCGTTCTCAATGCCCAGCTGCAGCCACAACGTCTTGGCCCCGATCGCCGCCGCTTCCTCGGCTACGGGAGCGCAATGCTCGCTCCGGCGGAATACATTGACGATGTCTAACGGAAATGGGATATCGCGCAACGAAGCGTAGCTTTTCTCCCCAAGAATCGTATCCGCGTTGGGATTGACCGGGATGATCCGGTACCCCTTCGCCTGCATCGCCTGCGATACCGCGTAGGACACACGCTCGGGATTGTCCGACAGCCCGACGACCGCTATCGTATCGGACGACTGCAGAATCGCCTTGATTTCCTCGCGGGACGGATTTTGATACGCCATTGAAAAGCCCTCCCCTAGTGAACTGAAATATGTATCCTGCCTAGGGCGTTACCCCTCGATCCATTCCACCTTCGCTCCGAGCGCCTGCAGGTGGTCGAAATACATGGGATACGATTTGGCGACATGATGCGCATCGCGTATGCGGATCGGCGCTTTTGCCCGCAGTCCGACAACCGACAGCGCCATGATGACGCGATGATCGTAATGGGCGTCGATTTCGACGCCTCCCTCGACCCCTTCGGGGCGGCCATGGACGATGATCTCGCTTTGCCGCTCCTCCACGTTCGCCCCAGCCTTGCGAAGCTCCGCCAAGTAGTCGGTGATCCGGTCGCACTCCTTGTAGCGGAGATTCTCGATATTATAGAAGCGCGATGTGCCCTCGGCGAACACGGCAGCCGCAACCATTGCCAGCACGCCGTCGGTAAACTCGTCGCCGTCGAATTCGCCGGCTTTCAGCTTGCCGTTCCCCTTCACGTTCACGATACCGTCAGCATGCTTCAGGGGCACATCCATCATGCGCAGAACGTCGACGACCGCGCGCTCGCCCTGCTTGCTCTTTTCTTCCAGACGGCGGATTGTTACGTCCGACCGCGTAACGGCTGCTGCGGCCAGA
>NZ_KK082145.1:0-4448 GCF_000598065.1 Paenibacillus darwinianus | reverse complement strand
GAACCGCCGCCGAGCCGGGATAGTCGCCTTGTACGACATAGGTTTTCGCTTCGTAGGACTGATTGCCCGGAATGCGGTAATGCATCAAATCCTCGCTCGCATGGATGACAATGCCGGCCTGCTCCAGCACCTCGAGCGTTTGCCCGACGACGACCTTCGATTTCAGATCGTGCAGCACCTCGATTTCGCTGTCCTGCGGCAAGAGAGGCGTCAGAAACAGCAGGGAGCTGAGAAATTGGGAGCTGACATTGCCCGACACCCGGATTTTGCCGCCCTTCGGATTGCCTCCGCGGATCGTGATCGGCAGCTTGCCCTCGTTGTGGTCGACTTCGACGCCGATCTGCCGCAACGCGTCGATCAGGTCGTCGTGCGGACGCTTGCCGAGCGAATCGGGATAGACATTAACGAACGTGACCTCGGGACAGAGCGCGGTGACCGACATCAGAAAGCGCAGCACCGCTCCGGCATTGCCGACATTGAGTTCTTTCACAGCCAGCGGATTGCGGCCGAAGCCGGTAATGACGATTTTCTCGTCGTCCTCTTCGACGGTCGCGCCGAGATCGCGGATACAGCGGCGCATCGCGTCGCTGTCCTCGCTGTGAGCCGGATAGTACACGGTGCTTGTCCCTTCGGCAAGCGCCGCGACGAGCAAATATCTCGTCGTGTAGTTTTTGGAGGATAAAGCTTGAATGTCGCCTTTCAACTCGGGCGTCGGGTTCACCATAACGTCCATGCCAGTCCATTCTCCTTTGCATATGTATCCGAATTAGAATTAGAATTAGTTCAACCACAGGCCGGCGAAGAAGCCGCAGGCCGTCAGCAGCAAACCGCCGCCGAGCGTCGTCAGGAAATAAACCGCCGCTAAACGGCTCTCTCGGGTCTCGCGCATCGCGGCAAGCTGCGCCATCAGCGTAGAGAAGGTGGTGTAACCACCTAAAAAGCCGGTGCCCAGCAGCAGCAGCCATGCCGGTTGATTCACGTTCCAAGCCATGCCGTACAGCAAGCCGAGCAGCGCCGCACCCGACAGATTCACCGTCAGCGTTCCATAGGGGGCAGCCTTTCCCCGATAAGCGAAAAGGCGCCCAATCGCATACCGGCATACGGAGCCCGCTGAGCCTCCGACGGCGACCAGCAGCGGCAGCCAAAGCTCAGTCATCGTGATCGCCCCCCCTTGCGGGCGCTTCGGCCGATCGTCATGCCGGCTCGCGCCGCCGCGTAACCCAGAGCGACCGATAAGGCAGCGTACAGAAGGGCCAGCGCCGCATAACCGCTCCGCAACAGACCGAAGGTTTCCATGCCAAAGGCGGAGAACGTGGTAAAAGAGCCGATCATGCCGGTCCCCACCGTCTCTTTCCAGAACGGCGGCATGCCGCGCACCGATGCATAACTGAGAAGCGCGCCCAGCAGGAAGCATCCCAGCACATTGGCCGCAAGCGTTCCCAATGGAAATGCGGGCATTTGTCCCGGGTTCAGCCACAGGCCGATTCCATAGCGGGCAACCGCTCCGATTGCTCCTCCGGCCGCCACACCGGCAAACAGCTTCAGGCCGCTCACGGCCGTCTCGTCATTGTTCATTTTGTCTTCACCGGGTACACCCTCGTTTTCGACTTATAATACCACAGCGGTTTGCTTTTAGGGAAGATCACGCGCGCGTCCGAAAAAAGGTTGCCTGCCCGTGTATAAAATCCCGGTTATTGCCGTAAGGATGATAATACCCTATACGAGAAACCGGAGTGATCGCAAAGCATGACCGTCCATTATGAGCACGAGGCCGATAAACGGCTGAGCCAAATTCTCGATCCCGACAGGCCGCTCTGCAAGGAGGATGCCGTGTGGGTGCTTGAGTACATGAAAAAGAAAGTGGCCGACGGCGATCCCATCATCTCGGATCTGCCGCGGCCACAGCTGTTGCAAATGTTCATCTGCTTCGCGGAGGCGGCCATGGTGCTCATCCATCGCAGGCCCGGCGGCGAAAAGGAAATCGTCCGGCTGCGTTCATGGCTGACCGAGTCGGTCCGCGAATTAAGAAGCAGAGCTTAGTTTTCCAGCCACTCGAAGTGGAACGAGCCTTCCTTGTCCACCCGCTTGAACGTATGAGCGCCGAAATAATCGCGCTGCGCCTGCAGCAGGTTGGCTGGCAGCCGCTCGCTGCGGTAGCTGTCGTAGTACGAGAGCGCGCTGGCGAACGCCGGCACCGGAATGCCGTGCGTGACCGCCGCAGCCACAACCTCGCGCCAAGCGCCTTGATACGATTCGACGACGTTCTTGAAGTATTCGTCGAGCAGCAGGTTGCGCAGCCCAGGGTCTTTGTCGTACGCGTCCTTGATATTTTGCAGGAACCGGGCGCGGATGATGCAGCCGCCGCGGAAAATCATCGCGATATCGCCGTAACGCAGGTTCCAGCCGTACTCCTCCGACGCCGCGCGCATTTGGGCAAAACCTTGCGCGTAAGAGCAAATTTTACTGGCGAACAGCGCTTTGCGCACCGCTTCGATGAACGCTTGCTTGTCCCCCTGGAACGGCTGTGTCTGCGGGCCTTTGAGCAGCTTGCTCGCCGCCACGCGCTCTTCCTTCATCGCCGACAGGAAACGGGAGAATACAGACTCTGTAATGATCGAGAGCGGTACGCCGAGATCGAGCGAGCTTTGGCTCGTCCACTTGCCGGTTCCTTTCTGGCCGGCGGAGTCGAGAATCACATCGACCATCGGCTTGCCCGTTTCCGGATCGTATTTGGCGAAAATGTCCTTCGTGATCTCGATCAGGTAGCTGTCGAGCTCGCCTTTGTTCCATTCGCTGAAAATCTGATGAAGCTCCTCCGTGTTGACGCCGAGCACGGCCGTCAGCAGGTGGTAGGCTTCGCAGATCAGCTGCATATCGCCATATTCGATGCCGTTATGCACCATTTTCACGTAGTGGCCCGCACCGTCCGGTCCGATGTAAGTGGAGCAAGGCTCGCCGTTGACCTTTGCGGAAATTGCCGTAAGAATCGGCTCCACCAGCTTATAGGCCGATTCCTGGCCGCCGGGCATAATGGACGGGCCCTTGAGCGCGCCCTCCTCCCCGCCGGATACGCCCGTACCGATGAAGCGGAAGCCTTTGGCCTCCAGTTCCTTGCTGCGGCGCTGGGTGTCGGGGAAATAGGCGTTGCCGCCGTCAATAATGATGTCGCCTTCCGCCAAAAGCGGAACAAGCGAGTCGATCGTCGCGTCCGTTCCGGCGCCCGCCTGAACCATGATCAGAATTTTGCGGGGCGTCTCAAGCGACTCGACGAACTCCTCAATCGTATATGTAGGGTGCAACTTTTTGCCTGCCGCTTCCTTCATGACATCGTCCGTCTTCTCCCGGGAACGGTTGAAGATCGACACCGTGAAGCCTCTGCTTTCGATATTGAGGGCAAGATTGCGGCCCATGACGGCCATGCCGATGACACCGATTTGCTGTTTCGCCATTTTGGTTCGTCCATCCTTTTTCATATCGTATTTTTCGCAATATCCCCATTTTACTCTTTTTGCCCGCGAAAGAAAACCTCAGGCCAACAACTTTCTGAATTCCGCCCTGCGGCCGCGCCGCATACCGCAGTCAGCCGCGTGCGCGAAAAGCGGCCAGCTCGGCGAACGAATCCGCCGTCCTCGCATACAACGAACGGAACATCCCGTACAATTCGCCATAGATGGCAGCATGCCCCGGATTCGGCTCGCATCTGCCGGTCAGATTCGAGGAGCCAGCCGCCTCCTCCAGGGAGGCGCTCATGCCTAACGCATAGAGCGCAAGCTTGGCGGCGCCGAGCGCCGAGCTCTCCTCGCTGTCGGCGAGCACGACGGAACAGCCGAGCACATCAGCCATTAGCTGCCGGATCGGCTCCGCACGCACAAATCCGCCGGAGACCCGGAATTCGCGTGGCGGACCAGTAAGACCGGCAAGCGCGTTCGCAACGGAGCGCAGGCCGAACAAAATCCCTTCGAGGCCGGCGCGAAGCATATGCTGCCGGTCGTGGTCGAGCGACAGGCCGAAGAACACGCCTCGCGCCCGCTCGTCCCAATGCGGCGCCCGTTCGCCGGAGAGATGCGGCAGAAAAAGCAGCCCCCCCGCTCCCGGCGGCGCGCTTAACGCAAGCTCGACCAGCCGCGAATAGCCGTCCGCCCCGTCGTTCCCGGCCGCCAGATCGGGCGCCAATTTCTCTTTAAGCCAGCGGAAGACGACGCCGCCACTGTTCACCGCGCCGCCGGCGATCCAGAGATCCCCGGCAAGCGGGTAGCAAAACAAGCTCGCTGACGGGTCCGCTGCAGGCGCGCGGACCGCGGCGCGCACCGCGCCGCTGGTGCCGACGGTCAGGGCGGCGACGCCGGGCTCGATCGCGCCTGCGCCGAAGTTGGCCAGCACCCCGTCGGCCGCGCCAAGCATGACGGGCACATCGGCGGGCAAGCCAAGCTCCTCCGCCGCTTCTGGCT
>NZ_KK082144.1 GCF_000598065.1 Paenibacillus darwinianus | reverse complement strand
CGCCCGGCGGCCGCACGGCCGCCACCGCGGCCTTCGCCGCCGCTTTTCCGATAGCCGCCTTCGATCCGCGGCTTCATGTCGACCATCCCGAAATCGATCGTATGGTCGGCCATGTTCACGCGCTCGACGCGCACTTTCACCTCGTCGCCGATGCGGTAAATCTTCGAGGTGCGCTCCCCGACCAGCGCCATCTGCAGCTCGTGGAAATGGTAATAGTCGTCCGTCAGGTCGCTCAGACGGATAAGCCCTTCCACCGTGTTCTCCAGCTCGATGAACATCCCGAAGCTCGTCACGCTGCTGATAATGCCTTCGAACTCCTCGCCGACCTTATCCAGCATGAACTCGCACTTCTTCAGTTGCTCGGTATCACGCTCGGCCTCGACCGCGACCCGCTCCCGCTCAGACGAGTGCTGGGCGATGTCCGGCATCCGCGCCTCCAGCGCCTCGCGCCGCTGCTCCGTCAGCATGCCGCCGTTCTCCAGCACCTCGCGCATGACGCGGTGGATGATGAGGTCCGGATAACGCCGGATCGGCGACGTGAAGTGCGAATAGAACTCGGCCGCCAGGCCGAAGTGACCGAGACTCTCCGCGTCGTACTTGGCCTGCTTCATCGACCGCAGCATCATCGTCGAGATGACCGTTTCTTCCTTCGTGCCGCGAATCTCCTCCAGCAAACCCTGCAGCGCGCGCGGATGCACGGTATTGCCCTTGCCCTTCACCACATAACCGAAATTGGATGCGAACTGGACGAAATGCAACAGCTTCTCCGAATCCGGATTTTCGTGAATTCGGTACAGGAACGGCACCCGCAGCCAGTGAAAATGCTCCGCCACCGTCTCGTTCGCCGCCAGCATGAATTCCTCAATGATCTGCTCGGCCACTGAACGCTCCCGTTTGACGATATCATACGGCTTGCCGTTCTCGTCGACCAGAATTTTTGATTCCTGAAAATCAAAGTCGATCGCTCCGCGCTTCATCCGCTTCGACCGCAGCTTCATCGCAAGCTCTTGCATGACCTGGAACATCGGCACCAGAGCGGCGTACCGCTCCTTCAGCTCGGCATCGTCGTCCACCAATATTTTGCGTACGTTGGCGTACGTCATGCGCTCCGCCGTGCGAATCACGCTAGTAAACACATCGTGTCTTACCCGCTTCATCGTCTTCGCGTCAAACTCCATCTCGCAGGACAGCGTCAACCGATCAACCTGCGGATGGAGCGAGCAGATGCCGTTCGACAGCCGGTGCGGCAGCATCGGAATGACCCGGTCAACCAGATACACGCTTGTCCCCCGCCGGAACGCCTCCTGATCGAGCTCGGACCTCTCCCGCACGTAATACCCCACATCCGCGATATGAACGCCCAGCACGTAGTTGCCGTTTTCCAGTCGCTCAACGTTGACCGCGTCATCGAGATCCTTCGCATCTTCGCCGTCGATCGTCACGATCGTCTTGCCGCGCAGATCGCGCCGTCCCTGCTGGACGATCTCTTCCTCGGTGATCGAATCCGGCGCCGCTTCCGCCTCCTCCAGCACCTCGTCCGGGAACCCTTCCGGCAATTGGTGCTTGCGGATGATCGACAGGATATCGACGCCCGGATCGTCCTTATGGCCGAGAATTTCAACGATCTCTCCAGTCGCCGCGGACCGGCCCTCCGGATAATTCACGATCCTTGCGACGACCTTCTGGCCGGTTACGGCGCCGCCGAAGCTTTCCCTGGGGATGAAAATATCGCGGTTGATCCGCTTGTCGTCCGGCATAACGAACCCGAACGCCTCATGGTGCTCGAATGTGCCGACCACTTGGGTAATCGCCCGTTGGACGACGCGCACGACCTCGCCTTCCATCCGGCCGCCGCCCTCGCTTTTGGACGTTACGCGCACTAGGACGATGTCGCCGTTCATCGCGCTTTTCAAGTCGTTCGCATGCAAATAGACATCCGGATGCGCCTTGTCATCGGGTATCAGAAAAGCAAACCCTTTCGCATGCGCCTGCACCCGGCCGCGCGTCAAATTCATCCGCTCGGTCACACCGTAACGCTCATGGCGGGTGCGAACGATTTTCCCCGCTTCCTCAAGCTCGTTAAGCATCTTGAGAAACGCTTTGAAATCGGTTGCTTCATCGATGCCAAAATGCTGCTCCAGCTCCTGATACGTCAGCGGCTTGTACGCCGTATCCCGCATAAATCCGAGCAAATCCTGCTCCGTTACCACGTCGGTTCACCTCATATGCCGCACCGGTCTGTTGTCTACCGGCCTTCTGTGCGGTCTGTGATAGATTTCCATATACCATTTAGTATACACGAAAAGCGGCAATTGAATCCGCAATCGCAAAAAAACGAAAAGCGGACCGAGAGCGGTCCGCTTCCTAACATTGATTCAATTAGCCGTTTCCTACTACGTAAGCCACAATCAACGAAAGAATAAAAAACCCGACTGCCAGACCGACCGTCAAACGCTGCAGGAACAGGTCCAGACCACGCGCCTTTTGCTTGCCGAACAGATGTTCGGCGCCGCCCGTAATCGCGCCGGATAGACCCGCGCTTTTGCCCTTCTGCAGAAGGACAGCCGCGATCAGTCCGATCGAGAATATGATCAACAAAATTTTCATTGCGATTTCCACAGTTACACACCTCCAGAGCAGGAGCTAATAGTCGTTTCCATGGCCGAATCAATAAGGACAACTACGGCAAACACAGTAAAATGATTGTATCACAGCCAGACAACGATGACAACAATTTGCTTTGCGGCAATTTGCTTTGCGGCACAAAAAGGAAGCCGCAGAGCGGCTTCCCCCCCGCAAGCTTCCCGCCGACAGCTCTTTAAACCAAACTGCGGCTCTTGAAAAATTCAAGGCTGATCCGCGCGCTCTCCAGCGGCGACGACTTGAACTGCTCCTGCTCGACGATGATGTAGTTGATGCCCGACTCTTCCGCCACCTTCAGCACGCTGTCGAAGTCCACCGAACCAGCTCCGATTTCCGTATCGCTCCGGCCTTCGCCGAAATCCTTGAAATGCGCCAGGGGCACGCGTCCTTTATAACGGTTGATGTAGTCGACAGGCTTGGCGCCGCCGACATGCACCCAGCCAAGGTCGAATTCGGCAATGAGCCGCTCAGCAGGAATGCGCGCCAAAAGGGCATCCATGATCGTCTCGCCGCCGACCTTTTTGAATTCGAAATCATGATTATGATAGCCGTACTTCAGTCCGGCGGCGGTCACCAGCTTCGATGCCGTATCGATCGCTGAGATAAAGCGCTCCAGATCCTGCTCCGCCGGCACGTCCGGGAACGGCCACCAAGGGGTAACAATATATTCGAGGCCGAGCTCCTGCGCATATTCGATTTGCTGCTGAAGGTCCGACTCCAGCTTGTCCGGCTCCGCATGGTTGAGGCCGATATGCGCGGAAGGCGCCCGCAAGCCATTGTCGTCGAGCACCTTGCGCACTTCCTTTGCCGAGTGTCCGAAAAAGCCTGCAAATTCAACCGCCTCATAACCGATTTCAGCCACCTGCTTCAATGTTCCAAGCAAATCGTCCTTCGTCAAATCGCGGAATGTATACATTTGAATACCGATGATCGGTTTTGCCACCAAGGCCACCACCATTTCTTCATTTTGGTTGGATATCAGCGTCCGTATCCGCTTGCAAGTTTTATTATACCGCCGGGGTGCGGGGATGATAGTCAGGTTTTGGTGCGAATTGTTTGCGATTTTGGCGAAAGTGCGCGGAGCGGAAGAGAGTCGATTAGGGGCGGCGTCCCCAACAGCACCGTGCCTCTTCCATCCCGCGGCGCAGATCGTTAAGTGTAGCCCGAATGAAACTTGACAGCGCTCGGCAACAAGCCTACATTGAAGGGTAAATAGGACTGATTCAGGGAGGAATGCTTGATGGAAGGAAGACCGGATGCAAGTGAGTATTTGCCGCAAATGGGGCAGTATGTAAAGCTGGTGCCGGACGGCGATCTTATTGAAATTCTGCAGCGGCAGAAGGAAGAGACGGTTGCGCTGCTCAGGGGATTAAGCGAGGAGCAAGCCGACTACCGTTATGCCGAGGGTAAATGGTCGGTGAAGGAGGTAGCCGGCCATGTTGCCGACAATGAACGCGTTTGGACATATCGCCTGCTGCGCATCGTCCGCAACGACCCGCAGACGCTTTCCGGCTACGATCAGAACATGTTCGCCCGGCATGCGCCCTTCGGCAAGCTTCCCTTATCCGTTGTAATAGATGAGTTTGCCGCCGTCCGTGCTGCCACAATCCCGCTGCTGCGCAGCCTCTCCGACGACGCTTGGCTTCGCCAGGGCGAATTTCACAACCGACCGCTTTCTGCCCGGGCGGCCGCTTGCGTCATCGTCGGACATGAAATGCATCATCTTAACGTCATCAAGAACAGATATCTGAACCGGTAACCGCCATCCTGCCAAACGATCCATCCTCCTGTTGTCAGGACAACAGAAAGCCCGGCTCCGCTTGATGCGGAGACCGGGCTTTTGCTTCGTGCTGTTTACTTCTTGAAGTTCTTGAGGTTGTAGAACGCCGATGTGCCGGCGTATTGAGCGGTGCTGCCCAGCTCGTCTTCGATGCGAAGCAGCTGGTTGTATTTTGCGACGCGGTCCGTACGGGACGGAGCGCCGGTCTTGATTTGTCCTGCGTTCGTTGCAACGGCGATGTCGGCGATCGTGCTGTCCTCGCTCTCGCCGGAACGGTGGGAGATGACGGCTGTGTAACCGGCGCGCTTCGCCATTTCGATCGCGTCGAACGTTTCCGTCAGCGAGCCGATCTGGTTGACTTTAACGAGAATCGAGTTGCCGATGCCCTTCTCGATACCGGTTGACAAGCGCTCGGTGTTCGTAACGAACAGGTCGTCGCCGACCAGCTGTACTTTGCCGCCCAGCTTCTCGGTCAGCAGCTTCCAGCCTTCCCAGTCATCCTCGGAGCAGCCGTCCTCGATCGTGATGATCGGGTACTTGTCGACCCACGATGCAAGCAGGTCCACAAACTCGGCAGAAGTGAAGGAACGGCCTTCGCCTTCCAAGTGGTATTTGCCATCCTTGAAAAACTCGGTGGACGCAACGTCCATGCCCAGGAACACGTCGACGCCCGGCTTGTAGCCTGCGCGCTCGATGGCGGAGATGATCGTCGTGATCGCCTCTTCGTTCGATCCGAGGTTAGGAGCAAAGCCGCCTTCGTCGCCGACAGCGGTGTTCAAGCCTTTGTCCTTCAGAACGGATTTGAGATTGTGGAAAATTTCAGCGCCGATGCGGAGCGCTTCGCGGAACGTCGGTGCGCCTACTGGCAGTACCATGAACTCCTGCACGTCGATATTGTTGTCGGCATGCTCGCCGCCGTTGACGATGTTCATCATCGGAACCGGCAGTACCTTGGCGTTGAAGCCGCCCAGGTAGGTGTACAGCGGCACATTCAGCGCATCGGCTGCCGCGCGGGCAACCGCCATCGATACCGCGAGGATCGCGTTGGCGCCCAGCTTGCCTTTGTTCGGCGTGCCGTCTAGCTCGATCATCGCGCGGTCGATCGCGACTTGATCAAGCGCGTCCAGACCGATGATTTCCGGCGCGATCAGCTCGTTCACATTCTCAACGGCTTTCAGTACGCCTTTACCCAGGTAACGGCTTTTGTCGCCGTCGCGCAACTCTACCGCTTCGTATGCGCCGGTGGATGCGCCGGACGGAACGATCGCGCGGCCTTGGCCGCCCGATTCCAGGTGAACTTCCACTTCAACGGTCGGATTCCCGCGGGAATCAAGTACTTCGCGTGCGTAAACGTCGGTAATCATAGACATGTCGGGTAACACTCCTCTGTTTGGGTTTTGTGGTTTGCTGCTCGTTTATTTATTGGCGATCATCGTCCGGCCGGTCATTTCCGCCGGCAGCTCAATGCCGAGCAGATCGAGCATCGTCGGCGCAATGTCGGCCAGAATGCCGCCCTCGCGCAAGGAGATGCCTTCCTTGGTAACGATCAATGGAACCGGGTTCGTCGTATGCGCCGTGAACGGCCGCTCCTGGTCGTCGAGCACCAGGTCCGCGTTGCCGTGGTCGGCCGTAATCAACACGACCCCGCCCTTGGAGAGCACGGCTTCTACAACCATGCCCATGCATTCGTCAGTCGCTTCCACCGCTTTGATCGTCGGCTCCAGCATGCCGGAATGGCCGACCATATCCGGGTTGGCAAAGTTCAGAATGATGACGTCGTGATTCTCCGCCTCAATCTCCTTCACAGCCGCCTCGGCTACCTCGTAAGCGCTCATCTCAGGCTTCAGGTCATAAGTCGCAACCTTCGGCGAATTGATGAGGATACGCGTCTCGCCCGGAAGCTCGACGTCGCGGCCGCCGCTGAAAAAGAACGTGACGTGCGGATATTTCTCGGTCTCGGCGATCCGCAGCTGCTTTTTACCTTGCTGCACCAGCACTTCGCCGAGCGTATTGTCCAGATTCTTCGGCTTGTAAGCGACGTAGCCGCCTACCGATTCGCTGAACAGCGTCAAGCATACGAAATAAAGGTTTTTCGGATGAGCGCCGCCGCGGTCGAAGCCGCGGAAATCCGTGTTCGTAAACACCTGCGACAGCTGAATCGCGCGGTCGGGTCGGAAGTTGAAAAAGATGACCGCATCCTCCGACTCAACGAGCGCCACCGGCTTGCCGTCGCCGCCTACGATGACGGTCGGCATAACGAACTCATCGAACACCGACTTCTCGTACGATTCCACGACCGCATGCACCGGATCGGTATATTGCGGGCCTTCTCCGTACACCATGGCGCGATACGATTTCTCGACGCGCTCCCAGCGCTTGTCGCGGTCCATAGCATAGTAACGGCCTTGAACCGTAGCGATACGGCCTACGCCGAGCTCCGAAATTTTCGCCTGCAGCTGTTCCAGGTAACCCTTCGCGCTATCGGGCGAAACGTCCCTGCCATCCAGGAACGCATGGATGTACACCTCGGTCAACTCTTCCTTTTTGGCCAGCTCCAGCAGCGCAAAAAGATGGTTGATGTGGCTGTGTACGCCGCCGTCCGATAAGAGTCCATACAGGTGCAGCTTTTTATCGAACGCCTTGACGTGCTTGATCGCGCCCAGCATCGTCTCGTTCTCGAAAAATTCGCCATCGCGGATCGATTTCGAAATGCGGGTCAGATCCTGATACACGATCCGGCCGGCGCCGATGTTGAGGTGGCCGACCTCGGAGTTGCCCATTTGCCCCTCGGGCAGACCGACCGCTTCACCGCAAGCGGTGAGCGTCGTATTCGGGTATGTCGCCATATAACGGTCGTAGTTCGGCTTCTTGGCCTGGGCCACGGCATTGCCGTGCGATTCCGGGCGAAGGCCGAAGCCGTCCATAATGATCAGCGCGACGGGTTTCGGTGCGGCCATCTTACTTGGCCCCCTCGACGAGCGCAATATACGATGCCGGCTCCAGGCTGGCGCCGCCTACGAGCGCGCCGTCGATGTTAGGCTGTGCCATATATTCCGCGATGTTGTTCGGCTTCACGCTGCCGCCGTATTGAATGCGGACCGCTTGCGCCGTCGCCTCGTCAAATCCGGATTTCACAATATCGCGAATATAAGCGATAACGTCCTCGGCATCGGCGGCCGTCGAAGACTTGCCCGTTCCGATCGCCCAAATCGGCTCATAAGCGATAACGGTCTGCCCCGCCTGCTCGGCGCTCAAGCCCTGCAGCGCCGCCTCGGTTTGCACCTTGCAGACTTCCTTCGTCCGGCCGGCTTCGCGTTCCTCCAGCTTCTCGCCCACGCAGACGATCGGCGCGAGGCCATGCTTGAAAGCCGCCTGAACTTTCTTGTTCACGATCTCGTCGGTTTCCGCAAAATACGCGCGGCGCTCCGAATGGCCGATAATAACGTACTGT
Source organism: Paenibacillus darwinianus (assembly GCF_000598065.1). Taxonomy (GTDB): domain Bacteria; phylum Bacillota; class Bacilli; order Paenibacillales; family Paenibacillaceae; genus Paenibacillus_I; species Paenibacillus_I darwinianus. The sequence continues at coordinate 28,343 of NZ_KK082144.1, read as the reverse complement.
ACCCCCAGGTCCTTCAACATAACGCCGCTGATTTCGCCGGTGAACGCGCCGTTATCCTCGAAATGCAAATTCTGCGCTCCAATGCCGATTGCGGTACCCTTCGCCGCTTCAACCAGCGCGGGCAAAGTCGTGTAAGGCGCGCAGATGACGCTTTCCACACCTTCGACTTCCGCTTTCCCCTTCACTTCCGCGACAAACGCGGCGGCTTCGCCGACCGTCTTGAACATTTTCCAGTTACCTGCGATTATCGGTTTTCTCAATGTCCGTCCATCCTCTCTGCTTGGCTTACTTGTCGTTCAATGCTTCGACGCCCGGCAGCTTTTTACCTTCCATGAACTCCAGCGAGGCGCCGCCGCCCGTCGAAATATGATCCATCCGGTCCGCCAGCTGGAACTTCTCGGCCGCCGCCGCCGAATCGCCGCCGCCGATAACGGTATAGCCTTCCGTGTCAGCACAGGCTTGCGCAACTGCGAGCGTACCGTGCGAGAACGGTTCGATCTCGAATACGCCCATCGGCCCGTTCCATACGACCAGCTTGGACTTCTTGATGACGTCCGCATACAGTTCGCGGGTTTTCGGTCCGATGTCGATGCCTTCCCACTCAGGCAGAATGCCGTCAACGCCGACGACCTTCGTATTGGCCTTCGCGCTGAACTCGTCCGTAATGACGATGTCGACCGGGATCAGGAAGTTTTTGCCGAGCTGCCTGGCCTTCTCGATGAAGCCGAGCGCCAGGTCAAGCTTCTCATTGTCGACCAGCGAGTTGCCGATCTCATGGCCCTGCGCCTTCAGGAACGTGTAGGAAAGACCGCCGCCGATGAGTACGTTGTCCGCGATTTCGAGCATTTTGTTGATGACGTCGATCTTGTCCTTCACCTTCGAGCCGCCGACGATTGCCGTAAACGGACGGTCCGGGTTGTTAAGCGCCTTGCCGAGCACGTCAAGCTCCTTCTCCATCAGCAGGCCCGATACGGCCGGCAGATGATGGGCGATGCCCTCGGTAGAAGCGTGTGCGCGGTGCGCCGCGCCGAACGCGTCGTTCACGAACAGGTCGGCCAGCTCCGCAAAAGCTTTCGCAAGCTCCGGATCGTTCTTCTCCTCGCCGGCGTAAAAACGGACATTCTCCAACAGCAGCACGTCGCCGTTGTTCATCTTGGCGATTTGTGCCTTTACCGTATCGCCGATCGCTTCGTCGGCTTTCACAACCGGTTTGCCGAGCAACTCGGACAAACGCGTCGCCGCGGGCGTCAGACGCATCTCTTCAACGACTTGTCCCTTCGGACGGCCCATATGGCTGGCCAAAATGACCTTCGCTCCGTTCTCGATCAAAAACTTGATCGTCGGCAGCGTCTCGCGAATGCGCGTATCGTCCGTAATGGCGCCGTTCTCAAGGGGCACATTGAAATCGACGCGCACGAATACGCGTTTGCCGGCCAGTTCGACGTCTCTCACACTTTTCTTGTTCATGAACGGTTCCTCCTCTGATTACCCGCCTGACTGCCAAGCGTGCAGCCACCTGCGGGGCTCTGCATCCTAACGCGGTTAAAAGAGGAGAAACCGTTGCTCGCGTTTCTCCTCTTTAGCCCTTGAAGCGAATATGAGATTACAGGCCTTTGCTTGCGATGTAAGCGGCCAGGTCAACGACGCGGTTGGAGTAGCCCCACTCGTTGTCGTACCAGGAAACGACTTTGACCATGTTGCCTTCAACGACCATCGTAGACAGCGCGTCGATGGTGGAGGAAGCAGGGTCGCCATTGTAATCGCTCGATACGAGCGGCTCTTCGGAGAAGTTCAGGATGCCTTTCAGAGGGCCTTCAGCAGCCGCCTTAAGGGCGCCGTTCACTTGCTCTACCGTTACGTTGCTCTTCACTTCCACAACCAGGTCGGTTACGGAAACGTTAGGCGTAGGAACGCGCATTGCCATACCGTTCAGCTTGCCTTTCAGTTCCGGCAGTACGAGTGCAACGGCTTTTGCTGCGCCGGTCGTAGAAGGAATAATGTTCTCCGCAGCAGCGCGGGCGCGGCGCAGATCCTTGTGCGGCAGGTCAAGCACTTGCTGGTCGTTCGTGTAGGAGTGAACGGTCGTCATCATGCCTTTGACGATTCCGAACTGGTCGTTCAGCACTTTCGCGAACGGCGCCAGGCAGTTCGTCGTGCAAGAAGCATTGGAAATAACCGTGTGAGCTTTCGGGTCATACTTGTCTTCGTTAACGCCCATAACGACAGTGATGTCCTCGTTCGTTGCAGGCGCGGAGATGATAACCTTCTTGGCGCCGCCTTGCAGGTGAAGCTCGGCTTTCTCCTTCGCCGTGAAAATACCGGTCGATTCAACGACGATCTCTACGCCATGGTCGCCCCAACGCAGGTCTGCAGGATTGCGTTCCGCAAAAACCTTGATCTCGCGGCCGTTAACGATCAACGCGCCTTCCTTAGCTTCGACGGTTGCGTCCAGACGGCCATGCGTCGTGTCGTACTTCAGAAGATGAGCCAGCGTCGCCGTATCCGTAAGGTCATTGACAGCTACGACTTGAACTTCCTTGCTGCTCAGCGCGGCGCGGAATACGTTGCGGCCGATGCGGCCAAAGCCATTGATACCGATTTTAACCATTCTTGTACATCCTCCTATTATTAAAACAAATTTATTCATCAGGATAACCGAAGTTATCCGGAATCACACCGGTCCCATCAATAACATTTGCTCGGCGGCCGCTTCGTCCGTCACGAGCACATCCTCCCGCCCATGCCGGATCACGGCCGCAATGGCGCGCCCCTTGCTTGCGCCGCCGGCAACGCCGATGCGCAGCTCGGCGTTGTCGATGTCCTCGATTCGCAGGCCGACCGTCGGCATGTTGTGCACGACTCTCCCCTGCTCGTCGAAATAATAGCCGAACGCTTCCGCCAGCGCCCCTTCCGCGAGCAGCGAGGTCATCGTTCGTTCATCGACCCGGCGTCTGCGGGCCATGACGAGCGCCTCGCCCATGCCGTGAAGCACAATGCGCGCCTTGCGGATGTCGGCGATAATGTCGCTTACCGTCGGATCCTGAATCAGCGATTGATAGGCTTCTTCGCCGAGGTGATCCGGCACGTGAAGCATCCGGTACTGCGCGCCGGTCCGCTTCGCCATCGCCGATGCGATCGTATTCGCCTGCAGCTCAACCCGCTCGCCGAGTCCCCCGCGCGCGGGAACGAACCAGCAGCCCTTGAACTGCGGGGAAGGCGTCATCCGTTCCGCGATTTGCGCCATCGTCGATCCTCCGGTAACGGCGATAATATCGCCCTTCGTCACATAGCGGCGAAGGATCGAAGCGGCCGCGCGGCCAAGCTCCTGCTTCACATGCGGCGTTTCGTCAGAGTCGCCGGCGACAATCACCGCCTGCTTCAGGCCGAACCGCCGGCGAAGCTCCTCCTCCAGCTCCGTGATGCCGAACAGCATCTTGACCAGCGGCTCCATCTCCTCCAGCAGCCGTTCACCGGAGACCGTCGCCCGCATTCCGTCCGGGCCGATGTCGAGCAGCCCCTGGGATTCGAGGAATTCGGCTTCCGCTCGCAGCACCCGCTCCGTCATATGGAGCGTTTGGGCCAGCGTACGCCGTCCGACCGGGCCGATTAAACGGACGTGATGGAGAATCGTGTATCTTTTTTTCATCGTGTCGGAAAGGTCGGGAATTAATTGCTTCTGAACATTGATGAGCTTTCTCACGTCATGCACCCGTTCCTTCCCCAGGATGTGCGTAGGTTATCCGACTCCCCGGTTAAATATGTAAGGAAGGAGAATCCCGCAGCATGCTTCCGCGCACAACCCGCCAACTAGCTGGACATTATTCGTCCCGCTGTAACTTTTTCGGTCCCACCTGGGTCAAAAAAAAAGCACAGCCACGCTTTTCCTTCTTTCTCATTGTAAAAGATCACGTGCCAAAAAGCAAGTAGCCCCGCCCATATCCATTTTCCCGCCTCCCACGTTTCAGGACGAGTCTGCTGGAATCCCGGCCGATTGCGGCTGCCAATATTTTTATTGCCATTACCCTTGCAATTGGCTTGAGATTATCATATAATAATTTTTGCTGACTTGCGCCCGTGGTCCAATGGATATGACGTAGGCCTCCGGAGCCTGAGATCTAGGTTCGATTCCTAGCGGGCGCGCCATTTATACTCCGAACATTAAACTCAATTTGAAATTGAACCGGCATTCGCCGGTTTTTTTGCGCCCGGAGTTTGACTATCTTTGACTTTTGTTTTGGAATTCGTTATGATGAGTACAGATTAACAATTATTTTCGACTATTCGATTGGAGGGAGCACTTGTGGACATGAATTTCGTCCCAATGGTTATTGAGCAAAGCAATCGCGGGGAACGGGCTTACGATATTTATTCGAGGCTCCTGAAGGATCGTATCATCTTCCTGGGCACCGGCGTTAATGACGTCGTCGCCAACTCCATTATCGCTCAGCTGCTGTTCCTGGCGGCCGACGACCCGGAGAAGGACATCAGCTTGTACATCAACAGCCCTGGCGGCTCCATCACGGCAGGCATGGCGATTTATGACACCATGCAGTTCATCAAACCCGACGTTTCGACGATCTGCGTAGGGATGGCGGCATCCATGGGCGCTTTCCTGCTGACGGCGGGCGCGAAGGGCAAACGATTCGCGCTTCCGAATAGCGAAGTAATGATTCATCAGCCGCTCGGCGGAGCCGAAGGCCAAGCCAGCGACATCGAGATCCGCGCCAGACGGATCCTGAAAATGCGCGACAAGCTGAATGCCATCCTTGCCGAGAGATCGGGCCAGCCGCTCAGCCGGATCGAGAAGGACACCGACCGGGATTACTTCATGTCGGCGGAAGAGGCTCTCACTTATGGCCTCGTCGACAAGGTCATTGAGAAAATCTAATCAACCGGCATAATAGATGCCCTCCCGTTCGCGGGAGGGCATCTATTTACCATATTTTCCAATTACCAAACATTTTATATAGTGTCAATAACAATTCGAAGTGCTGAATTGAAGCCCACGAATCACTTCTGCCATGCTATGATAAAGACAAGCTAAGCTTGCCATATTCATACAGTTGTTGGCAGGTTTTGAAAACAAATTTTTGGAGTGCTGCTTATGCGTTTCTCGAATCCATTTCGGACTATGCGCGACTATGCAAAAGAATACGAGCCGTTAAACAAGTCGAGCTCCGCCTCGCGCCGGACCGCACCGTTTATAGCGAACCCGGCATCGGAGTCATGCTCGGTACCGTTGCAGGATAAGACCATGCTTTTTCGCCCCCTGAACGATGAGCATCTGCTCGAGGTTTACCGCGAAGCCAAAGCCATGAACCTGTCCGAAGAATTCATCCAACTGATCGAAGATGCGCTTCGAACGCGCAACCTCGAAATGCCGGAGCTTCCAAATTCGTAATGATCATTCTGCCGCCCTATGGCGGCTTTTTGCTTGCCCAAATAAAAAAGCACCCTGAGGTGCCCTTTCGTACGCACTATTGTGCTTATGTGCTTATTGATTCTCCAGCTCTTCCTTGCTGACCAGATTGACGAGAGCCGTTACGGCCTGCTCCGCGTCCGAACCGTCCGCGCTGATCGTTACCTCCGTGCCGGAGCTGATCGCCAGGCTCATAATACCCATGATCGATTTGGCGTTGACCTTCTTATCGTCCTTCTCGACAAAAACCTCGGACGAAAACTTATTCGCTTCTTGTACGAACAGCGCCGCCGGTCTTGCATGGAGTCCCGTCTTCAGACGTACGACAACCGGTTGCTTTGTCATGAACCATACCCCCTATAAGGAATTTCACTCGCTACGTATTCTATTGTGAACGAAGACGTGTTAGGCTTTTTGCATTATTATAGCATTAATTGCCTGCATAGACCACAGCCGGCCCTTAGCCGTTTCTGATTTTTTCCGCCAACTCGTCGATTTTGCGAAGCCGATGGTTGACGCCCGATTTGCTGACGGAGCCCTTGAGCAGGTCGCCGACCTCCTTAAGGTTCATGTCGGGATGCGCCAGCCGGATTTCGGCTACCTCCCGCAGCTTGTCCGGCAAGTTTTCCAGCCCCATTTCCTTCTGCAGCAATTTAATGTTATCGATCTGCCTGACCGCGGCACCAATCGTTTTGTTCAAATTAGCCGTCTCGCAGTTGACGATCCGATTGACCGAATTGCGCATATCCCGCATAATCCGGACATCCTCGAACTTGAACAACGCCTGGTGGGCGCCGATGATGTTAAGCAGCTCGATGATTTTCTCTCCTTCCTTGATATAGAAAATAAAGCCCTTCTTTCTTTCGATACAGCGTGCGTTCAAATTGAATTTGTTGGCCAGATCAACGAGAGCCTTGCAGTGCTCCTCGTACAAAGAAGCGATTTCCAGGTGGTAGGAGGACCCTTCGGGATTATTAACCGAGCCCCCGGCAAGAAAGGCGCCGCGCAGATAGGAGCGCTTGCAGCATGGCTTGCGCAGAATCTCCTTGTCGATTCCCTCATTGAACATAAAGCCTTCCGATACGATTTTCAGATCGGCCAGTATTTCCTGAACCTTGGCTGGAATCCGGACGATATACACATTGTTTTTTTTCAGCCGCATTTTTTTGCGAACCAGCAGCTCGATATGCACGGCGAATTTTTTTTTGAGAAGCGTGTAAATCCGTCTGGCGATCGCAGCATTTTCCGTAGAAATGTCGAGTATGACTTTACGGCTGGATAGTTGAACCGAACCGTTCATCCGGATCAAGGCCGACAATTCCGCCACTTCGCAGCAATCGTCCGCCTCGAGGAGCGTCAGTTCTTTTTTGGTTTGCGCCGCAAAGGACACGTCTTTCACCTCTTTCCGGACATCCAGTTTTCCACCAGCTGATAAATATGGTGGCTGAGCCGCGCGGCGTCATGCCGCAAATACGTGCTGAACATAACCAGGCGGTCGGCAACGACCTTGATCCCTTGGCCGTTCAACTCCCCGTAATCGACCGTGACGGTCTCCGCTCCCTCCTCGGCATACTTTTGCAGCACTTCAGGCGGGATCTCTCCATTATTGACGATAACGTAATGGAACAACGATTGTCCCACATGATGCCGAATGGCCTCCAGATGATCCGAAACGGAGTAACCGTCCGTCTCGCCCGGCTGGGTCATCACGTTGCAGACGAACAGCTTGACCGCATCCGACTCGATAAGCGCTTTCGCCAATTCCGGCACCAGCAGATTCGGCATAATGCTCGTATATAAACTGCCCGGCCCGATCAGGATCGCGTCGGCCGACCGAATCGCTTCCACAGCCTCGGGAAGCGGCTCGACCCCGGACGGTTCAATGAAAACGCGCTTGATTCGGCCTCTCACCTTCGGGATCATCGATTCGCCGGTAATAATCGTGCCATCCGACATCTCCGCATTCAGTACGGTTGCATGCGCCGCAGCAGGCAGCACCTTGCCGCGCACGGCCAATACCCGGCTGAGCTCGCGCACGCCGGTGACAAAATCACCGGAAATATCGGTCATAGCCGCCAGCATCAGGTTTCCCAAACTATGGCCGGCTAAACCGTTTCCGGTTGGAAACCGATATTTCAGCAGCTTCGTCAGCAGCGGCTCCACGTCCGCGAGCGCCATCAGCACGTTGCGGATGTCGCCGGGCGGCGGGATTTGCAACTCGTTGCGGAGAATACCGGAGCTGCCGCCGTCATCGGCAACCGTAACGATGGCCGTAATATCGAGCGGCTTTTCCTTCAAACCCCGGAGCATGACGGACAGTCCCGTTCCGCCGCCGATGACGACGATGCGGGGGGTGCTGCGTATGCCTTTACCGTGATGCTCCATTCATTCACCCCATTAATGTCGGTCGCGATCGGAGTCGCGATGACTGACACGCACCGTTTCGGTATCGCTGCTTCCCAGTGTGCGCCCCAGATACTCGGCGATTGCGACCGAACGGTGTTTGCCGCCCGTGCAGCCGATCCCGATCACGAGCTGGCTTTTGCCTTCTTTCTCGTACATCGGAATGAGGAAATTGAGCATATCGAGCAATTTGGAGAGGAAGGTTTGCGTTTCGGGCCATTTCATGACATATTCATACACTTCGGCATTCTGCCCTGTATTCGGACGCAAATGGTCGACATAATGCGGGTTCGGCAAAAACCGACAGTCGAAAATCAAATCCGCATCAATCGGAACCCCGTACTTGTAACCGAACGATGTCAGGTTAACCGAGAATGTCTTCTGCTCCGCATTGGTGAAACGGGAGACGATCTGTTCCTTCAGCTTGGCCGGCTTGAGGCTGGTCGTGTCGATGACCTGTGTCGCCAGTCCCTTCAAGTCCTCCAGCAGCCTGCGCTCCAGACCGATCCCTTCGAGCGGCAGCCCTTCGGGAGCCAGCGGGTGTCTTCTGCGGCTTTCCTTGTACCGCTGGACCAGCACGCTGTCCGTCGCATCAAGGAACAGAATCTCATAACTGATCGTATAGTGCTCTTTCATATAATTGAGCGACTCGGAAAGCGCGGTGAAAAACTCCCTGCCGCGCAGGTCGATGACAAGCGCCACTTTCCCGATTTTGCCGTTGGAAGATTCGATAAGCTCGGCGAATTTCGGAATGAGTACAGGCGGCAGATTGTCGACGCAGAAAAAGCCCAAGTCCTCCAAGCTTTGCACGGCAATCGTTTTACCCGCTCCGGACATGCCGGTAATGATGACGAGCTTCGCCATCGCCGTTCCGTTATCCATTTGCGTTCCCCCTCCATGCTGGCCGCCCCGACCTCAATTCCGCGGCGTTACCCGCGCAAAAACAATCCGGCCGCGCCTACGACGCCGGCATTGTTGCCAAGCTCGGCCGGCACGATCTCCACACCCTTGGATGCGCCTGAAGGCGTATACTTATGAAAAACCTCGCGGATTTGCTCGAACAAATACTCCCCTGCCTTGGACACGCCTCCGCCGATAATAAAGCGCTGCGGATTGACAACGACTGCTACGACCGCCATCGATTTGCCCAGATAAAAAGCCGCGCGGTTCACAATGCGCGCCGCGACCTCATCGCCGGCCTTCGCCGCATCGATAACGTCCTTGGCCATCATGTTATCTACCAGCGACATCGTCGTATTCTCGCCCCGGGCCACCGCATCCTTCGCCATTCGAATGATTCCGGTCGCCGAGGAAACCGTCTCCAGGCAGCCCATTTTGCCGCAGCCGCACTGGATTGCTTCCAGGTCCGGCACGATCGAGATATGACCGAGTTCGCCTGCTGCCGCATTGTGGCCCTGCACAATCCTGCCGTTGATGATAATCCCTCCGCCGACTCCGGTTCCGAGCGTGTAGCAAACGCAGTCGGATACGCCCCGACCCGCGCCTCCCCATGCTTCGCCAAGCGCCGCAACGTTGGCGTCGTTATTGATAAGCACCGGTTTACCGAGGCGCGGAATAAGAAAATCCTTTACGCTGGCGTTGTTCAAGTTCAGGTTCGGTGCCAATACGACGATGCCGTTGGGAATGTCCAGAAATCCGGCGATGCCAACGCCGACGCCTTCGACCTCATCCCAGGAACGGGACAGCTGGCTGACCGAGAGCTGCGCGTAAGCCGCGATATTCTCCATAATACGCTCCGCGCCCTTCTCGTTCTCGGTCGGGCCTTCGTACGTATGGAGCAACGCCCCTTCCGGATTGCACACCCCGACTTTAATCGTCGTACCGCCGACATCCACGCCGACGTAAAGCTTCTCAGACATCACTTGGCCACCTCGATCACATAATTAACTGCTTCTGTACCAACTATAAGCCAACGCTATGCTCAGGTCAAGAATGGCGGAGCCGCCTAGGACATAGCTTCCCAGGGGTTGGCAAGCTTGTGCAAGCGTGTTCGCACGGGAGAGTTTCGGCCGGCCTCAGCCTTGCGCCAGAATATTCCATCAGGGCCTCAACCCCCCACTCACGTCGGGTAAGCGGTCTCTACCAGAAACACCGAAAAAAAGACGCCTCGCGGGCGCCTTTTTTGTTCTATATACGCTGCAATTCGGCATAACCGGCCTGTGCCTTTCATCAACCTTACAGCGACTGGCTCCAGTCGTGCACCATATGGCCCTCGAGGAATTTCTCGCAATCAAGCGCCGCCATACAGCCGCTGCCGGCCGCCGTAATCGCCTGGCGGTACTTCTGATCCTGCACGTCGCCGCAGGCGAATACGCCGGGTACGCTTGTCTCCGTCGTGCCGGGCTTCACGATAATGTAGCCCGTCTCGTCTGTGTCGATCTGGCCGGCGAGAAACTTCGTGTTCGGCGTATGGCCGATGGCCACGAATACGCCGTCGGTCTCGACCAACTCTTCCTCACCCGACTCATTATTACGCACCTTCAGTGCCGTAACGCCCATACCGGTCGCCACGACCTCGAGCGGCGTACGGTTCAGCTTCCAGCTGATTTTGCCATTCTCACGGGCGCGGTCCTGCATGATCTTCGAAGCGCGGAGCTCGTCGCGGCGATGCACCAGCTGCACCTCCGTAGCGAACCGCGTCAGGTAATTCGCTTCCTCCATCGCGGAGTCGCCGCCGCCGACCACGACGATTTTTTTGCCCCGGAAGAAAAAGCCGTCGCAGGTCGCACACGTGCTGACGCCGCGGCCGACGTTATCCTTCTCGCCCGGAATGCCGAGGTATCGCGCCGATGCGCCGGTCGAGATGATGAGCGTCTCCGCCGTCAGCGGTTCGGCAAAACCTTCCACCTGCAGCGTAAACGGCCGCTTCGAAAGATCCACCGTGTTGACCCAGCCAGTCTTGAACGTTGCGCCGAACCGTTCGGCCTGCTTGCGCATGTTGGCCATCAGATCAGGGCCAAGAATGCCCTCCGGAAAGCCAGGGAAATTCTCCACCTCGGTCGTCGTCGTCAATTGTCCGCCCGGCTCCGGGCCTTCAATGATAAGCGGGCTCAAATTCGCGCGGGCCAAATAAATCGCCGCCGTCAGTCCAGCCGGGCCCGTGCCGATAATAATCGCTTTGTGCGTGGTGCTCATGCAGGTTACCCTCCTCTATCTATCGCGCTCAAGCCTCGGGACCGAGATCGCCTAAGGCCGGCAAAATCGTCTTCATCTTCTCGCGAATGCCGCATACGTCGTCGATCCACTTGGCATATTTGCTCGCCGTAGCGACCGATACGCCGTACCGGGACGCCACCTCCTGATAGGTGATCGCGCGCCGGTGCATTTTCGCCGTCAAATATTCAAGCGCAGCCGCCCAGCCTTCCGGACGTCGGATCACAGGCGTCTTGGGATACAGCCTGCTCAGAAATTCTACCCACAAAGTAAGCAAATCATGCTGCTGCACCATATCGTACCGGCTCTGCATTCGCGTAAGCGCCGTCTCAACCACCGTCTGCCAGCGATCGTTCCAGATCGGCAGCCGTGACGGCATACGGTTCCGCTCGACCGTCGTCCGCTCGCCCTCCAGCACGGCCGGCAGCGGATCCGTAACGCCGATGCCCCGCAGCACGAAAATCGCAATCCGCTTCAGGTAATCCTCTTCCCCGGGCTCCAGCAGAAACTCGGCCAACGCGTCCTTCACTTCACCGTCGGCAATCATGCCGAGCGCTTGAATGACCTGCAGCTTCGTGTTTCGGTCGCCGTGCCGCAGCGCCCAGAAGAAGGACGAGCGGATAAGCGGATCGCGCTTCAACTGGTCCGGGAGCGGATCGGACGATTTCTCCCACAGCTTGAATTGCTCCTCAAACGGCAGATGATAGTGGTAGCTGGAAGGAACGGGCATTGTCCCCTGGCGAAGACTGTCCATCTGCTCCAGGTAATAGGCCGCGATTCCCGAATCCGTATCCAGCTTGGCCGCCAGTTTCCAGAACCGCTCCGCTTCGTTCAAACGCCCCATATTGCAGGCGGCAACCGCGGCGTAATGGTACAGGCAGGGGTCCTGCTGCTGAGGGAGCTCCTTGAGCAGCCGGGCGAAATGCACGAAGGCGGTGTCGTGCTGCCCCAGTATCCCCATTGTCGTCGCGAGCTTGAACACATGCTCCTGATGAAAAGGCACCGTCTTCTGCAAGAAGGCAAGCAGCGGTGCCAACTGCTCGTCATCGCCCGCATGTCGATGAAAAATCGCCAGATTGCACAGCGCGTGCAAATTGCCGGGTTCGAGCTCGAGCACATCCCGGATCGTATCCATCGCCTGCTCGAACTGCCCCATATAATAATAGGCCAACGCTAGATTATTGCGCGCAGCCGTAAATTCCGGATACTTGGCCACAACGTCCTGCAGAATGCGGACGGCCTCGACGAACTTTCCTTCCTCCAGCAAAGCGCGGGCTTTGTCATGCTTGCCGATCCCTTCCCGCGATTTCACGACTGCCTGCTTCATGGGCCGCTCCAGCTCATAGCGGAGCAGATCCATCATCTCTTCGGCCTCATCCAGAAATTGTCCTTCCGCATCCTCTTCCAGGTATTGCACGAGCGAATCCTCCGCCGCCTCGTACAGTTCCATATTCGCGAAATTGTTAGCCATATAGAAATGGCATTCCGTCATGGCCGGATCAAGCTCGTCGACGACCCATTTCAGAATGCGGTTCGATTCCTCGTAATTGCCCATCTCCGACAGGATGCCGGCCATGTTGCAGTGGTTCACCGGATTGTCGGGCTCGTACTCGACGGCGCGCCGAAAATATTTCAGTGCCTTATCGTAATGATACCGGTCGAGCGAACGGACCGCGCGTTCGAAAAAGAACGAGGCGTCCAGTTGAATGTTTATGACCTTCGTGCTGACGTTACCAGCGGCCGCCTGTTTTTTCTGTTTCACTCGCATAGGCACCTCCCGTTCGTTGAACAATTTGCTACGATTATACCATAGCGCGGCCCTTTCATACATGAGCAAAGAATGTCAGGTCCGCGCCTCCGCGCCTCGGGAGTTCTCGAAGGGAAGGCAAACGATGCGAACTGCTTGTGGTGTTAAACACCCGCGTTCTTAAACAACGTGCTGATCGAGCCGCCCTCGATAATGATGCGGGTCGCTTCCGCCAGCATCGGAGCGACGGAAATCACCTTGAACCGCTCGGAAGCCACCTCCGGCAGGAAGATCGAGTCGGTGACGACAACCTCCCGGATGTTCGGGTGATCCAGACGCTGCAGCGCAGGACCGGAAAAAAGCGGATGCGTCGCGCAGACGAAAACATCTTCCGCTCCGCGTTCCTTCAACCCTTCGACGACATTGACGATCGTCGTGCCGGTGTCGATCAGATCCTCGATAATGATCGGCGTCTGTCCCTGGACGTCGCCGATGACGTGCGTGATGACCGATTGGTTATGCGCGGGCCGCTTCTTGATCATGATCGCGAACGGCGCGTTCAGGTAGTTGGCCAGCTTCTCGGCCGTGGACGCGCGTCCCGCGTCGGGCGAGACGACGACCGGATTTTTGATGTCCTTCGCCTTCAGATAATCGCTCAGCAGGTCAAGCGCGGTCAAATGGTCCACCGGGATGTTGAAGAAGCCCTGGATGGCCGGTGCGTGCAGATCGAGCGTAATGATGCGGTGGGCGCCGACCGTGGTAAGCACGTCTGACACCATTTTCGCCGAAATCGGTTCACGGGGAGCCGCTTTACGCTCCTGGCGGGCATAACCGTAATACGGCACGATGAGGTTAATCGTCCGTGCCGAAGCCCGTTTGGCGGCGTCGATCATGACAAGCAGCTCTACGAAGTGATCGTTGATCGGATGCGAGAACGACTGTACAAGGAACACGTCGCAGTTGCGGATCGTCTCCTCATAATGAACATAGATCTCACCGCTTTTGAAACGGGACAATTTGATTTTGCCTAGCGAAACGCCAAGCTGCTCGCCTATGGCTTCGGCCAGCAGCGGGTTCGAGGAACCCGAGAAAATACGCACCTTATCGCTGAACATGTTACCCTCCTGGAACGATTTGACCGCCTGTAAATCCTTATGATAAATGCTTTACGTATGTTCTATCGACAATATCATTATACATGGAACTTACGATTTTTCAAAAATCGACTAACGTCCGCCTGCGTCCCTCGAACGTAGCCAGCTGCGAATACCCGACCTCTTTGAGCAGCGTGCGGGCCTCGTCCACGTACTGATGCAGCCGGGCAGGCTGATGCGCGTCGGACCCTACCGTCACCGGTATGCCGAGCGACAGCGCGTATTCGAGCATCCGCTTCGACGGAAACATCTCGGCCGCCGGCATGCGCAGTCCGGAAGCGTTCAGCTCGATTGCAAGCCCGTGGCGCGCAACCGCCTCGAGGGCCGCATTTTCCATCGCCGTGACATCGCCTTCGGGCTGGAAGCCGAACCGTTTGATCACGTCGATGTGGCCGATGTAATCGTAAAACCCCGTTGCCGCGGCTTTCGCCACCGCATCGTAGTATTGCCCGTAAACCGCCATCCGGTCCTTGCCTTCCCAGCCCTGCGTCTGGCGGAAATCCGAAATGTCCCACTCGCCGAGAAAATGAACCGAGCCGATCACATAGTCCCACGGATACGCCCCGACGATACGCTCGATCGCTTCCTCGTGTCCCTCTATGTAATCGCCTTCCAGGCCGACGCGAACATCGATGACGCCCTTGTACTTCTCTTTAAGCGCCAGGCATTCCTCGACATAACGGGGCAGCTCCTCCATCGGCATCGCCATCTCCGGATAATACGTGGCGGGATCGACATGCAGCAGCGGCATATGATCGGAAAGCCCGATCTGCGCCAGACCGAGCTCCGCTCCCCGCTTCACGTATTCCTCCAGCGTGCCGACGGCATGCCCGCATCTGGCATGATGGGTATGATAATCGATTAGCATGATGGCATTCACGGCCTTTCTGTCGTGGTTGAACAACCGGAAGACGCAGGAAGCGCAAGGCGCTCCCTGCTTCAGCGCATTTTGTTCGTGGTCGGCTTGTTGTGCCGGCGCCCGAGCTCTTCCATGATCGCATCGAACGGCAAGCCCCGCTCGCGCAGCAGCACCATCAGGTGAAAAATCATATCCGCCGCTTCGCTGCGCAGCTCGTCGTTGTCCTGGTTTTTGGCCGCGATGATGACTTCTGCCGATTCCTCGCCAACCTTTTTCAGAATTTTGTCGAGGCCCTTGTCGAACAGATACGTCGTGTAGGTGCCTTCCGGACGCTCGGCGTACCGTCTTGCAATGATCGCCTCAAGCTCGGCCAGCATCCGGAACCGGTCCTGCGCCGGCTCCGCGGCCTCCGTCGTCACGCCTTCCCGATCGATCTCGTTGTGGAAACAGCTGTATTTCCCGGTATGGCATGCTGCTCCGCTCTGTTCCGCAAGCACAAGAAGCGTATCGCCGTCACAATCGTACCGGAGCGACCGGATGCGCTGCGTATGGCCGGATGTCGCGCCTTTGTGCCAGAGCTCCCCGCGGGAGCGGCTCCAGAACCACGTCTCGCCGGATGCCAGCGATTTGGCGAGCGACTCCCGATTCATGTAAGCCAGCATCAGCACTTCCTTGCTGACGGCGTCCTGCACGATCGCGGGCACCAGTCCCGCCTCATTCCACCGGATTTGTTCCTCCAACCCTTGCGCCAATCCGCTCATCGCACTTCCACTCCTTTCAACCGAAGATCGTCCTTAACCTCGTGCACGGTCATTTCCTTATAGTGAAAAATGGTGGCCGCCAAGCCCGCGTCGGCGCGCCCTTCCTGGAACACATCGTAAAAATCCCCGACCTTGCCTGCGCCGCCCGAGGCGATAACCGGTATCGATACGAGATCGGATACCGCGCGCGTAAGCTTCAGGTCGAAGCCGTCCTTCGTGCCGTCGGCGTCCATACTGGTGAGCAGCAGCTCTCCGGCGCCGAGCTGTTCGACCTTTGCCGCCCATTCCAGCGCTTTGATGCCGGTCGCGTTGCGGCCGCCGTGTGTGTACACTTCCCATTCGCCCCACTCGGGATTGAACTTCGCGTCGATCGCCACCACGATGCACTGCGCCCCGAACTTGCGGGAGCCGTCCGATACAAGCTCCGGATTCCGGAGCGCGGCCGTGTTGATACCGATCTTGTCAGCGCCCGCGCGCAGCAGCCGCTTCATGTCGTCGACATGCGCGATGCCGCCGCCGACGGTGAACGGGATCGTAATTTCGCCCGCCGTCTTGCGCACGACCTCGACCATCGTCGCCCTGCCTTCGTGCGAAGCCGAGATATCGAGGAATACAAGTTCGTCCGCGCCTTCGCGGTCATAGATTGCCGCCAGCTCGACGGGATCGCCCGCATCGCGCAGGTTGACGAAATTGACGCCTTTAACGACCCGGCCGTCTTTGACGTCCAGGCATGGAATGATTCTTTTTGCCAACATGGAATGGTTCTCCTTTCGCGCCTGGTGCTTCCAGGCGCCCGCCTGCCGACTGCCCGCCTGCTGTCCCATAGTTGGGCCGTTAGGCTTCGGCGGTTTGACGGCTTCCCGTAAGCGCGAGAAAATTGCCGAGCAGCCGCATGCCGAGGTCGCTGCTTTTCTCGGGGTGGAATTGCATGCCGAACAGCTGCCCCCGGCCGACGATTGCCGTCACCGGCTGATAGTAATCGGTGGTGGCCAGCAGGTCCTCCTGCCGCTCCGGCCGGGCATGGAACGAATGGACGAAATAGACGTGACCCTCGTCAAGACCCGCGAACAGCGGGCTTTCCTGATGAAAATCCAGCTTGTTCCAGCCCATATGAGGAACCTTGTAGTCGCCCTGAAAGCGGACGACCTTGCCGGGCAGCAGATCGAGGCCGCGGTTGCTGCCGTGCTCCTCGCTTTCGCTGAACAGCAGTTGCATGCCAAGACAGATGCCGAGCAGCGGCTTGCCGGATTGGGCATAATACTTCGTTACCTCGTCAAGCCCGGTACTGCGCAGATTGTGCATCGCATCGCCGAATGCGCCGACGCCCGGCAGAATCGCTCCGTCGGCGTCAAGAATCGTCTGCGCGTCGGAAGCAAACTCCGCCTCGTAACCGAGACGTTCCACCGCTTTGCCGACGCTGTGCAAATTGCCCATACCATAATCGATGATAGCGATCATGCTACAGCACCCCCTTCGTCGAAGGCACTCCTTGCACACGGGGATCGATCGTCGTCGCTTCGTCTATCGCGCGTCCCAGCGCCTTGAACACCGCTTCGATCATATGATGGGTATTGCGTCCGTAATGGACGATGACATGCAGCGTAATGCGCGCCTCAAGTGCCAGCTTCCACAGAAATTCATGCACGAGCTCGACGTGAAAGCTGCCGACCGTCTGTGCCGGATACTCGGCGCGGTATTCAAAATGTGGCCGGTTGCTGACATCGATCACGACCTGCGCCAGCGCCTCGTCCATCGGCACGAACACGCTCGCGTACCGCTTGATGCCCCGCTTGTCGCCGAGCGCCTCGCGCAGCGTCTGGCCGAGGCAGATGCCGATGTCTTCGACGGTGTGATGGTCGTCGATGTCCACGTCGCCGCGGGCTTCGACCTTCAAATCGAACTGTCCGTGTTTGGTGAAAAGGTCAAGCATATGGTTCAGAAACGGAACATCGGTCTCGATCGTCGCCTGGCCGCTGCCGTCGACGTTGAAGGCGAGCTTGATGTCCGTTTCGTTCGTTTTGCGGGCGATGTCCGCCGTGCGTTTAACGGGCTCCGTCATCGTTAACCCTTCTTTCTCAGCAAAATGTGCAGCTGCCTATTCGCCCATAGCGATCCCTGCAGCCGCGTAAGGCCGCTCCCCGGGCTTATTCTTCCCGCGAAGCGCTCTCGGGCAATTTAAGGCGGGCGACATGGCGCCGCCGCTAATTTCCGCCGCGCTCGCGCTCCAACCGGATCTCGATCGCACGCGCATGCGCTTCCAGTCCTTCATGCCGCGCCAAGGTGATGATTTTATCGCCGTTTGCCAGCAGCGCTTCCTTGCTGTAGCGGATCAGGCTCGACTTCTTGAGGAAATCATCCACATTCACCGGCGACGAGAACCTTGCCGTACCATTGGTCGGAATAATGTGGTTGGGTCCGGCGAAGTAATCGCCGACCGGCTCGGAGCTGTAAGCCCCGAGGAAAATGGCGCCGGCATTCTCGATCTGCCCCAGCCATTCCATCGGATCGGCGGTCATAATCTCAAGATGCTCGGGGGCCAGCCGGTTAATGACGCCGACGCCTTCCTGCAGACTGCCCACGATAATTATCGCGCCGTAATCGTCGATCGACTTGCGGGCAATCGGCTCTCGGGGCAGAAGCGCCAGCTGACGCTCGACCTCCGCCTTGACCCCATCGGCGAAGGAGGCCGACGGCGTGATGAGAATAGCCGACGCCATTTCGTCGTGCTCGGCCTGAGACAGCAGGTCGGCTGCGACATACCCGACATCCGCCGTCTCGTCGGCCAGCACGACGATCTCGCTCGGTCCGGCAATGCTGTCGATGTCGACCGCGCCGAACACGGTCCGCTTCGCCAAAGCCACATAAATATTGCCCGGTCCGCAAATCTTATCGACCGGCGGGATCGACGCCGTTCCGTACGCCAGTGCGGCCACAGCCTGCGCTCCGCCGACCCGGTACATTTCCTTGACACCCGCCTCTGCGGCAGCTACCAGGATATACGGGTCGATTCCTTCCTTGCCGCCCGTCGCAGGCGGAGTGACCATAACGATCTCCGGCACGCCGGCCACCTGGGCCGGAATGACGTTCATAAGGACGGAAGACGGATAGGCCGCCTTTCCGCCCGGCACATAAACGCCGACCCGCTTCAGCGGCCGCAGCATCTGACCGAGCAGCGTGCCGTCCGGCTGCAAATCCATCCACGAATAGCGCTTCTGCTTCTCGTGGAAAACGCGGATGTTGACGGCGGCCTCACGAATCGCCGTCAGAAATGCGGCATCCACCTTATCGTACGCCGCCGTAATCTCGGCCTCGGTCACGCGCAGCGACGCCGCTTGCAGCCGCACCCCGTCGTGCCGCTCCGTATAGCGCAGCAGCGCCGCATCCCCTTCGGTCCGGACCGCTTCGACGATCTCCCGGACCGCTTGATTCTGCTCCGGTGTCCCGTATTCCACCTCGCGCTTAAGCTCAAATCGATCAGCGGCAATGATCCGCACGGAAATTCCCCCTTCGCGCATACCTTCTATAACCAGATAGTGGCTTTCAAACCAGCCCTTTGGCCGTCAGCATCTGCTGCAGCCGATCGCACAGGCTTTGAATCGACTCGTTTTTCATCCGGTAGCTGACACGGTTGGCGATCAATCGGCTTGTGATGCCGAAGATCGTTTCCATCTCCACCAGACCGTTCTCCCGCAGCGTTTGTCCCGTCTCGACCATGTCGACGATCCGATCGGCAAGCCCGATCAGCGGCGCCAGCTCGATCGAACCGTTCAGCTTGATCACTTCGACCTGCTGCCCCTGCTCGCGGAAATACTGCGACGCCACGTTCGGATATTTGGTCGCCACTCTGGGGTTGATCACCGGCTTCCAATCCGGAAGCCCGATCACCGACATGCGGCATCTTGCTATGCCGAGATCCAGCAGTTCGTACACGTCTTTGTTCTCTTCCATCAGCACATCCTTGCCGACGATGCCGATATCGGCCACGCCGTATTCCACATACGTGGGCACATCGACCGGCTTGGCCATAATGAAGACCATACGCGCTTCCGGAGCTTCGATAATCAGCTTGCGCGTGTCGTCGAAATCCTCGGGAATCGTTAGCCCCGCCTCACGGAACAGCTTCGATGCCTGCTTGTAGATGCGCCCCTTCGGCATCGCTACTTTCAAGATGTCGTGTCCGCTTGCTTCTCCGCTCATCGTCCGACACCTCCTTGTCCGCTCGATCCATGCTCGTCCGAACCTGCTCCGCTGCCGAAAAACCCCGCAAACCGGCTGTATGCCGTTCCACGATATATCAGTTTGTGTCCGTCATGCTCAGTCGGGAAAGAATGGCCCGCATCCGGACGCAGCTCGGAGGATTGCATCCGTTCCGTTACCACAATATGCCCTTCCGCACGCAGGCGCCCGGCTTCGCCCAGTGCGCGAATGCGACCTTCCGCATCATAACCGATCAGAATGCGTTCCGTTTCCTCGCCGGCCTCCTGGCCAAGCAGCTCGAGAATACGGGTGGTCTTAAGCGCGAAGCCCGTCGCCGGCGCCGGCCGACCGAATTGTGTCAGCAAATTGTCGTATCTGCCCCCGCTGACGACCGGAAAGCCCAGATCGGCCGCATAACCTTCGAACGTCATGCCCGTATAATAAGAGAAGTCGCCGATCATCGTCAGATCGATCAGCACATGTTCCGTTACGCCGTAAGCCTCCAGAACGTTCCACAGGTCGCACAAATGCCGGATTGACGCTTGCGCCGTATCGTTGCCGCTCAGCAGCAGCGCCTGCTCGCATACTTCCTTGGCCCCCCTTAACCGCAGGATGCCCTCCAGCTCCCTAATGACCGGCTCGGACAGCGACAGATCGCTCAGCTTCTGCCGGTAGCCCACGTAATCGCGGCCGAGCAGGGAAGCCTTCAGCTCCTCCTGCGCATCCAAGCGTTCCCGCAGCGTCTCCTCGAACAGGCCGTTAAGGAAGCCTACGTGTCCGATCGCAATTTTGAACCGGTCGACGCCGGACGCCTTCAAGGACGCGATTGCCAGTGCAACGACCTCCGCATCGGCTTCCGGACTCGGATCGCCTACCAGCTCAACGCCCGTCTGATAAAACTCCGACTCGCGTCCGGCCTCCTCCTCAATCGCGCGAAATACGCTCGAATGATACGAGAGCCGCAGCGGAAAAGGCTCCTCCTTCAGCAGCGACGCCACTACCCGGGCGATCGGAGCCGTCATGTCGGAGCGAAGCACGAGCGTGGTGCCGCGGTTGTTGAGCAGCTTAAACAGCTTTTGGTCGGGTGTCGAACTGGCGACGCCGACCGTATCGTAATATTCCATTGTCGGCGTCATAATTTGCTCATAACCCCAACGCTTCATGCAATCGAGCGCCTGCCGTTCAATGCGGCGCAGCCGGGATACGGCAAGGGGCAAATAATCTTTCACACCGATTGGTTTCTCAAATACTTTGGGTTTGGACATGCTATTCACCTACATGTACTTTATTATATTAAAGTGCTACCATATTACCATGCTGCCAAAATAAAGTGGATAGACGTAATCTTATCACGCAAAAAGCGGTCTCGTCAAGGAAGGCGAGACCGCTCCATTCTTATCATTTCTCCCGTCTCGAATCTCTCAGGAACAAGACCGCAAGCATTGCGGCCAGCGCCAGACCAGCGCTTCATACCACTGCCGCAGGCGACACGCGCCCGGTCAGGGTTGCGTGTTACGTCCGGTTTGTCAGATCGCGAAGCGGATTTCCGCCCACGAACGCGCCTGCCTGCACATCCTTGTGAACGACCGAGCCTGCGGCGACGACTGCGCCGTCACCGATCGTAACGCCGGGCAGAATCGTCGTATTGGCGCCGATCAGCACGCCGTGTCCGATTCTGACCCAGCCCAGCCGATACTCCTTAATTAAATACTCGTGCGTCAGAATCGTCGTATTATAGCCGATGATGGAATTGTCGCCAACCTCGATGCGCTCCGGGAAAAAAACGTCGACCATCACCATGAGCGCAAACGCGGTCCGTCTGCCGACTTTCATGCCCAACACATTGCGGTAAATCCAATTTTTCACCGGCAGGGAAGGACAATAACGGGCCGCCTGGATGAAAATGAAGTTCCGAACCGCCTTAAAACGGCTGACGGTCCGGTACATTTGCCAAAGCGCGTTCGGTCCTTCGACCGGATATCGTTCAACGTTTCTCAAGCGGCTCCCGCTCCAATCCAACAAGCTCGAGCAACTCGCGCATGTCATGGATCATATGCTTCGCTCCCGCTTCGCGCAACGTATCTTCGCCTTTGAGCGACCAGGCGACGCCAACGGACACCGTGCCCGCTTCGTTCGCGGCTTGAATATCGACTACGCTGTCTCCGACCATGACCGTTTCCGCAGGATTCGCGCCGAGCTCCTTCATCGCTATCTGTACCGGCTCGGGGTGCGGCTTCGGATGCTGCACGTCGTCGATCGTAACGACCGACGACATGAAATCCGCGATGCCTACGTATTGGAGACCCCGTTCGGTCGTCAAGCGCATTTTCGTCGTAACGACGCCAAGCTTGATGCCGGATCGATGCAGCTCTTCAAGCACCTCGGGAACAAAAGGAAATGCCCGAACCAGCTCGTCGTGCAGCCTCAGATTGACCTCCCGGTAGGCGGCTACGATGTGCGACACATCCTCCAGGCCGGAGAACTGCTGCATTTGATACACTAACGGCATGCCCATGCTCGGAATGATATGCTCCCGCCCGAACTCGGCCGGGACATAATTCTGCAATGCGTGAAGGAACGATTGAATGATCAGCTCGTTCGTGTCGAGGATCGTGCCGTCGAGATCGAACAGTACCGTTGTGATTTTATTCGTCATGCCCGCTTCCTTTCCGTTGGCCCTCAAGTTGAGATTTCTCAAGCTTCGCCGCTTTCTGCCCGCCGCTTCCCCGAACGGCTTCGTACGGTACCGCAGATTCGGCCACCGATGGAATGATGAGCGGAATCGTATCGTCCCCGGCGGCCGACGTCGTTAGCCGCTCCGGCGTTACACCTGCGGGGAGGCCGGTTTTCCGATTGATGATCGGATCGCTGTAACGCTCGGATGCCGCGCCGGTCGCACGCCGGATCATAATAAGCGCGATGCCGGCCACAATCAACAGCAGCGCCAGAACCTGCGAAATCCGCACATTGCCGTAGGCCGGGTCGAGATAACCCTGCTCGAACACCGCCGTCATCGGCGACCATAACCCATTGACCAGCGAGGCCAGCCATTCCGGACCTTGAAACGCCAGGCTGTCCGTGCGAAGCGCCTCAATGAAAAAGCGTCCGATCGAATACCAGATGAAATAGGAGATGAACAGCTCACCTGCCCGCAGGAACGATTGGCGGCGAAGCACAAACAGCAGCAGAAGGCCCGCTACGTTCCACAGCGACTCATAAAGAAAGGTTGGATGATGGAATACGCCTTCGACATTCATCTGATTGACGATCCAGTCGGGGAGACGCAGCGTATTGCGCAGAAAGCTCTCTTCAACAGGGCCCCCGTATGCTTCCTGATTCACAAAATTGCCCCAGCGGCCGATGAGCTGGCCGGCGATAAGCCCCGGTGCGCAAAGATCTGCGACACGCCAGAAGTTATAGCCTTTTGCACGGAAATAAATAATCCCGCACACAATGGCGCCGATCAGCGCGCCGTAAATCGCGATGCCGCCATTCCAAATTGCAAAAACCTGCCAGGGGTTGTCCTTATACGCATCCCATTGAAACGCGACATAATAGATTCGTGCCGATATAATCGCGGACGGCGCTCCAAACAGCAGCATATCCATGAAAAAATCAGAGCTAAGGCCGAACCTCTTACCTTCCCTGATCGCCAGCAAAAGGCCGATAAAGGCGCCGAAGCCAAGTATGATGCCATACCAATTGACCGTCAGCGGTCCGAACGCAAACGCGACCGGGTCGATTCTCATTCCTATCATTGACTAGACATCCTCTCGTAACGTCATTCGTAATCGTCCATATCTTCCGAAATCGTCTCGGTGAGCTTGTTGGTGAACTGCAGGGCCGCGTTATAGCCCATCCGTTTCAAGCGGTAGTTCATGGCAGCGACCTCAATGATGACCGCCAGGTTACGACCCGGTCGCACGGGAACGGTAACGAGCGGAATATCGGTATCGATAATTCGGGTCAATTCCTCGTCAAGGCCGAGCCGGTCGTATTGCTTCTCCTGCTGCCAATTCTCCAGCTTGATGACGACGCTGATCCGCTTTTGCGTACGAATTGCGCCCGCGCCGAACAGCGTCATGACATTGATGATCCCAAGGCCGCGGATTTCGAGCAAATACCGGATCAATTCCGGCGCCGAGCCGTGAAGCTGTCCGTCGGATGTCTGCTTAATTTCCACCGCATCATCCGCTACCAGCCGATGACCGCGTTTCACAAGCTCAAGCGCGGTTTCGCTTTTGCCGATGCCGCTGGAGCCCGTAATCAGCATGCCGATGCCGTAAACGTCCACCAGCACGCCATGAATCGTCGCCGTCGGCGCAAGCCTCGACTCCAGAAAGTTTGTAATCCGGCCGATCATATAGGTAGTCGCCGCATTGCTGCGAAGGAGCGGTATCGTTTTGGCCGTCGCCTGCTCGATCAGCTCATTCGGAACGTCCAAGCCGCGCGTCACGATAACGCACGGCGTTTCGTCGTCGCATAACCGCGACATCCGCTCATTGCGTTCGGCGCTGTCGAGCGTTTCCAGAAAGGCCAGCTCCGTTTTCCCCAGAATTTGCACCCGTTCCGTCGGATGATAGTGGAAATATCCCGCCATCTCCAGACCTGGACGATACAGATCGTCTACGGCGATACCGCGCTTCAATCCGTCTTCCCCGGCGATGATCTCCAATTGGAACTGCCGGACCAGATCGGATACTTTAACCGACTTAGGCACGTTGTGGCCTCCTTGTTGTCCGTACCGGAAAACCCGGCACTTGGGATTTCTCGTCATGAATTCAATGATTCCATCGTAACGAAATAATGCGTGGAAAGCAACGATGCGCTTATATAGAACCAAAACAACCGCCCCCGGTCGGGGACGGTTGTCGTGACAGACGCGCAGGGCGCGCTTGCATCAGCTTTCGAAAATGTTCAGCTCCGATTGGATATCGAACATATGAATCTTATTCATATCGATCGCGAGCTTGATGTTGCTGCCTTCTTTGACATCCGAACGGCCGTCTACACGAGCAATAACCGTCTCCGTACCGATTCCGTTCAAGTAGATGTTTTTCTCGTGGCCGAGGTTTTCCACAACCTCAGGGTTCGCCGTAACGATGCTTCCAGGGGAAGCTTCAAGAAATACCGGCTCATCATGCAGGTCTTCTGGACGAACGCCGACGATGACGTCCTTGCCGACATAGCCCTTCTCACGCACGATCTTCGCGCGGCCTTCGGTCAGAGTAACGCTCACGCCTGCCGTCTTGAACGATACGACTCCCCCCGACTCCGTCAGAGAGCCCTTGATGAAGTTCATCGAAGGCGAACCGATAAAGCCTGCTACGAAAATGTTGACCGGATGGTTGTAAAGCTCTTCCGGGGAAGCGGCTTGCTGGATAATGCCGTCCTTCATAACGACGATCCGGTCGCCCATGGTCATTGCTTCGATCTGATCGTGGGTGACGTAGATAACGGTCGTTTCAAGACGTTTCGCCAGCTTGGAAATCTCGGCGCGCATCTGGCCGCGAAGCTTCGCATCCAGGTTCGAGAGCGGTTCGTCCATCAGGAACACTTGCGGTTCGCGGACGATTGCGCGGCCCAGGGCTACACGTTGGCGCTGACCGCCGGAGAGCGCCTTCGGCTTACGCTCGAGCAGGTGTTCGATATCGAGAATTTTGGCGGCTTCGCGTACGCGCTTATCGATGTCCGCCTTCTTGAATTTACGCAGTTTCAGACCGAACGCCATGTTCTGGTACACATTCATGTGCGGGTACAAGGCGTAGGATTGGAATACCATTGCGATATCGCGGTCTTTCGGGGCAACGTCATTGACCAAGCGTTCACCGATAAAGAGCTTGCCCTCTGAAATTTCTTCCAGACCGGCGATCATACGGAGCGTCGTGGATTTACCGCAGCCCGAAGGACCGACGAGAACGAGGAATTCCTTGTCCTTGATATCCAGATTAACGTCTTTTACGGATGCGTTGTCGGATCCGGGATATTTTTTGTAGACATGCTCTAAACGTACGCCTGCCATGATATTTCCCCCTAAACGAGTGATTTCCTAACTAAGCCTAGTTTATCCCAGGCACTCGTTTATGGAAATACACAAACCATACAAAAAAACTACTTTCTTTTCGTTACTTTATACAATAGCAATATGAGCTTGACCAATACCGCGTCGCGGAACAGCCTGACATCGAGACCCGTGTCCTGCTTCAGCTTGTCGAGCCGGTACAGCAGCGTATTTCGGTGAATGAACAACTTTTTCGCCGTATCACTCACATTGCAGTTCATATTGAAATACGTTTCCAGCGTCCCCACGATTTCCGGCTCGAAGAGCACGTCCGAACGGCTCATCATCTGCTCCATATAATGAATCCGCTGCGCTTCGGGTATGCTGCCAAGCAATCGCTCCAGGTGGATCATCCACGGCAAATGGATGTTCCCGCCGCTATGAAATTTGCGCCCCAGCATAATCGTTTCACGCAGCACCGAGGTCGTCTCGACTGCCGATTCGTTCGGGCGGATCGGAAGACCGACGGCCACGTGGCATTCTCCGATCCATTCGCTGGCAAGCATGTCGTGCAATCCGAGACAAATGCCCGTCAACTGCTCCTCTACCGACTCTTCCTCGTCGTCCCCGCGGCCGTCCCGCTCGTCATGCACCAGGGAGCCGGGACCCAGAATCAGCCACTCCTTGTCTTGAAGCGGAATAAGCACAACCTCTTCCTCGAAAAACGACTTAAGCAGCTTTTCCAATTCACGGTATCCCGACCCCGTTCTCTTTGCCTCCTGCTCACTGACGAGCAGAAACGGAACCATCTCCTGATACAAACGCCCGCCTTGATTATGCTCCTCGGGTATAATCACCTTCGTCTTGCCTTCCTCAAGCTGGGCCTGCATCCACTCGCCGAGCGCTCTATGCTTGCGCTCCGCCTCCGAACCCGTCGATTGTGCGTGCTGCGCGCCGGGCTTCAACTGCTCAAGCATCCAGGCTACGAAACGCCGTTCCTTATCGGTTAGCGCGCCTTTTTCCACATCGAAAAATTCCACTTGTCTCACATCCGCTCTAACCACGAACCTTACACTGCCGTCCTTCAGCGTAAATTGCTGTCCGGGTTGCGGCTGCGTATCCCGCTGATCGGCCGTCTCCAGGTCTTCACGCCAGTCGCTTCCCGCAAGCGTCCGCGTATCGATCGGGAGTTCAAGTATCTGCTCCAATTGCGTCTTCCATGGCGTCATTACGTTCATAACGGCAGCTCCCATCGTGACATGCTTGTCCCAATTGTATCATAGTGACGACAAGCGATATACGGCGGCGCGCCTCATCCCCAGGCGAGCAGCAGCACGATGGACAGCAACGAGAAAACGACTGCGAGCAAATATAAGAACGACACGGTCTGGACTTGCGTCAGCCCCCACCTCATGAGCACATGATGGGTGTGCATATTATCCGCCTTATGGAGCCCCCTGCCTTCAAAAAACCGTCTCGTCATGACGATAACCGTGTCCATGATCGGAACGCCCAGCGCCAGTACCGGAATGAGCGTCGATATCAGCGTGGCGCTTTTGAACGCTCCGTTCACCGATATGACGGCGAGCGTAAAGCCGAGGAATGCGGAACCGGAATCCCCCATGAATATTCGCGCAGGGTAAAAATTATAGGTCAAAAATGCCGTGCAGGCGCCCAGTACGATAATCGACAGCACCGCTGTTTCGAACTGTCCTTTGATCATGGCCGCGACGAATAGCGTCAATGACGAGATCATTGCAACTCCCGCAGCGAGCCCGTCGACCCCGTCAATGAAATTCACCATATTGGTAAGCGCAAAAATCCACAGCACCGTCGCGGCCGCAGACGCCCATACTGGAAACATGATCATTCCGCCGGGACCGGGGTCGGTGACGCCGAGCATCCTGATGTCGAGAAGCACCGACACGAACGCGGCGGACACATATACGATCACGCGCGGCCATACCGGAAAATCATATCCCTTCGACTTTGCCGTATCGTCCAGCAGTCCGATAATGACAATGAGTAAGCCGCCGATCATAATGGCAACGCTCAATCGGGTGAAGCCGGAGAACATGAACATCGCGATGACAGTGCCTAAATAAATGGCCGCGCCCCCGAGCAGCGGAATCGGCCTGGCGTGAATTTTCCGCGCGCTCGGCTTGTCGACGAAGCCGAAGCGGACAGCGATTCGTCTCACCAGTGGAACGCAAGCGAAGACAATGACGAAGGCGGTAACGGCTGCGATAAAAGGTATCAATTCTGATCACCCGACATTTTTTTGCCGTTAGCTTGCCCCTAAGGACGCCCTCTCCATTCTCCGCTTTCGCGAAATAAAAGCGAAAAAACAGCAAAAATCCGAGGCCTATGCCTCGGATTCATTGACGTTATGGGTGGTGAGCCATGAAGGACTCGAACCTTCGACACCCTGATTAAAAGTCAGGTGCTCTACCAACTGAGCTAATGGCTCGAGAAAACTGGTGGAGGGCGATGGATTCGAACCACCGAACTCGTAAGAGAACAGATTTACAGTCTGCTGCGTTTGGCCACTTCGCTAGCCCTCCACGGTACTTAAAAACAAATGGTGGCTCGGGACGGAATCGAACCGCCGACACGAGGATTTTCAGT
>NZ_KK082143.1:23713-36328 GCF_000598065.1 Paenibacillus darwinianus | reverse complement strand
CAGCCGCGTTCTGACGGCCTGCCGCTCGCCTGCCGCAAGCGGATAACGAAACGCCCGCGCCACCGTCACCTCATACCCGGACAACCTCTGCCCGCTCTCAGCCAACCCATCAAGCGGATAGTTGGCGAATCCCCAATCGAGCAGACGCCGATGATCGACCCAGTCGTCGCCGTCGTTGAGCGTCACTGCGGCCAATTGCTGCCCGTTCCTCGTGGCTGAGCTTACCAGGCAGCGGAACGCCTGTTTCGTGTAGCCGGTTTTCACCCCGTCCGCTCCGTCATACATGGCCAGCATTTTATTTTTGTTGGTCCATTTGTAATCCCAGGCGTCATTCGGGTTGGGAGCCGTTTTGACTCGTGTCTTGACGATATCGCGGAAAACGCCGTTGCGCAGCGCATAAGCCGTCAGCTTGGCCAAATCGTTAGCCGACGAATAATGGTCCGGCTGATCTAGCCCGTGCGGGTTCATAAAACGGGTATGGTCCAGGCCGAGCATCTCTGCCTTTTTATTCATCAAAAAGACGAACCCTTCCTCGGAGCCGCCCACATGCTCGGCGATTGCCGTTGCCGCGTCGTTGCCGGAGCGCAGCATAAGCCCGTAGAGCATATTCTGCAGACTCATTTCCTCTCCGACCTTCAAATAAATGGAGGAGCCTTCCTTGCCCGACGCGCGCCGGCTTGTCCGGACGGCATCGGAAAGCTTGCCGTGCTCGATCGCCACTATGGCGGTCATGATCTTGGTCAAGCTCGCGATTTTCATGCGCTCATTGCCGCGGCTGCTATAGAGAATCCTGCCAGACTCGACATCGATCAATGCAGCCGCCCGAGCGTTCGTAGATATCGAGGACGGCCTGGCCGATGCGCCGCCCGGCGCGGATACAGCCGACGCCAGCAGCCCGGCCGCAAGCAGATAAGCTATCGTTCGCCGCATCATGTCCATCGAACCTCCTAACATCGATACCCGGCATACCGCCTCATGACCGGTCTATTCATTATATGTTGTCTTCTCCCCGGTTATGTCCAAGCCTTTTAAACACGGAAATATTGATCCGTACGTTAACATCAAATAGCGCACCAAACAAAGCAGCCGGCTCGCATGAGCGATGCCGGCTGCTTTATTTTAACGCGAACAAACATTAAATGAAGTTGCCGGAGCCGCTGCTGCCAGTACCGTTACCTGTTGCTCCGGCTCCGGTCGTTCCGGCTCCAGACATGCCGGCTGCTCCCGTTGCGCCCGCCATACCGGTTCCCCCGTTGAGTCCGGCGGTTCCGCTTGTTTGGAACATCGTCGAGGTTCCGGCGTTTGCTCCGCCTTTCAGCATCGATTGCAGCTTGTCCACCACTTTAGGCGCCGAGTCGATCATGCGTTCCCAGAGATGCGTGGAATTATCGAGCGAAACGATTTTAACGCCATGCGAGCCAACGACAAGAAACGCGATCGGCGTGATCGAGACGCCGCCGCCGCTGCCGCCGCCGAAAGGCAGCGATACCGACGCGTTATGCTCTTCAATCGTTGCGCTCGTTCCCCCGCTGCCGTCGAAGCGAATGTCGCTGCCGCCGGCGACGAAGCCGAAGCCAACCTTCGAGATCGGCATAATGACGCTGCCGTCCGGTGTCTGGACCGGATCGCCTACGATCGTATTGACGTCGACCATCTCTTTAATGCTCTCCATTGCTGTTTCCATCAATCCTTGAATCGGATGCTCCATCATCATATCGGTTCAACCTCCTGTATGATCGTAATTCTGCGCTTATAGCTTGCCCCTTCGTCGGAATGTTATGCTCTAGACGCGGCGCGGCTGGAGGTCTTTCAGCAAGCGGAACCAGCCGGACAGCCCGCCCTTTGCCCGCCCCGCATGAATCAGCAGCCGGACGCCGGACATAGCGACTGCTGCGACGCGAATTTTCGCTTTGAATTGCAGCCTGGTAGAGAATGCTGTCGCGTTAAACAAAGGAGTGACGCTCATTTCCGGCGATGTCTGAAGCCGGACAAGCTGGGACAATACGCCGAGCGCGGATGTCTTGACGGACCATGCCAGACCGGTCGTCATGGCGGTCGATACCGCATCTCCCGTTCCGACGGTTGTCGTCCAACTCCATTCCTTCAGCCGGATGTTGCGTAGCATCCGCTTCACAACCTCGGTTAGGTCGAGGGTGAAGCGAAGCATGTCACGCACCTTCTCGAATGTGTTTTTAACGGTTTCCGCATCCACCGATTCCTCTGTGGATGTGCCGGAGTTCACGCCGAGCGAGTGGCCCCTCCGGTCCGTTTGCAGCTTGACGCTACTTCCCCTGAACCGTGCGAACGGAATGACGAGATGGTACCTGACCATGCCCCAAAGGAGCTTTATATCAAACTGCACATGATCGTCCTGGCCCCGGCGGCTCACACGACCCAGTACAACGATGTCGGATAAGCAAAAAGCCGTAACGAGCAAAAAAAAGAGACCTGCGGCCGTCCATCCGAATAGCGTGCCTCCAAGCAGGGCTGTTCACCTCGCTTTCCTGAAGTTGTCGCTATTAGTATGGCTTGGCTCGCAATTCTCATGCGAAAGGAATGCGATTGTCGGTTGCAGAAGACCGCACCATAAAGACCGAAGGAATAAAAACTCTTGCCTGCAGGCTACTCTTTCACTTTGTATTCATCGAGCGTAATCTGAACGCTATCCAGCTTCTCGAACAGCATCTGGGTCTGCTCCTCCAGCAGCGCCTGCTCGTCCACGGACGACGGCTCGGGCAGCGCCCCCAGCCCCGCGAGACCAAAATAGTCAAGGAATGATTTTGTCGTTCCGTACAGAATCGGCCGGCCGATCGCCTCCGCGCGCCCGACCTCCTCGATCAGATCCTTGTTCACCAGCGAATGCAGGGCGCGTTCGCTCTTCACGCCGCGTATTTCCTCAATCTCGACACGGGTGATCGGCTGGCGGTAAGCGACGATGGACAGTGTCTCAAGCGCGGCTTGCGACAGGCTTTGCCGCCCTGGCGTGTACGCCATCCGCTCGAAATACACCGCATGCTCGGGCAGCGTCGTAAACCGGTACGCGCCCGCGACCTCCGCGATCCGGATGCCCCGTCCGCCGACCGCCAGCTCGCTGCGAAGCTGCTCGACTGCGTCTTTGATGAGTTCCAAATCGGCCTCCGTAATCTCGGCGAGCTGCTTGACGCCGATTCCCTCGTCTCCCGCCATGAACAGCAGGCCTTCAATAATCGACTTCAAACTCGGAAAGTCCACCCTCTAACGCTTCCCCTTTCCAATGAATGACGATATCGTCAAACAACCGATGTTGAAAACATTGAATTTGCTTCATCTTCATCAGCTCGAGAATGGCAAGAAACGTCACGACGATCTCCTGCCTGTCCATCTCCTGCCGAATGAGCTTGGAGAAGCGTACCATCTCGTTGTCCCTAAGCAAATCGACGATATCCCGAATCCGGTCCTTAACCGAAATTTCATCGCGTTTGACCGTGGACACGATATTTCGGCGGGCCGCTTTGCGGAGCGCTTTCTGGAATGCGACGATCAGATCGTTCACATGCAGACCCTTCACCGGATTGGCCGGCACGGACGGCATGAAAGGCGTCAAATCCTCCGGCTCTTTGGTGAATACTAGCCCCCGCTCCGTCTCGAGATCCCGCAGCTGCTCGGCAATGAGCTTGAATTTCCGATACTCGACCAGCTTCTGAATCAGCTCATCCCGCGGATCAAGCCCGTCGTCGCCCCATTCATCCATGTAGTCACCCTCGATGATCGGCGGCTTCGGCAGCAGCAACTTGCTCTTCATCGCCAGCAGCGTGGCGGCCATCACCAGAAATTCGCTCGTCAGTTCCAGCTCCAACTGCTGCATCGCGTTCAGGTAGGCCATGTATTGGTCGGTTATTTCACTGACCGAAATATCGTGGATGTCGATTTCAGCCTTATCGATGAGATGCAGCAGCAAATCCAGCGGTCCTTCGAACGTTTCCAGCTTGTAATGAACCGTCACGCCAGCTTCCTCCTATTATTCGCTTAACCTCTGAGCGCGCTCGTCAGGTTCGCCATCTCGATGGCGGATACGGCCGCTTCCCAGCCTTTGTTCCCGGCTTTCGTTCCGGCCCGCTCAACCGCCTGCTCGATCGAATCCGTCGTCAGCACGCCGAAAATCGTCGGCACGCCGGTTTTCAATGCGATGGCCGCCACGCCCTTGGCCGCTTCGTTGCACACATAGTCAAAGTGCGGCGTTGACCCCCGAATGACTGCGCCAAGCGTAACGACGGCGTCGTATTTGCCGCTCTCCGCCATCTTCTGCGCGATGAAAGGAATTTCAAAGGCGCCCGGAACCCAAGCAATTTCCACCTCGTCTTCGCCGGCACCATGACGCTTGAAGGCGTCGAGCGCGCCGCTCAGCAGCTTGCCGGTTATGAACTCGTTGAACCGTCCGACAACGATCCCGTATTTCAAGCCTTGCGATACTAAATTGCCCTCATAGATTTTCGCCATGTTTGTCTCATCCTTTATATCGGTTTGTAGGTTCAATTGTTGAAATCGAGCAAGTGGCCAAGCTTCGATTGCTTGGTGTGCAAATAGTCCGCATTGTCCTCGTTCTCCTGCATTTGCAGCGGCACCCGCTCGACTACTTCAATGCCGTAGCCTTCGAGGCCCTTGATCTTGCGCGGGTTGTTTGTCAGCAGCCGCATCTTGCGGACCCCGAGATCCTTCAGAATTTGCGCGCCGATCCCGTAATCCCGCAGATCGGGTTTGAAGCCCAATTTAATATTCGCGTCAACCGTGTCGAATCCCTGCTCCTGCAGGGCGTAAGCCTTCAGCTTATTGATCAGGCCGATGCCGCGGCCCTCCTGGCGCATGTACAGCAGCACACCGTTGCCGGCCTCGTCGATTTGTCGCAAGGCGGCGTCAAGCTGAGGACCGCAATCGCAGCGGTGGGAATGGAATACGTCGCCGGTCAGGCATTCGGAGTGCACGCGCACAAGGGTCGGCGTCTTCTCATCGATCTGTCCTTTCACCAGCGCCACATGCTCCTTGCCGTCGACTTCATTCGTATAGGCCACGGCCCGGAACACACCGTAGTCTGTCGGCATCTTGACGTCGACCACCTGCTGGACGAGCTTTTCCTTCTCATTCCGGTACCGGATCAAATCCTGGATCGTAATCAGCTTTAGCCCGTGCTTCTCGCGGAACTTCATCAGGTCGGGCAGGCGAGCCATTGTGCCGTCCTCGTTGATCACCTCGCAGATGACGGCAGCCGGGTATGAGCCGCACATCCGGGCGAGATCGATCGCCGCTTCGGTGTGGCCCGCCCGGCGCAGCACGCCGCCCTTTTTGGCGACCAGCGGAAAAATATGCCCCGGACGCCGGAAATCGGACGGCCTCGTCCTCGGGTCGATGATCGCCTTGACCGTCTGCGAACGTTCGAACGCGGAAATGCCGGTGGTCGTCGAGACGTGGTCGACCGATACGGTGAAAGCGGTGCCGTGATAATCCGTATTATGGCTCACCATCGGCGGCAGGTCCAACTGCTCTGCCCTCTCCTGCGAGATCGGCACGCATACGAGCCCGCGCGCTTCGGTAATCATAAAATTGATCACCTCGGGCGTCGCCTTGTCGGCGAGCGCGATGAGGTCGCCCTCATTTTCCCGGTCCTCGTCATCCACCACGATGACCGACTTGCCGAGAATCAGATCGTAGATCGCATCTTCGATCGTATCGAAATTTTCCGTCGGTTTCATTCGTTCTCCCTCCCAATCGTTCTCGATGTTGGCTGCGTTACAGGAATCCGTTATCCGAGAGAAAAGCTGCGCTCAGGCGCACGCCCTCTTCTGCCGGTTTGTCCGCAGCCGCGCGCGGTCCGTAACGCAGCAAATGCTCCACATACTTGCCTAAAATATCGCACTCGACGTTGACCGACTCCCCCGCCTGCTTGTACTGCAGCGCCGTTTGCAGCAGCGTATGTGGAATAATCGACACGCCGAACGTCTCCCCGTTCGTCCGGGCAACCGTCAGGCTGATGCCGTCAATCGTGACGGAGCCGTGGGGCACAATATAACGCATCAAGGCCGAATCGGCCAGCCGAAAATCAAACCAGACCGCGTTCTCCTCCTGCTTGCGCGATACGATCACCGCCGTGCCGTCCGCATGTCCCTGCACGATATGCCCGCCGAACCGCCCGCCGGCCGCCATCGCCCGCTCCAGGTTAACCGGATCACCCGGCTTCAAATCCTTCAGGGTCGAATGACGAAACGTTTGCGGCGTCACATCCATTTTGAATGACCGCCGGTCAAACGACGTGACCGTCAAACAGACGCCGTTGATTGCGATGCTGTCGCCTAGCTTGACTTCCTCAAGCATCAGCGAGGCTTCAACCTCCAGCACCAGCGCCTCGCCTTGCCGAGCGACACGGCGCAGTTTGCCGATCTCTTCTATCAATCCCGTAAACATTTCGGTCATCTCCTCCTACCTGGCCGCCGATTGTATCCACTGGCTGCCCCCTCACCCGTATACCGGATAGCCGGTCACGCAGATGTCGTCGCCGTACGTCTCCACCGTCAACCGCTCAAGACGGACGGCATCCGCCATGCGCGCGAAACCTCCGAAATCGAACAGCCCGGGCGCTTCCGGTCCGCCGATGATTTTGGCAGCATAGAACAGGACGGCTTTATCGATAAGACCTGCCTCCAGCATCGCGCCGTTCAAGCGACCGCCGCCTTCCAGCAGAATCGAGGAGATTTCCCGTTCGCCCAGGCGGCGCATGGCCAGCTTAAGATCGATGCGCTCGCCATCTCCGCAGGCCAGCACCTTGACACCGGCGGCTTCCAGCGCCTTGAAGCGCTCCCGGTCCGCACCCTCCGTCGTGAGCACGACCGTTGGCGCCAATCCGTCGCTGAACAGCTTCGCTGTAAGCGGGAGCCGCAGCTTCGCGTCCGTGACAATCCGGACCGGGTGGATGCCCGGCACGGGCAACCGCGTCGTCAAGGAAGGATCGTCCGCCTGCACCGTGCCTGCGCCGACCATGATCGCTTCATGCGTGTGCCGCAGCGCATGGACGGCGGCGCGCGCCGATTCGCCCGTCACCCAGCGGCTGTCGCCCGTCTTGGACGCGATGCGGCCGTCCAGCGTAGAAGCGGTTTTCAAAGTCACATAAGGAAGTCCTGTCGTAATAAATTTCTCGAACACTTCATTCAGCTTGCGGGACTCCTCCTCCAGCACGCCGGATGTGACATCGATGCCATGAGCCCTCAGCTTGGCCATTCCTCTTCCGGAAACCTGCGGGTTCGGGTCCGAGGCGGCGATGACGACGCGAGCAGCACGGGCCTCGGCGATCCTATCCGCGCACGGCGGCGTTTTGCCGTAATGGCTGCATGGCTCGAGCGTCACATAGACGGTTGCCCCTTCCGCTTCGGATCCCGCCATATTCAACGCGTGCACCTCGGCGTGGCCGGTTCCCCGCTTCAAGTGGCTGCCGACCCCGACAATCCGGCCATCCTTGACGATGACGCAGCCGACCACCGGATTGACGCCGGTCTGGCCCGATGCCTTGGAGGCAAGCTCCAAAGCCAGCCGCATATAATACTCGTCGTTAATCGGTTCGATCAAAGCAAACAACCCCCGCGGGAATGTTTCCCATCGGGGGTTGGAACAAGATAAACGGATAGCGACAAGCTAAAACAAGCCTGCCGTCTTTGTGAAAAAAAATAACAAAGAGGGCTAGCATATTTTAAGCTGCCGAGCCGTTTCCTTCTCCCATCCAGACTATACTGTCGGTCCCGGAATTTCACCAGGTCCACCGTTTCCGCCGCGCATGACCGTAAGGGCATGCTCCGAACAGAACCGGGTCACGGACTGACGCAATGCTCGGCATGCTTTTCCGCCGCCGCCATGCGATCACCGCCGGTAGGGAATTTCACCCAACCCCGAAGGAAAACAGTCTATTTTATTGTGTCCGTCGTCGCTGTGTATAAAGGACAATACGGCAACGATTTGAATTGAATAGTATCACCACAAAATAAAAAAAGCAAGGATTTTCATCCCTTCTCGGCCATTCGGCTGCCGCGAAAATGCTCGGAGCCTGTGCGATCGTCAAGCAAGCCGACCAAAACACGCCCGAAACCTCTACGATCAGGTTCCGGGCGTTTCTTGCCGTTACGCTTCTACGACTTCGACTTTCTCCATCACTTCGCGGCCTTGGAACGCATCAACATGCTCCATGCCTTTCACAACTTTGCCGAACACCGTATGCTGGCCGTCAAGATGCGGCTGCGGCTGGTAGCAAATATAAAACTGGCTGCCTCCCGTATTGCGTCCGGCATGCGCCATTGCAAGCGTACCCCGCTCATGCTTGTTTGAATTGATTTCGCAGTTGATCGTGTAGCCCGGACCGCCGGTGCCGCTGCCGTTCGGACAGCCGCCCTGCGCCACGAAACCCGGGATGACGCGGTGGTAGTTCAAGCCGTTATAGAAGCCCTCGTTCGCCAGCTTCTCGAAGTTAGCTACCGTATTGGGCGCATCCTGATCGAACAAATCGATCACGATTTCCGCGCCGTTCTTCATTTTGATTTTCGCTTGCTTTGCCATGTAGGACTGTCATCTCCTTACGTTTTTACCCATGATACTATAAACCGGGCCCTAGCGCAAAACTACCGCCCCAGGCGAACAAATGGACGAGGCGCTAGGCTCCGTCCGTCAATCTGTCTATCTATCTGCTCTTACTTACTTCGCTGCGCCGGATTTCTGCAGTCTTGCAGGGATCACGTCATTCACGACGATGTCGTCGAGCGATTCGCGCTTCACGGCCAACGACGCTTCGCCATCCTTGACGAATACAACCGCCGGACGGCGGATTCGGTTATAGTTGCTTGCCATTGCGTAGTTGTATGCGCCCGTGCAGAATACGGCGAGCAGGTCGCCCGTCTGTACCTTCGGAAGCTCGAGATCCCAGATCAGCATGTCACCGCTCTCGCAGCACTTGCCGGCGATCGACACGGTCTCTTCCTTCGGATCGTTGGCGCGGTTAGCCAGAACGGCCTCGTATTTCGAATCGTACAGCGCGGGACGCGGATTGTCGGTCATGCCGCCGTCAACGGCCACATATTTGCGCACGCCCGGAATATCCTTACTCGTGCCGACCGTGTACAGGGTGGTGCCAGCGTCGCCGACCATGCTACGGCCCGGCTCGACCCAAATCTCGGGCAGTGGGAATTTCGCTTCCGTGAAATGCGAAATAATCGCATCTGTAATCGCTTTGACGTAGGTGGATACCGGCAGCGGAGCGTCCGCTTCGGTGTAGCGGATGCCGAATCCTCCGCCAAGATTGATGACCTGGAAGGTCAGACCGAGCTCGTCCCGGATTTGCACCGCGAACGCCGCCACTCTGTCAACGGCCATACGGAACCCTTCGACCTCGAAAATCTGCGAGCCGATATGGGAATGCACGCCGAGCACGTTCAGATTG
This sequence comes from Paenibacillus darwinianus, assembly GCF_000598065.1. Lineage (GTDB taxonomy): Bacteria > Bacillota > Bacilli > Paenibacillales > Paenibacillaceae > Paenibacillus_I > Paenibacillus_I darwinianus. The sequence continues at coordinate 26,886 of NZ_KK082143.1, read as the reverse complement.
GCAAGCTCCGCGGCTTGTTTGATGCCCTCATAAGCCGCACCGTTGCCCAGATCGAAGCCGAATTTGGAGTCCGTTTGGCCGGTGGAGATGAATTCATGCGTGTGCGCTTCTACCCCAGGCGTAATGCGAAGCAGCACGTTAACCTTTTTGCCCTTCTCGCCCGCGAGCGCGTTCAGCAGATCCAGCTCGATAAAGTTGTCGACGACAAAGCAGCCGATGTTGGCGTCGAGCGCCATGTTGATCTCCTCGGGCGTCTTGTTGTTGCCGTGGAAATGGATGCGCTGGGCCGGGAAGCCGGCTTTCAGCGCCGTATAGAGCTCCCCGTCGGAAACGACGTCGAGCGACAGATTCTCCTGCTCCGCGATGGCGCACATCGCCATCACGCTGAACGCTTTGCTGGCGTAAGCCACCTGGAATTTGAGGCCGGAGGCCCGGAACGCATCCACATATTCACGGGCGCGCTGACGAACGAGCGCCTCGTCCACAATATAAAGCGGCGTGCCGAATTCCGCCGCCAAATCGCGCACGTCACAGCCGCCGATCTCGAGATGACCTTTGGCGTTGATTTTGCTGGTACCATGTAAGTACATCGATTACCCCTCTGCTTTCTTGAAAAAGTATAAATGGATTTGCATCATTTGTACTTTAGTATACCTCATGGCGCGCAGAGGAGAAATGGATAAATTCGCAAATCATTTGTATTTTGCGTGTATCTACGGATTGTCAGGCAGCTTGTCCGACTGCTGCGGCTTCAACAGGCTTGGCCGTTGGCGCTGTTGCAGGAACGGCGGACGGATGATGACGGAGGCCATGCCTTTCGGGTTAAACGGAATGAACGGCCACAAATACGGACGGTTGAACGATCTTTCCATGGCCAGCAGCACGACAAACAGCGTCACGCCAATTACAAAGCCCGGCACCTGAAAAGCGGCGACCGCCACAATGAGCACAAGCCGCATGATGCGGTTCGCCAGGCCTAGCTCGTAACTCGGCGTGGCAAACATGCCGATCGACGCGACGGCCATATACAAAATAACCTCGTTGATGAATAACCCCGTCTTCACGGCGATGTCGCCGATCAGGATAGCTGCAATCAGCGACATGGCAGTCGCGAGCGGCGTAGGCGTATGCACGGCGGCCATGCGCATCAGGTCGACCCCGACCTCTACCAGCAGGAACTGCAGCAGCAGCGGGATTTTCCCGGCATTCGTCGGTCCGATGAAGCTGAGCGCGGACGGCAGCAACTGCGGCTGCAGCACATAGAGAAACCACAGCGGCAGCAGGAAGAGCGAGGCCAGAATGCCGGCATAGCGGACCAACCGCAAATAGCTGCCGATAAAAGGCGTTTGCCGGTTTTCCTCGGCATGCTGCATCAAATCGAAATAGGTAGTCGGCAATATCATGACGCTCGGCGTCGTATCCGTAAACACGGCGACGTTCCCGTTCAGCAGGTGAGATGCCACCACATCGGGCCGCTCCGAGTAGCGGACAAGCGGGAACGGGTTCCAGCCGCGCTTGACCGTCGCCTCCTCCAATTGCTTGTCGGCAAGCGGCAGGCCGTCGGCTTTAAGCACTTCAATTTTCCCCCTGATCGAATCGACCAGCTCCTTGTCGGCTATATCGGCGATATAGGCGATGCAGACATCGGTTTGCGTCCGTTTGCCCACCTTCATGACCTCGTACCGCAGTTCTTTGTCCCGCAGCCGCCTGCGGACAAGCGAGACGTTCACCATCAACGTTTCGGTGAAGCCGTCCCGGCTGCCGCGCACGACGCGCTCGGTCGCTGGCTCATCCGGTCCTCTGGACGGGAAGCTTTTGGCATCGATGACCAGCGCCGCGCCCTCATGCTCGACATAGAAGGCCGTAGAACCCGACAGCACGGCGTCCAGCAACGCATCGAAATCCGTTTCTTTCACGACCTGGGAGGCGGGAACATATTGCTCCATAAAAGCGTGCAGCGCATCAGCGGACAGCTCTTCCGGATGCAGGTAGGTAAGTCGCTTCAGCACCTCCGTAAGGACGCTCCCATCGGATAAGCCGTTCATGAAAAACATCGCGGTGCGCCGGTTGCCGAACGTCATCTCGCGGAGCACCACGTCGAAGCTCGTGTCCAGACCGACCTCCTCCTTCAGCAGACTGCGAAAACGCTCCAGTCTGGAAGGAATCGGGCGGGCGCTATCCTTTCGGGATATATCCACGTGAAGACGGGAGCTCAGAAACGGCTTGGTATCGGTTAAACGTTTCGGTTCCTCGCCTTCGCGGCCGACCGGCATGCCAGCGGGCGTACCTGCAGGCTTTATGGGGGGTTGCCCGGGCTCTTCATTCCATTCGCTCATCTTGTTTCCTCCGTTTTCGGCGCGCCCCCACACCGTTATCGATAGAAGACCAGCCAGTCGAACAACGAGCCGGCTACCTTCCCGAGCACCATAGCCATTACCAGGGCGATCAAATAGTCCGATAAGCGAAGCCGTTTCGCCATAATCGGTAGGACATTCACGACCTCAGTCAGCGCGGCCGCCAGCATGCCGATAAAAACCCCGTCCAGCAATCCGACGGCGGGCAGCAGCAGATGGCGCGGCAAATGCAGCGTCCACCCGAAAAAATCGGCAAAGGTCCAATATACGGCACCGACGACGATCGCCGTCTCGAACCACCGTGATTTGCGGTATGCTTTGGCGAGCTGCGCCAGCCTCGGAATCAGATCGAGAATGACGAGCAGGGCGACAAGCCCGCTCCCGACCGCCACACCACCGGACAGGCCGATCAGGATGACGGCCGCGTGTGCCGCCAACTCAAGCATCCGGATCGTCCCTTTGCCGGTAAGCTCCCTTCAGCTTTCTCATCTCGTCGGCGATCACGTAGGCATTCACATTTTCCTGGTACAGGTACAGCTCGACCTCCAGCGGGTTCGGCTCCTCGTTCAAGCGTTTGCGGAACAGATGATTGAAGAACACGATCATGCCGAGCCCGATCCCGAGCGAATAAGGCACCTGGAACCAGAACGGATGCTCCTTCTTCTCGCCGGTTATCAGCTCCGTGATCCGGATGTGCACCTGATTCATGCTGACATCTGCGTGAAAATTCATAATGGCCAGTCCGGCGCCGAAAAACAGCAGCAGCCAGGCGAAAATGAGCACCAGCCGGTTGGCCCGGACCGGCTTGCCATCGACCAT
>NZ_KK082143.1:19696-23613 GCF_000598065.1 Paenibacillus darwinianus | reverse complement strand
CCATCACCAACACCTGGGGCTCGCCGAAATATTCGACGTTCAGGCCGGGCTCCGCCTCTGAAATCGCCTTGACGATATGCAGCATATCGATCACAACCCGGTTGCCGTCATCGGGATGGTGATGGTATATTTCGACGGCGCCCAGCCTCCGCTCAAGGTCGCCTCCGGCCAGCAGCCGCGCCGCCTCGCCAAGCCGGACGGTTCCACCCGGGGGCAGCGGCATCCGTTTCCGTAGCCGTAAATACAACGTTCTCGATTGCGGTTCGTTCATGCCCGATCATCCCTTTTGGCGCTTTTTCCCGGTTAGTATGAGGCACGGAAATACAATCTATACGCAAACAACCGTATCCTCGGATACGGTTGTTTGCGATGTATGTAAGCCGAGGGCGTTTACACGCCGACCCGCATTTGTCCGGTGCGCAGCCGCTGATGATGCATGGCGCATACCCTCTGGCCTTGACAGAAGGACCGGACCGCGCTATTGCGCGATCTGGTCCTTGATCGTTTGCAGTATTTTTTTCTCCAGTCTGGACACCTGCACCTGCGATATGCCGAGCCGGGAAGCAACCTCGGATTGCGTCTGGTCCCGGTAATACCGTAAATAAACGATCAGCCGCTCACGCTCCGACAACGTTTCGATCGCTTCGTTCAGCGTCAGCTTGTCAAACCACTTATCCTGGTTGTCGTCTGCGATCTGGTCCATCAGCGTAATCGGGTCGCCGTCGTTCTCGAATACCGTTTCGTGAATCGAAGCCGGCGGCTTATTGGCCTCCTGCGCGAACACGACATCCTCCGGGCGGATGCCGAGGCTCTCGGCGACCTCGCCGATCGTTGCAAGGCGTCCCAGCACCTTCGACAGCTCGTCCTTCGTTTTGCGTACCTTGTTCGCCAGCTCTTTGAGCGACCGGCTTACCTTGAGCGTACCATCGTCGCGCAGAAACCGCTGGATCTCTCCGATAATCATCGGCACGGCGTAGGTGGAAAATTTAACGTCGTAGGAAAGGTCGAATTTGTCGACCGACTTCAGCAGACCGATGCAGCCGATCTGGAAAAGATCCTCCGGCTCATACCCTCGATTGATGAATCGCTGGACGACGGACCATACGAGCCGGATATTGCCGTTAACCAGCTTATCCCGCGCACTCGTCTCTCCGGATTGGCTTAGGGCGATTAATCGTTTTACTTCCGCGTCATCCAAAAACGGCTGCGAGTTTTGTTTCAAATCGGCTTCCATGAGGCCCAACCCCTACCCGCTTAATTATAAAGCGCCTTTTTGGATTCAATGCGCTTGAACATGACGATCTGCGTCCCTCTGCCCGGCTCGCTGGTCACCTCGAACGAGTCCATGAAATTTTCCATGATCGTAAATCCCATACCCGAACGCTCCATGTCCGGTTTGGACGTATACAGCGGCTGGCGGGCCAGTTCCAGATCCTCGATGCCGCTGCCCTCGTCCTTCACCATGATCGATACCGTATCGCCTTCGATTCTCGACTCGATCGTAACGGTGCCGTTCGGATCGCCGTTGTACCCGTGAATGATCGCATTCGTGACCGCTTCCGATACCGCCGTCTTCAAATCGTTAAGCTCCTCCATCGTCGGATCCAGCTGAGAGACGAATGCGGCGACGGCGATCCGGGCAAACGCTTCGTTCTCGGACCGGCTGGCAAAGGTGAGCGACATCTGATTCGAATCGTTCATGATACGACCTCCAGGCTCGTAAGCGCGGCGCGCTCGTTATCGTATATCGCCAAAATCTTGAACAGACCCGACAGCTCGAACAGCCGGTAAACGGCTTGATTGACGTCGCATACCACCATTTTGCCGCCGCGCGATTTCAGCAGCTTATATCGCCCGAGAATAACGCCGAGCCCCGAGCTGTCCATAAACAGCAAATCCTTCAGGCTGAGAATAATATGATCGGCGCCGCCCTTGAGGATCGCCTCCTCCATCTGCTGCCGAACCGAATCGGCCGTATGATGGTCGAGCTCGCCGATCAGCCTGACGATCAGCACGTTGCGGTAATGCTCCAGTTCCACCTGCAAACGCATCTTCTGTTCACTCCTCCCTCGGATAGAACAGTGTTTTCTACGCCGCGCATGCGCAATCCTGCCTCCCGACAAAACTAGAACCACGTTGCTAGAAGCCGACATAAACCGCGCCGTTAAACGGCGGCGAATCCGCTCCGATCAGGTAAAGAGCTCGGCGGTCGTTCTGCGGAACAGCGTCCACCAGCCTGCCTTGCCGATCGCCTGCGGCGACTGCACGTCGAATTCGGCGAGCACCTTGTCCTCCTGAAAAACGATCAACTTGCCGATCGATTGCCCCTGCAGCACGGGAGCCATCAGCGGAGCCGTCAGCCGTAACTCGCTGCGGATGTCGGTTTTGTTCGCGCCGCGTTTCATCATGACGCTGTAAGGATGCGTGGCGGTCAGCTTCAGCTCCGCTAAATTCCCCTTCGTCACCGGAACCGTTCCGATTACGTCGCCCTCTTTGAAAATCGGTACATTCGTATACTGAGCGAATGCATAATCGAACATTTGCGACACTTCGGCGTTGCGCGTCTTCGTATTCGGCTCGCCCAACACGACCGCGATGAGCCGGAACCCGTCACGGGCCGCCGTGGCGGACAAGCAAAACTTAGCCTCGCTCGTAAAGCCTGTTTTCAAACCGTCCGCGCCCGAGTAGAAGCGAACCAGCTTATTCGTGTTCACCAGCCAGAACGGCTTCTCGCTGTCCTTGCGAAGGTAATCTTGATAGAGGCCGGTATAGGCCGTAATTTCGCGATATTTCAGCAGCTCCTTCGACATGATCGCAATATCATGGGCGGAGGTGTAGTGTTCGGGAGCCGGAAGTCCGTTCGGATTGGCGAACCGGGTATTCTTCAGGCCGAGCGACTGCGCCTTCTCGTTCATCATCCGCACGAATTCCTGCTCGGTACCCGCGATTTTCTCGGCCATGGCAACCGAAGCGTCGTTACCGGAAGCAAGCGCAATCCCCTTGAGCATGTCCTGCACCGTCATTTGTTCGCCGGGCTCCAGAAAAATTTGTGAACCGCCCATCGACGCGGCGTATTCGCTCGTGGTCACCGCATCGGTCAGCTTCAGCTTGCCTTGGTCGATCGCTTCCATAATCAACAGCATGGTCATGATTTTCGTAATGCTTGCGGGGGGCAGCCGATCATAGCTGTTTTTCTCGAAAATGATCGTCCCGCTGTCGGCGTCCATCAGAATGGCCGATCGCGCCGACGGCGCCAGGTCAACGTTCGCGGCTTGCCCTTGCGGCTTGGCCGGCTCCTCCAGCGCAAAGGCCGCATTCGCTCCGCCCACCAATACTGTACAGGCAAGCAGGCTTGCAATCTTCCATTTCTTCACTTTGTGTCCCCTCCGGTTAATAGAATGGCGGCAACGGACCCTGTCCAGGCCGCACGATGGCTAGCTTCTTTCCCCCAGTATCGCCGGGCGGGATGATAATTATTCCAGCAGTCAGAAATGATTAAAAAAAACCGCCGGAGAGGACGTCCTCTCCGGCGGCGATGATCCGCCCTGCTCAGGTTCGCTATATCGTCGATAGGTACGTTACACAAAACGCTCGATGCCATCCTTCGTCACCACCGACAGCACGAGCGGCCGCTCGGCCGGCGCTTCCGATCGAATCTCGAACGCCTGGCGCACCTCGGCGGCAACCTCCGCCTCCGCTCTGGAATCGGTCCGGGCATGCAGCACGGCGATCACATCGCCCGTCTGCACGACATCTCCGATCTTGCGGCTCAGCACGATGCCGACCGCATAATCGATCGCCTCGTCCTTCGTCGCGCGGCCCGCTCCAAGCCGCATCGCGGCGATGCCGAGCTTCTCGGCATCGATGCGCCGTACGCAGCCCGCCGTTTCGGCCCGCACCTCGATAAGCGCGGCGGC
>NZ_KK082143.1:7110-19596 GCF_000598065.1 Paenibacillus darwinianus | reverse complement strand
GCCGCGGATTATCGATTGCTCCGACGTCTCCGCCTTGGGCGCCGATAAACGCCCGAAACTTGGCGAACGCCTCACCGTTCGAAAGCTTGCCTTCCAGCAGAGACCGCGCTTGCGCCACCGTCTTCGCCTGCCCGCCAAGCACGATCATATGGGATGCCAGCGTCAGGCACAGCGACGTGAGATCCTCCGGTCCGCGGCCCTGCAGCGTATCGATCGCTTCCGCCACTTCGAGGGCGTTGCCAATTGCAAAGCCGAGAGGCTGGTCCATATCGCTGATGACGGCGGCGGTCTGCCTGCCGACCTCCGTGCCGATCGCAACCATCGCTTCGGCCAGCTTCTCGGCATCGTCCGCCGTCTTCATGAACGCGCCGCCGCCGGCCTTCACGTCGAGCACGATGGCATCGGCGCCGGCTGCGATTTTTTTGCTCATGACCGAGCTTGCGATAAGCGGCACCGATTCGACGGTAGCCGTCACATCCCGCAGCGCGTACAGCTTTTTGTCCGCAGGCGTCATATGCCCGCTCTGGCCTACGACCGCAAGGCCGATATCGTTGACCTGCCGTATAAAAGCTTCACGGGTCAGCTCCGACCGGAAGCGGGGAATCGACTCGAGCTTATCGACAGTCCCGCCGGTGTGACCAAGACCCCGGCCGGACATTTTGGCCACCGGCACGCCTGCGGCCGCGACCAAAGGCGCAACGATCAGCGTCGTCTTGTCGCCTACACCGCCGGTGCTGTGCTTGTCGACCTTAATGCCCGCGATTTCCGACAAATCGAGCCGATCGCCGGAGTTCGCCATCGCGATCGTCAATTCCGCCGTTTCCGCCGCAGTCATGCCTTGAAAGAAAACGGCCATCGCCCAGGCCGACATTTGATAATCCGGCACGGTCCCGGAACAATACCCGTCTACGATAAATTTGATTTCGGAAGCGGTGAGCGTCTCTCCGTTCCGCTTACGCCGAATGATATCCACCGCACGCATAAAAAAGGCCCCCTGCTATGAATTTTTCCGCCGCGCCGCCTTTGCCCGCTTCTCCACCTGTACCTGCAGAATCAGCTCGTCGAGGGATTGGCTCAAATGCAGCACTTCCTGATGAAGAGTATTGTTCTCTATCGCTGCAGCGACCATTTTGCCCCGTAAACGCTCGACTTGTACGAGTAGCTGCTTGTCCATTTCTTCACTCCATGTCAGGATTCAAATTACAAAGGACATTATACGACGAACGGCAGACAAAGGATGTCATAATCGGTCGGCTTAATTGTTACAATTGTGTTACAGCCTGGGACTTAAGAAACTATAGCGACGGAATAACGCCCACGACGAGTCCGAGGAACCGGGATTTGACACGCTCCGTCGTCTCGATGACCTCATCATGCGACAGCGGCTGATCCAAAATGCCGGAGGCCATGTTGCTGATGCAGGAAATCCCCAGCACCTCGATCCCCGAATGCCGCGCGGCGATCACCTCGGCGACGGTCGACATGCCCACCGCGTCCGCTCCCATTGCACGCATCATGCGGATTTCGGCCGGCGTCTCGTAAGACGGACCAAGCACGCCGATATACACGCCTTCCCGCAGCGCAAAGCCCTGCTCCTCCGCCGTCTTCTTGGCCGCCGCGCGCAACCGCCGGCTGTAGGCCTCGGACATGTCCGGAAACCGCGGGCCGAGCTCCTCCTCGTTCGGTCCGATCAGCGGGTTGCGGCCCTGCAGATTGATATGGTCGCTGATCAGCATCAAATCTCCCGGCTCGTAAGACGTATTGATACCGCCTGCGGCATTGGTAACGACAAGCTTGGCGGCTCCCAATGCTTTCATGACCCGGACCGGAAACGCGGTCAGTTCGGGGCCGTAGCCCTCGTACATATGGAATCGGCCGCGCATCAGCGCGACCTGGCGGCCCGCCAGCTTGCCGATCAGCAGCTCGCCGGCATGCCCTTCGACCGTGGAGAGCGGAAAATGCGGGATTTCCTTATAAGAAATCGTCACCGCATCGGTCACATGGTCGCCCAGAATTCCGAGGCCCGAGCCCATGATCAGTCCGATTTCGGGTGCGGCGCCCGACGTACGGGACCGGATATAATCCGCAGCCTCGCGGATAATGGCAGCTTGCATCGTGTTCATAGTCATTCCTCCATTTGCGTTAGGTTCAATCCGTCAATTCAGGCAAAAAGCTGCATCCGTTCGCCGGCCCGGCGATGCCGAAATTGTCGGCGAGCGTAGCCGCGATATCAGCGAAGGTCGCGCGAACGCCCAGCGAACGTCCTTTGAGAACCGGGTTGTAAACCAGCAGCGGCACATACTCCCGCGTATGGTCGGTTCCGGCGTGAACCGGATCGTTGCCGTGATCGGCCGTGATGATCAATAAATCGTCCCGACCGGTCTTCGCCTTCAGCTCCGGCAGCGCTCGGTCGAATTCCGCCAGCGCGCTGGCGTAGCCGGACGGATCGCGCCGGTGGCCGTACAGCGAATCGAAATCGACCAGATTTGTAAACAAAAGCCCCGTAAACGATTCGCCCATCAGCTCGATTGTCCGGCGAATGCCGTCCTCGTTGCTTTTGGTCGGATACGACCGGCCGATCCCTTCACCGCTGAAAATATCGTTGATCTTGCCGACGGAGATCACTTCAAAACCTCCGTCCGACAGCCCGTTAAGTACGGTCGGCTCAGGCGGCTTGACCGCATAATCATGCCGGTTGGGCGTCCGTTTGAACGCGCCCGGCCGGCCTATATAGGGACGCGCGATAACTCTTCCTACCGCGTAAGGCTCCTTCAGGGTCAGCTCGCGGGCGATTTCGCAGGCGCGGTACAGCTCCTCGAGCGGAATGATTTCCTCATGGGCGGCGATCTGAAAAACGCTATCCGCCGACGTGTAGACGATCCACGCCCCCGTCTCCATTTGCTCCTGGCCGAGCTCGTCCAAAATCTCGGTGCCGCTGGCCGGCTTATTGCCGATTATCCGACGCCCCGTCCGCTCTTCAAAAGCGGAGATCAGCTTCGGCGGGAAGCCGTCCGGGAACGTCCGGAACGGCACATGAATGTGCAGGCCGGCGATTTCCCAATGGCCGGTCATCGTATCTTTGCCGACGGACGCCTCGGCCATTTTGCCGTATGAAGCCTCCGGCGCTTCTACGGGCTCCCAGTCCCCGATCGGGGCGATATTGGCCAGACCGAAACGCCGTAGCTCAGGAAGTCCGAAATCTTCGACTGATTCGGCGATATGGCCAAGCGTGTGGGCTCCCCGGTCGCCGAATGCCGGCGCATCCGGCATTTCACCGATCCCGACGCTGTCGAGCACAATTAACGTAACGCGTTTGAAGCGCATCTGCTCACCTCCGAATACTGTACCGATAAACGCTGCTATTTGGCGCGCGGATGCGTACGGTCGTAGACGTCCTTCATCCGTGTTCTCGTAACCTGGGAATAAATTTGCGTCGTCGAAATGTCCGCATGGCCCAGCATCTCCTGCACGGATCTCAAATCCGCGCCGTTCTCCAGCAAGTGCGCCGCGAACGAGTGGCGGAGTGTATGCGGTGTTATTTCCGTTGTAATGCCGGACTCGCGCGCGTATTTTTTGATGATTTTCCAGAAGCCCTGACGCGTCATACGGGTCCCCAAATGATTCAGAAACAAGCCACTCTGCTTGCGGTCCGGCTTCTCATAGCGTTCGCGCGCCGACGACAAATATAACGTTAGCGCCGACGAGGCGACCCGTCCGAGCGGAATGATCCGCTCTTTGCCGCCTGCGCCGGTGCAGCGGACGAATCCCATCTCCGGGTTCACATGCTCCCCGTCAAGCGAGATGAGCTCGCTGACGCGAATGCCCGTCGCATACAGCAGCTCCAGCATGGCCCGATCCCTCAGCCCGCCCGGCGTATCGGAAGGAGGCGATTCCAGCAGCCGCTCCACCTCGGCCTTCGTCATCACCTTCGGCAGCTTTTTCTCCTGTTTGGGCGCCGTCATATGGGCGGCCGGGTCGTGCATGGTCACCCGTTCGTTCACCAGATACTTAAAGAAGGCCCGAATCGACGAAACGGTGCGGGACACCGTGGCCACCGCGCGGCCGTGATGCTTCAAATGCAGCAGATAAGCGGCAATATGATGTTTTTCGATTTGCTCCGGCCTGTTCAACCCCTGCCCTTCCGTATAGGAGAGAAACATTGTCAGGTCGCGCTCATACGACTCGATCGTCGAACGGGACATCGCGCGTTCCTCCGACAGAAAACGGACGAATTGCCGCAGTCGTTCCTTCATCATGCTTTTTCCTCTCGCTTCCGTCTTTCCGGTTCCGTGCTATAGGTATATTCCACATCCGGCCTGTAATTTCCTGCCGATTCACGTCATTTATTGTCCGAAAACCGGCTATTCCCCATAAGCATAGAATTCCCGGAGACGCTGGGCGAACGTTCCGCGCTCTCCGCGTTCCTGCAGCCCAAACGCTTTGACGGCGTTTCCCTGCGGGACCGCGTACGGGTCAGGCATCCGTATCCAGTCGGCCGCGATGCGAAGCAGAAAAAATACGATAACGGTAAGAAGCAGGAGCAGCGCCGCAAACGCCAGTCTTCTGACCGCCTTATGCAGTGAAATGACCATATCGATCCACCCCCGGTCACGTATCGTCGGGACATGTTCTTCCCTACCCCACCTTATGCCGGGCAGGCCGCCGATATGCGCGGACTAGCGGCGTGAACACGTTCGGCACAGCATCATTCCTTGTCCGGGAGCGCCGGATCCAGCAAGTCCTCGATCCGCGTAAAAGTCCCGCCCAGCGCTTCCGCAACCTCGCGGTGCGTATAGCGGCCGGCGTATGTGTTGACTCCTTTCTTCAGCGAGCCGTTCTCCGTGACGGCTTTGCGAAACCCTTTGGCCGCCAGCTCGAGCGCGTAGGGAAGCGTCACATTCGTGAGCGCAAAGGTCGATGTGCGCGGCACCGCCCCCGGCATGTTGGCGACTGCATAGTGCAGGACGCCGTGCTTCTCATACACCGGCTCCTTATGCGTCGTTACGCGGTCGATCGTCTCGATCGTGCCGCCCTGATCGACTGCCACATCGACGATCACAGCGCCTTTTTTCATCGTTTTAACCATGTCCGCCGTAACGAGCTTCGGCGTCCTCGCTCCTGGAATCAGCACCGCGCCGATCAGCAGATCGGCCTTGCGGACGGCATTGGCGATATTATAGGAATTGGACATGAGCGTTCGGATCGTTCCCCCGAAAATGTCGTCGATATAACGCATCCGTTCCGGGTTCCGCTCGAGAATGACGACGCTCGCTCCGATCCCCAACGCCATCCGCGCCGCGTTCAAGCCGACGATCCCGCCTCCGAGAACGATCACCTCCGCCGGCGGCACGCCCGGCACGCCGCCAAGCAGAATGCCGCGCCCTCCGTAGAAAGCCTCTAGAAACTGCGCGCCGATCTGCACGGCCATCCGTCCGGCCACCTCGCTCATCGGTGTCAGCAAAGGAAGCGCTCCGCCCGGCAGCTGAATCGTCTCGTAAGCGACGCCCGTAACCTCTCCCTCGATGAGCGCCCGCGCAAGCACGGGGGCCGCGGCCAGATGCAAGTAGGTAAACAGCAGCAGCCCTTTCCGGAAATAACCGAACTCCTCCGACAGCGGCTCCTTGACCTTCATGATCATGTCCGCTTCCTCCCAGACGCCGGCCGCCTCCGGAATCACAAGCGCGCCTTCCTGCTCGTACGCTTCATCCTCAAAACCGCTTCCCACCCCGGCGCCGGCCTGAATGAGCACCTCATGCCCCTCCGCTCTGAACGCCGCCACGCCGGCGGGTGTTAGCGCGACGCGGTATTCGCTCGCCTTGATTTCCTTCGGTACGCCGATTTTCATTGTTAAAGCCCCCTGACCGTCAGTTTACTCGTCTACCTTTAACTCAGCCACCATTCCCGCTTCTGCGTGCCCCGGCAACGTACATTTTGCTTGCAGAACCATTGCTGCTTTCGCATCGATTTCCACCATGGCGGAATTCCCCGGTGCGAGGATTCCCGAATCCACTCCTAATTGATCAACAACAAAATTATGCGGAATGGCTCCTTTATTTTTAATCGTGATTCGCACAGGATCTTCCGACGTCAGCAATCGAACCTTGCCTGCTCCAATTGAATATTCCTTCAGATTGATCTCGCGGGATGCCTCGGGCGGCTCATTGGATTCCGTTGCCGTTGCTGAACATCCGGAAATAAACAATACCACGCCCAGAACAAACCATGTGAAGCTTTTTAGCCGTTTCATATTATATTCCTCTCCACCCTTATTTTATCCTGTTACGAAGAGAGCCGTCGCATACATCAATGCGAAACCGACGGTCAAACCGATCCAATTGGGGGCGGCCTGAATCTTTTGCACCAGCCCGTCGCCCCGGATCAGACTCCAGCATTCCGCAATCACCTGTAAAATCGCCCCTGTCGCTATACCGAAGAATAGTGTCGCCAAGACGGGGGAATAGGCGAATCCCCCAATCATTCCGCCCGCGATCGTCGGCACTCCAGCTATCGCGCCCATGGCCAACAGATGCCCCCAGCCGATCTTGCGATTGACGCCGGGCGCAAGAATCGCTATGCCTTCCGTTACATTGTGAACGGTAAATCCGATGATCAGCAGCGAGCCCAACGCCGCTTCACCCAGAATGAAAGCCGAGCCGATCGCCAGTCCCTCCCCCATATTGTGGATCCCGATTCCGAGCGAGATCATGTAGGAGAGAAGAAGACCGCTGCCCGCAATTCGGCCTCCCGCTTTTTTCAGTATCGATTCGATCGCGATTATGCCGAAGTAACCCAACACGATGCCGGTAACCAGCATGGTGATGCCACGAAACACTCCCGCTACGGTTGCAGCCAATTCAAATCCTTCCAGGATCGTGTCCATGCCCAAAAAAGCCAGCACGCCGACGGTCAAAGCCACCAGGGCGGACAGGTACTTCATTCCGACTTTCCGGAGAATCGGCAGCCAGAGGAACCCCAGAAACACAGGGATGATCCCGACGAATGTACCCATAAGCATAAATGTCCTGATGTAATCCCATGATACGGTCGGCGTTTGCAAGGCTGCCGGAGCCTCGAAGTTAAAGACAAACGCATCAGCCGTATATATGCTGATCACATAAGGCTTCGCTTCTTCCCACCAATAAGGAACGATAATCGTTGCGGTATCCAATCTTCCCAGTATGCTACCGGGATTGATCTCCACATTGTCCATGATGGCGCCATTGACCAGCACACTGGTAATCGTCAGATCATCCGGCCCCGTGTTTCTGACCTTGACTTGAATTTCATTGGGATGAAACTCGATTTTGGAAGCGGACAGTTCGTCAAACGGGATTTGCGGGGTGCCCAGCAGGTTCCCTCCGCTGCCCAACAGCCAAACTACCATAATACCCACGAGGGCGAGCGGCACAAGGGCAGACAATGCAATACCCAAACCGCCCTTCCATTTTTGTTTATTCTTATTTAGATCCACATTTACCATCCACGATCACTCCCTTGTTAGATTTATTCGGTTACGTTAAATATCCCCTTCCAACCCAGGCTGGAAAACTCGCTCTGATGGGCGTGGAACAAATATTGTCCGGGGTACTTATAAGTGAATTCGATGATCCCGCGCTGTCCTTGTCCCAGGATGACATTATCCGTTATTTGGTCAGGCTCGGGCATCGTTCCGTTGTTGTAGTAATTGAACATGTTTCCATGGATGTGGAAAGAATTGAGCGGATCGATTTCCGTCATATTCACCAGGTAGATGCGTACAGGCTCGCCCACCTTTAGTTCGATTGGATTCTTCATAAATTCGAATGCCTTTCCGTTCACCGTGTAAAATTCGTTCGCCGCCCCGTCAAAGTCGATATCATAGCTGTTCATCACCATCGTCAGTTCTTTCGCTGGTGGACGCGGGGTCTTGGGATCAATGATGAAGGTGCCGTACATCCCCTGATTGATATGTTCCGCTACCGGTTCTTGATGGCAGTGAAACAAATATAATCCGGGCAATTCGGCGGTAAATTCATAGATGTAAGTCCCTCCAGGAGCTACCGTCTCAAACGTACCATCCGCTTTAGCAGGATGGATGCCGTGCAGATGAATCGTATGGGGCATTTTACTTTTGTTGATAAATTTAATTTTTACATAATCGCCTTCCGTCACCCGGATCGTCGGTCCCGGCACCGTACCGTTAAAAGTCCAGACAGCCATCTCTACCCCATCCGCAATTTCCATCGTCCGGTCATCCGCTACGATTTCAAATTCTTTAACCGTCTGTCCGTTAGGACCGGTTGATTTATTTCCATAATCAAATGAAGCGGGATCCAACGGACCGGCTTTGGGCATCTCCGCATCAGAAGCGGCGCCGGTTTGTTTCGAAACCGGAGAAAACAAGAATATACTTATAATGAGCAATACCATGATGACGACCGCACCGAAAATCCATAAACGCTTTTTCATATTACATTGCTCTCCCTTGCCTTTTATTTATCCCGCAAAAAGTTTATATCGCCCTAAATTTTTTGATTAATAAAACTATTTTTACCTAGGGCAACTATTGGTATAAAAAAATTTGTCGACCTCTACGACTCCAACCACCTCCGACAATCAATTTCAAATTTTGCACTAAGGAAACAAAGTTGCCTAATGAAACTATAATACATCTTCACTTGGATTTTTGCTACACTTTTTAAAAAACGCAAAAACTCCCGCGCAGGCATCCGTGTCAACGGAGCCCGCGCGGGAGTTCTATAACCGGATCAACTGCCGGCCTGATTGTTTTTATCCCGGCACCGACTGCAGATGCCTTGAAAATCGAGCCGGTGATCGATCACCGCAAAGCCGTATTCCTGCTCCAGCCGCTCCTCGAGCGGTCCGAGCCAGTCTTCCAGAATCTCACCCATCGTACCGCATTGCACGCAAATCAGATGATGGTGATGATGTTTGTTGCTGTCCGTGCGCAAATCATAGCGGGCGACGCCGTCGCCGAAATTCATCTTCTCTACCACATGGAGCTCGCTGAGCAGCTCAAGCGTCCGGTAAACGGTCGCAAGGCCGATTTCCGGCGCCTTCTCCTTGACCAGCATGAACACGTCCTCCGCGCTGAGATGATCCTCCTCATTCTCCAGAAGAACGCGCACGGTCGCTTCCCGCTGCGGGGTTAACTTGTAGCCCTGCGATTGAAGCTGCTGTTTGATTTTCTCGATACGGGCTTCCATGTTGTCCCCCTTCGCGTCGACCAGCGCCGAGTACACCGTTAAGGCTAAATTTCTTTCCGGAGTCCCCGCAAAGCAATACGAATAATCTGCTGAGCTTCGCTGCACTTTTTGGGGATTATTTTGTGCTTTCATTATAGGCGCTGGACGAACGGAAAGTCAAACCTTTTGCTAGATTCTAGAGACCCCCGGCTGCGGCTCCCAGAACGGGTGCGGCGAGGCGGATCAGATAGGGGGAAAGGTACGCTTCAAGCAGCGCCGCTCCCCACAGCGCGAGCAGCATGAACAGGCATACGGCCGTGTGGGACAGCAAAGGATGAGCCAGTTCGCCCCCGCTCTGAAGCAGCCGATTTTTGACGACATGCAGTGAGAAGGCGATGCCGGCCACGCTCGCCATGATCAGGGCGGGAATAACCAGCAGATTGGGCGGCGCGATTGACGCGAACGCGAACAGCAGGCCCTGCCAGGCATACTCCCGAATCATGGCCCCTACCGAGAAACCGATCAGCACGCCCTTCAGGAAATCGAGTGCGAGAATGAACGGCATGCCCACGACCGTCACGCCGAGCAGCCAGATCAGCACGACCCACTTCGTGTGAAAAAGTGCCCGTTCGCGCAGCGTATCCTCCGGATCGCCCACAATGCCCGCACGGAATAAATCCGCGTAACGGCCGACCTCGCTTGTCACCTGCTGCTGCTGCTCGAGTGTAAGCGCATTGTACATCATGACTCCGAACACGACGCCGACAATGAACAGCACCGATACGAAAACGTACAGGGTGAACAGATCTTGCGCCGGGTAGAGCCGTTTTAGCGGCGGCATGGTACATGTCTCCTCCTTGTCCGGTCTGATACAATCTATGAACCAGATCGACCGGGTATGCCGGCTGCCTGCCGTTTACTCCACGCTCTTTTGCACCTTTCCGTAGTTTCCGCCGTCTGCCTGCAGCTTCCCGCCGATGCCCGCGTCAGGCTCCGACATTACGCCTGCCACTGCCCGGTCAACCGGTACAGCTGCCATGCCTGCACCGCGAGAATCGTTTTGGCGTCGCTGATCCGCTCTTCCTTGATGTAACGCTGCGCCTCCTCGAACGTCAGCGCCTCCACGGTCAGAAACTCATCGCTGTCGAGCGCCATTTCTCCGGGCGTAAGATCCTCCGCCAAGTAGACGAACAGCTTCTCGTCCGCGAAGCCCGGAGAGGTGTAGAAAGCATGCAGCAGCTTCATCGAGCCGGCCTTGTACCCGGTCTCCTCTTCCAGCTCCCGGTACGCCGACTCCACCGGATCCTCGCCCGGATCCAGCTTGCCAGCGGGTATCTCCACCTGGAATTTCTCCAGAGGCTTGCGGTATTGCTCAACGACGAGCAGCTTGCCGTCCACGAGGGCGATGACGGCCGACGCTCCGGGATGGCGGACGATTTCGCGCGTAGACGAACCGCCGCCCGGCAGCTCCACGGTATCGACCTGGAGGCTGATCATCCTGCCCGAGAAGATCGGCTCGGTGTTGAGCGTTTTTTCCGTCCATTGCTCTGTGCGTGCATCGTTTTCCATTGCGATTCGCTCCTTCGGCCGCCGCTGCGGCATATTGTCGCTAACATTTTCCGTCCGGTCAGGGATAACATGTCCCGCGGGCGCATATGGTTCATTATACCAAAATCGACGGGGGATGAATCGTATGAAACAGTACATCGATCCGAAAGGTCTGCGGCTGGTCGGCAAAGCCTGGGAGATCCGCCATCAGCTGCGCAAAATTAACGGAAGCCCCAAAAGCCCGCGCAAGCTGAACGATTGGCTGAAATCCGGCAGTGCGCCGGTTCGTTGACAGCCTCGCGCGTTAAAAACCCGCCGTCAGGCGACGGCGGGCAGGATTAAACGACGAAGCTGTTATCAAATGGTGAAGCTATTCCTTGACCCGTTCGCCGGCGAGCTTGACGATCTGCACCACCAGCTCAGTCGTTTTTACGAGGTCCGCGACCTTGATCTGCTCCTTCGTCGTATGGATATGCTCGTAGCCGACAGCCAGATTCACGGTCGGGACGCCGAGGCCGTTGAAGATGTTCGCATCGCTGCCGCCGCCTGAATGAAATGTGCGCGGCGTGCAGCCGATACGCTCGATCGCCGACTTCGCCAGCTCGACGACAGGATCCCCATCCGTATAGCTGTAGGCGGGGTAAATGATCTCGCTGTCGAACTCCGCCGAAGCGCCATAATCGGCGGTTGCGCTCTCCAAGGCCGTCCGCATCGCCTCGACCTGGCTGTCGAGCTTATCCTGCACGATACTGCGCGCCTCGGCATCCAGCTTCACGAAATCGCACACGATGTTCGTTGCTCCGCCACCCTCAAACCGGCCGATGTTGGCCGTCGTCTCGTGGTCGATACGGCCGAGCGACATGCGCGCGATCGCTTTGGCGGCCACCTGAATGGCGCTGATGCCATCCTCCGGGTTGACGCCTGCGTGCGCCGATTTGCCGTTCACCTTCATGGTGATTTTCGCCTGAGTCGGTGCCGCGACCGCAATGTCGCCGATCTGTCCGTTCGAATCGAGCGCATAGCCGAATGTCGCCTTCAGCCTACTCGCTTCCATCGCCCGCGCGCCGTATAGGCCCGCTTCCTCGCCTACGGTAATGACGAATTGCACCGGGCCGTGCGGTATGCCCTGCTCCTTCAGCACCTTGACTGCTTCCAGCATCGCCGCGAGGCCGGCCTTATCGTCCGCGCCGAGAATCGTCGTGCCGTCGCTGCGGATATAACCGTCGTCGTCCAGCTGCGGTTTGATCCCTGCGCCCGGCGTCACCGTATCCATGTGGGACGTGAAGAAAATAACCGGTGCGTCGGGCGCTCCGTCCGCCTCCAGGAAAATAAACAGATTGCCTGAGCCGTGACCGGTTTTCTCCGCCGCGTCGTCTTCCTCGACCGAAAGCCCCAGCGCTGCGAATTTCTCTTTCAGTACCTTGCTTATTTCCTGCTCATGCCCGGTTTCGCTGTCAACCCTGACGAGCGCCATAAATTCGTCCACCAAACGTTTTTCCTGAATCATCGGCTTTCCTCCATCCTGCGAGATCGTATACAATAGAAACAGATTTTTGTACCGAAAGGAGCGCTGACTTCATGCCTAATCGCAAATGGATACGGATTACCGCCCTCGTACTCGTAGCCGCCATGGTCGTTTCCACCTTATTCGCCGCCCTCGGCTGGCTCTTCTACTAGGTTGCTTCCGATTCGCCCGAAAATACGGCAAAGGTGCGGCGCAATTTCCGCCGCCGCCCGCCGGATCGGCATGTCC
>NZ_KK082143.1:0-7010 GCF_000598065.1 Paenibacillus darwinianus | reverse complement strand
TGACGCCGTACCCGGCGAGCCAATCGATCAACGCCTGCTCGAGGTTCCGCAAATAACCGTGCAGGTCGAGACCTGCGGCATCCAGATACAGCAGCGGGTAGCCGACAAGCTGGCCGGGCCCGTGGTAGGTAATGTCGCCGCCGCGGTCGATCTGAAACACGTTGATGCCGCGCGCCTCCAGCTCCGCTTCATTCAGCAGCAGATGCTCCGGATGATTTTGCGAGCCGATCGTATAGGTCGGGGGATGCTGGAGCAGCAGAAGCGTTTCCGGATGTTCGCCGCGGTCGATCGCTTTTACGAGCGCCTTCTGCCGATCCCAGGCAGCCGCGTAGCCGATCCTCGGAATGTAACGGATGTCGAGCGGAAGCCCAGACGCGGCCTCGCCGCTTTTTTCGAGATACCCGTCATACAAGCCCTTCACGTTCCCGTTCTCACTCATAGCCGCCGTCCCTCTTTTTAATAAAGCTTCGTTTCAAGATTGTAGCCTTCCAGGTTGTCCTTCACGCGCTGTAGAAACCGTCCGCAAATGACGCCGTCCAAAATCCGGTGATCGAGCGACAAACAAAGATTCGCCATCGACCGCACTCCGATCATATCGTTGATGACGACCGGGCGTTTCACGATCGATTCGAACGTAACGATCGCCGCCTGCGGGTAATTGATGATCGGATAGGACAGGATCGAACCGAACGAGCCGGTGTTGTTTACTGTGAACGTACCGCCCTGCATGTCCGTGAGGGACAGCATGCCTTCCCTCGTCCTGCGGGCGAGATCGTCGATCTCCCTCGCCAGTCCGGCAATGTTTTTCTGATCAGCGCCCCGGATCACCGGCGTCCAGACGCCGTCCTCCGTGCCGACCGCCAGATTGACGTTAATGTCGCGCTTGACGATGATTTTATCGACCGCCCACACCGAATTCATGATCGGGTAATCCTTGATCGCATTAATGACGGCCTTGAGGAAAAAAGCCAGGTACGTCAAGTTGACGCCTTCCCGCTTCATGAATTCGTCCTTCAGCTTGTTGCGCAGCACGACCAGGTTCGTCACATCTACCTCGATCATCGTCCAGGCATGCGGGATATCGGTTACGCTCTGGCGCATGCGGGTGGCAATCGTGTTTCGAAGCGGCGTCACGTCGATAAAATGTTCCCCGTTCCCCGGCTGCGACGGTCCTTCGACCTCGATTGCCGGGATCGTCGGAATGCGCGGCGTCTCCGACAAATGCAGGCCCGACGAGCGGACCGGCATTTTCTGCTGTGTGCCGGCCGGTTCGGCAGCGCCTCCGGGCTGGTTGGCCGGACCGCCGGATGCGACAAAGGCGAGAACGTCCTTGCGCGTGATGCGGCCGCCGATGCCGGTGCCATTCACGAACGTCAGATTGACGCCGTTGTCCGCCGCCAAGCGCTGTACAGCCGGCGAGTACCGGTGGCGCATGCTTGAATCGCTGTCTTCTTCGCCCTTGGCAGCCGCTGTCGACGCGCCGTCCGGCACGTCCGGACGGACCTCCGCATCGGCGGAGCCCTCCGTCTCAATCAGGCAGATGGGCGATCCCACCGGCACCGTTTCACCGGCTCCGACCAAAATTTTCACAAACTTGCCGGCAACTGTGGAAGGCAGCTCCGCATTCACTTTATCCGTGTTGATTTCACATATCGGCTCATACATGCTCACATTGTCGCCGGGCGCCTTCAACCATTTGTCGATGGTCGCCGATACGAGCGATTCCGCCAGCTGCGGCATGACGATCTCGGTCATTTGTTTCCCCATTGCTCAACCTCCAGCATACTCCCCGCAAAGTGAGGCCGGGCTTTGCAGCGCGCGCAGCTCCATATTCGGGGATTCGGTAAAGGATATAAATCGTTGTACTAGTATAATGCCAGCTTGCGCATCGCGTTTTTGAGTTTATCCTTATTCGGCATGAAATATTTCTCGCCCGGCGCGTTGATCGGCATTGCCGGCACGTCGGGACCGCATACCCGCACGATCGGCGCATCGAGCTCATACAGCAGCTCCTCGGCGATGATCGCCGCGACCTCCGCTCCGACACCGCCGGTTTTATTGTCCTCGTGCACGATCATGACCTTGCCGGTCTTCCGTACGGCTTCGAGAATCGCTTCCTTGTCGAGCGGCTGCAGCGTACGCAGATCGAGAATATGCGCACTGATGCCTTCGTCCGCAAGCTCCGCGGCTGCCTCAAGCGCATAGTGCAGCGGCAGGCTGTAGCCGATGACCGTGATGTCGTCGCCCTCGCGCAGCACATTCGCCTCGCCGATCGGTACGATATAATCGTCCTCCGGCACATCGCCGTTAATCAATTTATAGCATTTTTTGTTTTCGAAGAACAGAACCGGATCCGGATCGCGCACGGCCGCTTTAAGCAAGCCCTTTGCGTCATAAGCAGTGAACGGCGCCACGATCTTGAGACCGGGCGTACCGAAAAACACCGATTCCGGACACTGCGAATGGTACAGACCGCCGAACACGCCGCCGCCGATCGGCGCGCGGATAACGACCGGACAGGTCCAGTCGTTATTGGAACGGTAACGGATTTTCGCCGCCTCGCTGATGATCTGGTTCGTCGCCGGAAACATGAAATCGGAATACTGCATTTCGGCGATCGGCTTCATCCCGTACATGGCCGCTCCGATCGCAACGCCGGCGATGGCCGACTCCGCGAGCGGCGTGTCCAGTACCCGCTCCTCTCCGAACTGCTCCTGCAGCCCCTTGGTCGTTGTGAAAACGCCGCCTTTGAGGCCCACATCCTCCCCGAGAACGAAAACGTCTTCGTCGCGGGTCATCTCTTCCTTCATCGCCAGCCGAATGGCGTCGATGTAATCCATAACCGCCATGCTCAGCGTCCCCCTTCCGTTCCTTCGTCATCCGCGTAGACGTGCCGCATAATATCCTCCGGCGGAGCGAACGGCGCTTTATCCGCATACTCGATCGCCTCGTCCATCATCCGGTTGACCTCTTTGAGCAGCGCGGCCTCCTGCTCTTCGCTCCATAAGCCGCAATCGATCAGATATTGCTTGTATTTCGGAAGTCCATCCTTGTCGCGGTGCGCCTCGACCTCTTCTTTCGTACGGTAAGCCAAATCGTTATCGGACGTGGAATGCGGCGACATCCGGTACATGACCGCCTCGATCAGCGTCGGTCCTTCGCCCGCAACGGCGCGCTCTCGCGCTTCCTTGACGATGCGGTACACCTCCAGCGGATCATTGCCGTCCACCTTATAGCCCGGAAAGCCGTAACCGAGAGCCCGATCGCTTATATGGCCGCTGACCTGCTTGTGCAGCGGAATGGAAATCGCATACTGGTTATTTTCGCACATGAAGATGACCGGCAGCTTGTGAACGCCGGCGAAGTTGCAGCCCTCGTGAAAATCGCCCTGATTGCTCGAGCCGTCGCCGAACGTCACAAAAGATACGATCGGCTTGCGCTTCAGCTTGGCCGCATAGGCAATCCCCACAGCATGCGGAACCTGCGTCGTTACCGGACTGGAACCCGTTACAATGCGCAGCTTCTTGCTGCCGAAATGTCCGGGCATCTGACGTCCTCCGCTGTTCGGGTCCTCTGCCTTAGCAAAAACCGACAGCATGAGGTCGCGCATCGTCATGCCGACCGCCATCACGAAGCCGTAATCGCGGTAATAAGGAAGAAAATAATCATTATCCCGGTCAAGCGCGAACGCGGCGGCCACTTGAGCCGCCTCCTGGCCGATGCCGGATACATGGAAGTTGATTATACCTGCCCGCTGCAGCAGCAGCGACCGTTCGTCATACCTTCTGGCCGTCAGCATTGTGACGTACATTTGCACCGCCGTCTCATCCGTCAGACCGATCTCCCGGTGACGAAACGATTGCGTTACCGATCCGGTATTTGCCATATGTGCAGTCTCCCCTTCCGGCGCAAGAGGGATCTCGGAACCTCTTGATCTGCTCTTAACACCAGGTACTAATACTTGCCTATAGCTATTATACTGCTTTCGGCACAAAAAAGAAAATGATTAAAGGCATTGCCTCCTCAAAAAACGAGCGCTTGTCCATCGATTGCCAGCATCGCTTCGCCTAGCGCCTCGGAAAGCGTCGGATGGGGATGGATCAGCTGTCCCAACTCCCATACGGAAGCATTCAGCAGATCGGCTAACCCCGCTTCCGATATTAGATCGGTCACATGCGGTCCGATCATATGGACGCCGAGCGCATCCCCGGAATCGCAGTCGGCCACCACCTTGACGAATCCGTCCGTCTCGCCCAGCACAATGGCTTTGCCGATGGCCTGAAACGGCATTTTGACCGTTTTTACCTCATGCCCCTTCGCTCTGGCCTGACTTTCCGTCCAACCGATGGAAGCTACTTCCGGCCGCGAATACACACACCTTGGTATTCGGTGTGCCTCGATCGGGGCATGCTTCATGCCCGTCATATGCTCTACGGCGGCGATGCCTTCATGTGCGGCCGCATGGGCCAGCTGCACCCCACCGATCACGTCTCCGATCGCATAAATATGCGGCTCTGTTGTCTGCATATGCGCGTTGACGCGTATAAAACCGTCCTGCGTCTGAATGTCCGTCGCTTCCAGTCCTAGCCCCTCTACATTCGCCTCGCGGCCGATCGATACGAGCATACACGCGGTGGTGAGCACGATTTTGCCCTCAGCCGTTTCCGCGTTAACCGTCACGCCGCCGTCCCCCACCTCGCACGTATCGGGCAGCAGACGCGCCGAGGTCAGAACGCGTACGCCTCTGCGCCGCAGCAACTTCTCGAGCTCCGCCGACACGTCGGCATCCTCGCCGGGAAGCAGGCGCGAGGCCGTCTCGACGAGCGTGACCTGAACGCCGAAGTCATTCATCATCGATGCCCACTCGACACCGATCACGCCGCCTCCAATAATCAGGAGATTGCCCGGCAGCTCGCTCATGGCGAGCGCGTCGTCGCTGTTCATAATATGTATCCCGTCATACGGTAAACCCGGCAG
Source organism: Paenibacillus darwinianus (assembly GCF_000598065.1). GTDB lineage: Bacteria > Bacillota > Bacilli > Paenibacillales > Paenibacillaceae > Paenibacillus_I > Paenibacillus_I darwinianus. Next base: position 2,033 of record NZ_KK082143.1, on the reverse strand, counting down.
CATCTTTGGACGCGAGCCGGTAGCCACGATCAGGTTTTTGGAAACGACCGTTTCCATCTCCCCGTCAGGCAGCTCCACAGCCAAAGCGCCGCTTCGCGGAGAGAAGATCGACGGGCCGACAATGCGGCCTTTGCCGTGGATGATGTCGATGTCATGCTTTTTCATCAAATATTGCAGGCCCCGATGCAGCTGGTCCACCGTTTGCCTCTTGCGTTCGGACACCAGATCATAACGCACCGATGCCTCGCCTTCGCATACGATGCCGTACCGCTGCGAGTCCTTGACCGTATGATAAACCTCCGCGCTCCGCAGAAGCGACTTGCTCGGTATGCAGCCGCGGTGCAGACAGGTGCCGCCTAACTTGTCCAATTCGATAATAGCCGTCTTTTTGCCGAGCTGAGCTGCCCGAATAGCAGCCGTATAGCCCCCCGGTCCGCCGCCAAGCACGGCCACGTCCACTTGTATCGTCATCCGACATTCGCCTCCGATTCCCTTTCAAGGGCTCGTTCGCCCGTTTCTATTGTACCTGTTTTTGCTTCAGAAAACATGTCCGAAATGAGATCCGGTGCCGAAATGGACAGCCCCAGCGGAAAAAGGTATGATAGGAGCGATGTGACGGACGGTTAGGAGGTTCGCGTTAATGAAGCAAGTCATCGCCCGATTTATCGCCGTTCTGCTGCTGGTTATCCCCGGTATATCCGCGACTTACGGCTTTCTCCTGCTTAAAAATACACTGTTCGCTTATTTATCCGGCTTCGGCGCGGAACAGACGCCGGGATTCCAATGGTTAACGTTCCTGCTGGGCCTGGTGCTGTTTTTCGGCGGCATCGCCTTCATCGCAGGCTGGATCTTTTTTCGCGATCGCAAACGGAATTATGTCGCACCCCGCTTCAAGGCGAAAAGACCGCGAACGCCGCGGCCAGGTCAGAACGGTTAAGAGATTGTTTTACCACAAACCCTCCTCAGTCTACGCCGTTAAAAAAAGACCGAGCACGTTGTTGCTCGATCTCACGGTTGGAATATGCGGTTCATGCGCCAGCGAGACGTAACATCGCCACAAGTTAATCGCGTCGTTCAGCTCACCTTATGCTCGATTCGCAGCTTGTCCGCGACCATGGCGATGAATTCGCTATTGGTTGGCTTTGATTTGCTGATATTGATCGTGTAACCGAACAGGTGCGAGATGCTGTCGATGTTGCCGCGCGTCCAAGCGACCTCGATTGCGTGTCGGATGGCCCGTTCCACTCGGGATGGGGTAGTCTTGAACTTCTCTGCGATTGCCGGGTATAGCGTCTTCGTGATCGCGCCCAAAATCTCGATGTTGTTGTACACCATCGTGATCGCCTCGCGCAAATATTGATATCCTTTAATATGCGCAGGCACACCGATTTCATGTATGATACTCGTGATATTCGCGTCCAGATTTTTCCCTTTGGCCAGCGGTACGACGTTCGACTTCGGAAACATGCTGCTGTTGTAGTTTGACGGGGATACGACAGCCTGGTTGCCGACCAGTTGCCGGATGCGATTCGCCAAAATTTCCATATCAAACGGCTTCAGAATGTAATACGAAGCGCCGAGTTGGACCGCTTTTTGCGTGATGTTCTCTTGTCCGAAGGCTGTAAGCATAATAATCTTTGGCATCGGATTCAGGTTCATATCGCGCAGGCGTTCAAGCACGCCGAGACCGTCGAGATGAGGCATAATGATATCCAAGATAAGAACGTCCGGCATTTTACGCGTTTCTTCCAGTAACCTCAGTACTTCCTCGCCATTATAAGCGACGCCGGTAACGGTCATATCGTTTTGTTCAGAGATATACTCGGACAACAAATTTGTGAATTCTCGGTTGTCATCAGCCAGCAATACTTCAATTCTTTGCAAGATGTGAGTCCTCCCTTAATATGGTCGTATGATTAATTTTTCAATTCCTATCCTCGTAACGTTTTCGACACTCCTTACTGAATTCCTTCTGTCGAAAATTATTTTTGCTTCTTCGCTGTGAGAAATGTTTAGCAAGTTAAAAGACCGTC
>NZ_KK082142.1:1068-36847 GCF_000598065.1 Paenibacillus darwinianus | reverse complement strand
CCGCCGATCCCGCCGTCTGCGGCTTGCGTGGTTTCCCTTAGCCCGCCCGCTCCATCTGCCGCGCCGGCCTCCTCATCGATCGAGAAGCTGACCGTCCGGTAAGCTTTCAAATCATTTTCGCAATGCGGGCAGTACTCCTCAGGGCCCAATTCCTCATCCCATACGATCTCCGTGTCGCACCACGGGCACACAGTATGCTCTTCCATGTCCGTTCTCCTTTATCTATTCGTTTAAGAAGCCATATAAACAACGCCGATCACGACGAACAGCACCGCCAATACAAGCAGCGTTCCTCCCAAATATTTCACCGCGCGCCACCCCTTCCGTCAGTACAACACGGTGGCGCCGATGACGTAGGAAAGCGAGACCGATATGATCATCGCGATCAGGCCGACGGCCCGGTTGTCCCGTTTGATTTCTTCATCGATTCGGAAGACGGGGGTCACGAATTCGAACAAGAAATACGCCGCCATGAGCACAATGAAGCCGAAGCCCGCCCAGGCCATGCTTTGATAAACGGAATCTCCGCCCTCAATCGAGAATCGAAACAAATTGCAGATGCCGAAAATTTTACCCCCGGTAGCCATCGCCACGGACAAATTGCCCTGCTTGATTTCTTTCCAGCAGTTGTAGCGGGTGACGAGCTCAAAGCAGAACAAAAATACGATAAGCGCCATCACGGCCACCGATACGTAAGCTAACGTTGCGATATAAGGATTGTTCAGCAAACCGTCTACTTCCTTGTCCATCCGATCCCTCCGCCTTCCGTCCGCCGTTATTTCAGCTCGGCAACCGTGACTCCGTTGCCGCCTTCCCCATAATTTCCGAGCCGATAAGTCTTCACAAGCCGGTGCTTGCGCAAATAATCCTGAATGCCGCTGCGCAGGACGCCCGTGCCTTTGCCATGGATAATGCAAATTTGTCCCATATTCATCAGATACGCCTCATCAATGAACCGGTCCACCTCCACGATGGCCTCCTCCAGGTTGGCCCCGCGCAGATCCAGCTCGGAGCGCACCGTATCGTCCTTGGTGCGCTTCAGGCTGGCGGCCTGCTTCGGCTGCTGCCGGCTTTGATTTGTAGCGGCCTTGATCAGCTCGAGATCGTCCAGCCGCACCTTCATTTTCATAATCCCGAGCTGCACCGTCGCTTCGGCCGCACCGCGCTCGAGCACATGGCCCTTCTGATTCAGGCTGTAAACCATGACCTCGTCCCCCGCTTCTACCTTCTGCGGCTTGTCGCCGCGCGCTGCGGCCGTCTTCGGCTTCTGCAGTTGCGGCGCCACCTCGTCCAGCCGCCGACGGGCATCAATCAGCTTATGCTCCTTGACCGATGCGCCTTCCTCCATCGCGAGCTTGCGCAGGTCCGCAACGATCTGTTCGGCCTCCCGCTTCGCCTTTGCGACCGCCTCACGTGCCTCCTCCTGCGCCTTGGCCAGCATCCGGTCCCGCTGCTCCTCGAAGCGGCGCAGCTCGGCCGTATGCTTCGTCTTCAGCCGCTCCATCTCCTCGCGCAGCGCTGTCGCCGTAATCCGCTCCGATTCCGCTCCGAGACGATCCTCCTCCAGGGAGGCAATCATATTCTCGACCCGCATATCTTCCTCGCTCACCTCGCCCCGTGCATGCTCAATGATGGAACGCGGCAGCCCAAGCCGTTCGGCGATCGCAAACGCATTGCTTCGGCCCGGCACGCCGACAAGCAGACGATAGGTCGGACTAAGCGTCTGCACGTCGAATTCCATGCTGGCGTTGATGACGCCTTGGCGGTTGTAGGCATAAGCTTTCAGCTCGCTGTAATGCGTCGTTGCCACCAGGCGGCAGCCTGACTGATGCATATGCTCGAGGATCGCGATCGCGAGCGCGGAGCCTTCGGCCGGATCGGTTCCCGCACCGACCTCGTCAAGCAGCACCAGGCTTTGGGGCGTCATGGAGCCGAGAATGCGGATAATATTCGTCAAATGGCTCGAAAACGTACTCAAGCTCTGCTCAATGCTTTGCTCGTCTCCGATATCGGCGTAAATCGCGTCGAACACGCACAGCTCGCTGCCCTCCTCGGCAGGCACGAACAAGCCGGACATCGCCATCAGGCTGAGCAGGCCGATCGTCTTCAGCGACACTGTTTTGCCGCCCGTATTGGGGCCGGTGACGATGATCGTCGAATATTGGTTTCCGAGCTCAACATCCAACGGGACGACCGCTTCGGCATCGATCAGCGGATGCCGGCCACGCTTGAGCTTGATGAATCCACGGTCGTTCATGCCGGGCAGCGTCGCTTTCATCTCATGCGCAAGTCGCGCCTTGGCGAACGTGAAATCCAGCTGTCCGAGCAGCTCGAGATCGATCGCCAAATCGTCGGCGTACTCCGCCGTTTGCGCGGTAAGCCGGTGCAGGATTTTCTCGATCTCCCGCTCCTCGTTCAGACGCAGCTCGCGCAGCCGGTTGTTCATCTGGACGACGGCCTCGGGCTCGATGAAAAGCGTCGCGCCCGAGCCCGACTGGTCGTGGATGATGCCGCCGAAATGATTGCGGTATTCCGACTTTACCGGTATGACGTAGCGGTCGCCGCGAATCGTGATGATGGCGTCCTGCAGCATCTTCTGAACGGAAGAGGATCGGATCATCGACTCCAGCTTTTCCCTCACGCGCGCTTCTCCGCCGCGCAGCTCACGCCGGATGGCGGCAAGCTCCGGACTGGCGTTGTCCAGTACCTCGGCCTGGTCGTCGATGCAGGCCAGAATCGCTTCTTCCAGCACGCGGTGCTCGGTCAGCTGATCGGCCATCGCGTACAGCAGCGGCATCGGATGATCCTCATGCAGAACGGCGATATGGCGCTTCACCCTCCTGCCCCCGCGCACCGTGTTCGCAATATCGAGCAGCTCGGCCGGGTTCAGCATGCCGCCGATTTTCGCTCGTTTCAGAGACGCCTGGATATCGGCAATCCCGCCGAAAGGGGCGGCGCCCTTGAGGCGGTCGGCCGCATATGCCTCGTCCGTGGCCTGCAGAACGCGCGTGACCTGCTCGAGATCAGAACTCGGCACCAGCGCTTCCGCAACTGCGCGGCCCAGGCCGGTCGACGCCAGGCGCGTCAATTTATCGATAATCGCCCTATAATCAAGCGTGTGCAAAATTTTGCCGTCCAACTTCTCGACAACTCCTCTCGATTTCCATTATAGCGTATTGCGCGCAGGCTTCGCCACGACGCATGTGGAACGGCCATTCATGAATCATCGCATGATGGGGAACACTAGCCGTGCGAACCTATCCAAACTGCTCAGAAGGAGGGCGTTCAATCATGCATTTTCTTGGAACTGTCGTCCGTTTTATCGTCTCTGCGCTTGTTCTGATGATCGTCGGCTGGCTTGTGCCGGGCTTTAGCGTCGGCGGCTTTTGGAGCGCATTGCTTCTCGCGCTCGTGATCGCAGCGCTCGGCTGGATCATCGAAGGTATTTTCGGCAAGCGGGTAACGCCATTCGGTCGGGGAATCGTCGGCTTTGCCATCAGCGCGCTTGTGATCTGGCTTGCGCAGTTCATCGTAGGCGATGTCGACGTGTCGATTCTCGGCGCCGTTCTCGCCGCACTGGCAATCGGGGTAATCGACCTGTTCATACCGGTCAGCACCCCGTATGACGCAGCGAAGAAAGGCTAACCGGCCGCAGTCCCACATGCACAGAATGAAGCGGTCTTGCTTTCGCAAGAGAGCAGGACTGCTTTTCATTATGCCGCCTGTTCCAACAGACCCTACGGCGCCGGCACCAGTAATAAGATGGTGTCCAAACCGAACGCGGAATAACCCGGTTTCTCCCATCCACTCCCGTCCGTTTTCGGGCGGGAGCGTTTATTCGTTTTTAGACGGCGAAGCGGTTAGCGCGGTTTAGTTAAATTCATAGCTTTCATAATAAAGTCTTATGGCCGATGATCTTCACGCAGCCCCTCCCGTTTGATACGATAGAATGAGATGAAAAGACTCGGACTTAGTCCGGACGGAGGGATTTTGGATGACAAAAGGAAGCCTTGAAGGCAAAGCGGCCTTAATCAGCGGTTCGGGAACGGGGCTCGGCAGGGCGACGGCCGTCGCTTTTGCGCGGGAGGGCGCCAAGGTCGCACTGATCGGAAGACGCGCCGGCAAGCTGGAGGAAACGGCGGCGGTGGTGCGCGCTGCCGGCGGGCAGGCGCTGGTGCTGCCGGCGGACGTCTCGAGCGAGGAGCAGGTGAAGCGTGCGGTTGCGGCGACTCTGGCCATGTTCGGCAAAATCGACGTCCTGATCAACAACGCTGCGGTATTTGAGCCGAACGCCGCTGCCGACACGCCTTTAGCTGATTGGTCGCGGCAGCTTGCGGTTAACCTTACCGGTCCATTGCTGCTTGCGCAAGCGGTGCTGCCATCTATGAGAGCGATGCATTACGGCCAGATCATCAACATTACCTCCTCGCTCGCCTCAAACGGTGCCGGCGGCTACGCGGCTTATGCAGCGTCCAAGGCCGGACTCGAGTCGCTGACGCGCACGCTGGCCGACGAGGAGCAGAACAACGGCATCCTCGTGAATGCGTTTAATCCGGGCACGGTTCGCTCCGAAATGCACGCCACCGGCAAAGACCCGGCTCAGGTTGCGCCACATCTGGTTCGCCTGGCTTCGCTGCCGGCCGGCAGCCCGACGGGCGATATCTTGGAGTATGAGTAGCGTTGAACGTTTCGCGGCGGGATAATGCGTTGCGTCGCCGGTATTCCCGCGTATATCTGCCAATCGTCCGCACAGCGCATACCAGACAAAAAATCGCCAAGCGGAATCTGCCGCCGACGATTTTTCTATCTCCTGTTATTGTTGTTCGATCAGTTCGATCCACTCATTGTACTCCGATTGCAGCTTCGCATATTCGTCCTTCAGCGATTCATGCTCCCCGAACAATCGGTCGTATGCATGCTGCAGCTCTGCCGTCGCCGCTTGAGCCTCGCCGCGCGTGTCCTCGAGCTCTGTGCCCAACCGCTCCAGCTGCTCATGCAACTGATCGGCCACATTGTGCGAGCGCTCGGATTCCGCCTCCCGCAGCCTGGCCTCCTGGGCCAACCTCGCTTCGAGTGCATCGCGTTCCGCCGCTAGCTTTGCGGCGCGCTCCCTCAACGCTTCCGCCTCCCCCGCTTGCTGCTCCAGCCGGTTCATCCGCTCCTTCAACTGGCGTTCGCGCGACGAATATTCATTCGCTTCACGCTTCAGCCGCTCCAGCTGCCCGCGCAGCATACGCTCCGATTCCTGCAATCGGGACGCCTGGGACGATGACGCTTGAAGCTGCTCCTTCTCACGGGCAAGCAGCTGTTCCAGCTGCTGCATCTTTGCTCCGCGTTCGCCATCCTGTCTGCGCAATGCCTCCGCTCTCTGCTCCGCCTCGGCGAGCCGGGACTCCCGCTCACGCAGCTCACGCTCTACATCGACCAGCGTCGTCCGCAGCGCCTCTTCCTGCTCCAGCGCCTGCATCGCGCTCGCTTCCGCCTCGGCCGCCGCGCGCGTTACCGCTTCAAGCCGCGCGCGCGCCTTGGACAATTCCGATTCGAGGCTAGCCGTCGCATCCCTCATTGCGCCTTCGAACCGCGCTCGCTCGGCCGCCAGCTCGGCCTCAAGCAAGAGCGTCTCGCTTGCCTGCAAAGCTTCCATATCATCGCGTTCTACCCGCCATTCGGCTTCCCGCTCGTCGTACATCCGCCGCCAATCCGCTTCCGCCGCGGACAGCCGCTTATCGGCTTCGCTGCGGATCCGTCCCGCTTCCTCCTGCGCATGCAGGCGAACACCCGAAAGCTCCTCGCGCAGCGCCAGCACCATGCTCCGAGCTTCATCCAGCTCCGCGGAAACGAGCTTCCGCTTCGCTTCCTCTTCGAGCAGCCGCTCGTTCTCGCGGCGCAGACGGAATACCTCATCGGCCATATGAACGGCCGAAAGAACCGCGATGCGCGGCATGTCAAGACGGGGATATCCCTTCGCCAGCTTATGCATATTCTCATCAACAAGCGCCGCAACGCGCTTCATATAATCTACGTTGGTATGTCCCGTCAGTCTGTACTGATGGCCGTATATATCAACCGTCACCCGAGTTCGTTCGGCATCCATGATCGGTTCTTCCTCCCATTTAGCTTGTGTTTCGTGCTGCTCGGCGTCCATAAAAAAACAAGGCCGCACCGAATCGTCCGATTGGAACTCATTCGCTGCGGCGGCTTGCGTTTCCTGCCTATTTCCTCAATTCCGCTCCAAAAGATTGACCGAGCCGCTCGACGACCGCCGTATGACGCTCCGTCACTTCCTCGTCGGTCAGCGTGCGTTCCGGATGACGGTATACAAGCGAGACGGCGACGCTTTTTTTGTCCTCGCCGAGCTTGCCGCCCGTATATACGTCGAATACCTGAACCGATTCCAACAACTCGCCGGCGGCAGACCGGATTTCTCCCGTCAGCCTGCCTGCCTCCACACGCCGATCAAGCACCACGGCAATATCCCGTTCAATCGCCGGATAACGCGGAAGCGGCTTCTGCCTGATCGCAGAGTCCGCATGCTCGTACAACGGCTCAAGTTCAAGCTCGAATACGTAAGTATCCACCAGATCCTCCTGAAGCTGCAGCGCCGGATGCACCTGGCCGACATAGCCGATTTGCTTTCGGCCGCCTGCCGTTTCCAGCACTAAGGCTGCCGTCCGCCCCGGATGAAGCTGATCGATCGATGCCGCCTCGTAGCGGACGAGACCGGTCATGCCCAGCAGCTCGAACACCGCTTCAAGCACGCCCTTTGCATCATAGAAGTCAACCGGCTCCGCCTTGCGGTTCCACTGGGCCGACGCCCGGCTGCCGGCCAGCAGGCCGGCGAGCCGGTGCTTCTCCTGCGGGAGACGGGACAGCTCGGTTTCGTCCGTCAGAAACACGCTGCCGATTTCGAACAACGCCAAATCATCCGTCTTGCGGTTCCGATTATATGCCGCGATTTCCAACAGACTCGGCACGAGACCGGTCCGCAGCACACTCCGGTCTTCGCTCATCGGCATCGCCAGCCGGATCGGGTTTGCTCCCTCGCTAAGCCGCGTAAATAAGCCCGCACGATCGGGATGCGTCACGGAATAACTCATGACCTCGTTCAACCCGGCTGCGGTCAGCTTGGCGCGAAGCTCGCGCCGAATCGCCTGGGGCGCCGTTAGCGCGCCCGGCGTGGTCGGCCCCTCGATCGGCGTAGTCGGAATATTATCGTAGCCGTACAGGCGGGCCACCTCTTCGATCAGATCGACCGCGCTCGTGATGTCGCCTCTGCGGCTTGGCACACGGACGTTGAACATCCCGGAATCATCGCTTTCATACTCGAAGCCAAGCCGGCTGAAAATCGTTTTAACCTCAAGCGTCGACAGTTGCGTACCGAGATATGCATTTATCCGCTCAAGCGATACCGCTACATCTGCAGGCTCCCCCGCGCGTGCAACCTCCTGAACGATTCCTTCGGTCACCAGCCCGCCGGCATAACGCGCCATCAACCCGGCCGCGCGGTCGAGCGCCGGAATGACGCGGGCATCGTCCACGCCCTTCTCGAAGCGGATGCTGGACTCGGAACGGAGACTAAGCTGACGGGACGTCTTGCGCACCGTGCCGCCCTCAAATCTGGCTGCCTCCAGCACAATGTTCGTCGTCGAAGCCGTGACCTCCGAATTGGCGCCGCCCATTACGCCCGCCAGCGCGATCGGCTTCTCGCCGTCGGTAATCAGCAGCATATGCGGCTCAAGCTTGCGCTCTTGATCATCCAAGGTGACCATCGATTCGCCTTCCCGGGCGAGCCGCACCTCGATCCGGCCGCCGGCAATCTTGTCGGCATCGAAGGCATGGAGCGGCTGACCGTATTCGAGCATGACATAGTTCGTAATGTCGACAATGTTGCTGATCGGCCGGATGCCGGCCGCAATCAACCGGTTCCGCAGCCACTGCGGAGACGGGCCGACCTCCACACCCTTGATATAGCGCGCGGCATAACGCGTGCAATGCTCCTGCGCGCCGATTCTCACCTGCACATAATCCGCCGCCCGTTCGGCCGCGTCCGCGACGGAATGTTCCGGCAGCTTCACAGGGCGGCCGGTCAAGGCCCCCGCCTCATAAGCGACGCCCAGCATGCTCAGGCAATCCGACCGGTTCGGCGTCAGATCCAGCTCGAGCACCTGATCGTCAATGCCGAGCACCTCTCCGATCGGCGTGCCGACCGCGGTGTCCGGCGGCAGCACAAGGATGCCCTCTTGCTGCTCCTTCGGCAGCAGCTTGTCATTGATGCCCAGCTCCTTCGCCGAGCAAATCATGCCCTGCGACTCCACGCCGCGCAGCTTCGCCCGTTTGATCTGAAAGTCTCCCGGGAGCTTCGCGCCGATCAACGCGACCGGCACCTTCTGCCCGGCTTCGACGTTGCGCGCGCCGCATACGATCTGCAGCTCCTCGCCTTGGCCGGCATCGACCTTGCACACGTTCAGCTTGTCGGCGTCCGGATGCTTTTCCTTCGAAGTCACATAGCCGACAACGACGTTGCTGACGCCTTTATTCAACTGCTCGACGCCGTCCACCTCGATGCCCCCGCGCGTAACGCGTTCGGCCAGCTCCTCCGCGGAAATGCCGTCCAAATCGATATATTCGTTCAACCAACGGTAGGATACTTTCATGTCCGATTCCCTTCTTTCCTCGTCACATTCTCGCGAACTGGCTCAGGAAGCGCAGATCGTTCGTATACAAAGCGCGAATATCGTCGATGCCGTACTTGAGCAGCGCAATCCGCTCGACTCCCATGCCGAAAGCGAAGCCGCTCACTTCCTCCGGATCGTAGCCGCCCATTTCGAGAACGCGGGGATGCACCATGCCGCAGCCCAAAATTTCCAGCCATCCGCTCCCCTTGCACATCCTGCAGCCGTTACCGCCGCATTGCACGCACGAAACGTCGACCTCGGCGCTTGGCTCCGTGAACGGAAAAAAGCTCGGCCGCAACCGGATGCGGGTCTGGGAGCCGTACATCCGTTGAACGAACTGCAGCAGCGTGCCCTTAAGATCGCTCATCCGGATATTCCGGTCGATAACAAACCCTTCGATCTGCGTGAACTGGAAAGAGTGCGTCGCATCGTCGTCGTCTCGGCGGTACACCTTGCCGGGGCAGATGACCTTGATCGGCGCCGCACCGTTCATCGCCTTCATCGTGCGGACCTGTACCGGGGATGTTTGCGTGCGCAGCAAAATTTCATCCGTAATGTAGAATGAATCCTGCATGTCGCGGGCCGGATGATCCTTCGGCAGGTTGAGCGCCTCGAAGTTAAAGTAGTCGGTCTCGACCTCGGGTCCTTCCGCAATCGTGTACCCCATGCCGATGAAAATATCCTCAATCTCCTGCTGCACCTTGTTGAGCGGATGCACAGCTCCTGCCGGCAGCTTTCGGCCGGGGAGCGTCACGTCAACCGTCTCCGCGCGGAGCCGGTTTTCCGTCTCCGCCGCCTGGAAATGCGCCTGCTTCTCCTCGATAACCGCTTCAATGGCTCCGCGCACGTCGTTGCCGATCTGCCCGATTACCGGACGCTCTTCGACAGACAAGCCGCCCATGCCGCGCAAAATTTCAGTTAATGCGCCCTTTTTGCCCAAATATTTCACTCTGAGATCGTTCAAATGCTGAGGACCGCTCACTGTCTGCAGCTCCTGCAGTGCTTCCTCCCGAAGTGCCTCCAAACGTTCCTTCATCGCGCCTCGCCTCCCTGTACATAATCAACAAAAAAAGCCCTTCCTCCCCGCAAGGGACGAAAGGACCGCGGTACCACCCTCATTCGAACCGTCCCGGCCCATGCCAAGCTGACGATTCCTCTGGCGCGGTTAACGGACCGCTGCCGGGCACGACCTAGTGGGGATCCATGCGGAAAGCCCGTTCAGCGGCCTGCTAAGGAGTGAATTTCGGCAGCCCGTCTCCGGGGGACACTCTCAATCTTAGACGTCCCCTCCCTGTCGGAAGGCGCATGCGTACTTGTCTCCATCATGGCAGTTACCTCATATAAAATTTACATTAATCTATATTATATGCAAACCCGCTGCGCGGTGCAAGTCGCAGGGCCGCCAAAATGTTTCCGTTGGATAATTCAAACGAATGGCCGGCGCCTTCGAATAATAGACCCTCAGGACTACATAATGTCGTGTATATTGCCAGCGTAAGTGTTATACTGATAAATGATATGACAACTTGCAAAAGGAGCAGCATAAGATGGCAAAGCATCTGTGGAGGACCCGAGAATGATGCAGTGGATCGCGATGATTACGATGCTGATCGACCATGTCGGTTTGATTTTCTTTCCGGAATCCGAGATGTTCCGCATTGTCGGCCGAATCGCATTCCCGCTTTACAGCTGGTTTTTGGTTCAAGGCTATATACATACCAGGAATCATAAGAAATATATGGTCAGGCTGTTCTGGATGGCGTGTATCTCTCAAATTCCCTTTACCCTCGCCTTGCAGGCATCGGATTTAAATGTCATTTTCACCCTCCTGGTCGCACTGATCGGCTTATATGCCATGGATCACGTAGCGGACCAGAAGTATAAGGCCCTGATTCTTATCGGCGTATTCGTAACGGCCGCAGCGGTGCCTATGGATTACGGGATTTACGGCGTTATATTGATATTCATGATCCGTTATTTTAGCGGCCTCAAGCTGATCGGCCTGCACCTGTTGTTGAATTTGCTCTATTTCCTCGATAACGGCCCGGGCTACTGGATTCAATTATTCAGCATTGCCGGCACCATCCTGATTGCCTATCCGGTCAATTATCGCGCCATGAACAAGACGAAATGGCTGTACCGGAGCTTTTATCCGGCGCATTTATCGATCCTGTTCGTCATTTCTTATTTGATGAAATGACAAAGGTCAGGAAGACCGCGCAAAAACAACCCGGCCCTTTACACTGAAGGCTGGGTTATACGTATAATCAATACTCGATCGTAATCAGCGGTGTACCGATCGTCACGCGCCATTCATTCGTTTCCGTGATTTTATGCGATGCGGCTTGGAGATTAACGGATTGTTCACCGCTTCTCACGGAGCTGCTGATCGCCGCGGAATAATAAGTCGAGCTGAATGTATTGACATCCTCATACTGTTCAATTACCGCAGCGGAGGTTGCCGTCTGCACCAGGCGGAAAAAGCTCGCAGGATCGTTGTCATACGATCGAAGCAACCCCTGAACGACAAAATTCCAATCCGGCGCGATACCGGCCGCCTTTAATTTCATGGAAGTATTCTGCTTCCATATTTCCGCCTGCTGGAGGGACTGCTCGCCGAGCGACTGTCGGGTGATGACCAAGTAGGTCTTCCCGGCGTCGTCGCCCGTAAGCGTGAGCGCAATGTTTCCTCCGTTTGCGCCCGAGACTTTGACTTTATATACCGGATGTATCCCATGCATTTCGATAGTGCCGCGCGGGAGGCCGAGCTTCTCGCTCAACTTGCCGGCTGACCGCTCGAAGTCCGCGCGATTTGTGTAGCTTCCAAAGGGGCTGGCGTGTTTGATCAGTAAACTTCTATCCGTCGCATCCATTGCTTCAACGGACAAATCCCAAACGGTTTGAAGGCCGGATTGCCGGTTTTGCAGTTGATCCCGATACATCATCCCGCCGGCAAACAGCAGTGCGATCATAACCGAAATGACGAACACGGCTTGTTTTGTTTTCAATACCATTTCCTCCCCCCGCTAAGGAACTTCGACAAGCAAAATTTCCCCATTCTCACCCTATTTCAAGTCGTTTATAATAACATATTAGACAATGAAAAGACACTAATATGCTGGATAAGAGGTAGATCATGATAGACCGACACATACTGATCGTTGATGATGAAGAACCGATGCGCGAGCTCCTGCTTCTTTATCTCCAATCCGCCGGATACACAGCCGAGGCGATAAGCGACGGGGAAGAAGCGATTCATTTCGTGAAGCGGCGGCATTTCGATTTAATCCTCCTGGATCTCATGTTGCCGGGCATAGATGGATTCGAGGTCTGCAGACAGATACGCAATTTCTCCACCGTCCCTATTGTAATGCTGTCAGCGCGCGAGCAAACCGCCGATAAAGTGATCGGACTGCGAATCGGAGCAGACGATTACATTACCAAGCCGTTCGAGTATCAAGAGCTGTTGGCCAGGATCGAAACCATCTTCAGACGGGAACAGTTCGCACACGAGGACCGGCGGCATGCCAAACAGCAAACGGTTATTTCGCATAATGGCTTGAAGATGAACCTGCAGACGCATCAGGTGTTCCATGAGGATGTCGAGCTGTCCTTCACACCGAAAGAATTTGCGATTCTCCGCATCTTTCTCTCCAACAAAGGAAGGGTATTCCACCGCGACGACATCCTGGAATTAGTATGGAAGACGCCGACGGTCAACGATGACCGGACCGTGGATACCCATATCAAAAATATTCGGGAGAAGTTGTCCAAAATCGGCATTCCGGGGCAGGAAGTCATAAAAACCGTATGGGGAACAGGATATATTTGCAATGAAAATGCCAAAGATAAATAGCGTGTCGGTAAAGCTCGGCAGCCTCGTTATGATCATTTTCCTGCTGCTCGTTATTGCCATCCATTCCACGCTTTATATGCTGTTTGTCCGATTCCACACGAATGATCGCATTCAAGGATTGCTGCAGCGCAGCAGCAACTATTCGGCCTTGCTCAGCGACCATTTTGAGAAAACGACTATTTCGCATGTGCTGGGTATGGAGAGCTTGACGAATAATCTGCTTCTGATTCTGGATGCATCGGGAAACAGGCTGGGCGCTTCCGATAACCTCGCCCGACTCTCTCCCGAAAATTTGGATAAGATCATTACGCACGGCAGCCTGGAGCACGGATCGGTGGTCGCATCGGATTGGAAAAATGAGTATTATTTCATTACGCAATCCTCCATCCTTTCCGGTTCACAGGTGGTCGGCAAAGTGATCATGCTGACCCCGACCGAACCGATGCGAAATGCCGTCACGGCGTTAGGCGTCACGAATTTGTCCGTTGCGGCAATTGCCGTCTTGATCAGCGCGGCCTTGATCTTCGTGACGTCCAACCTTGTTGTGAAACCGCTCCTGCGCATTATTCGCATGACTCAACGAATCTCGGAGGGAAAACATGATTGGGAGCTGATCCCAAGCGGAACGGATGAGATCGCCCAGCTATCCCGCTCCATCAATCAAATGTCCGAAAATATTCAGTATTACAAGCATCAGCGAAATCAATTTCTGGCCGACATCTCGCACGAGCTGCGCACGCCTTTAACCTATATAAAGGGCTACTCGGAAGTGCTGGCCAACGATGTCGTCGCAAAGGAAGAAGACAAGAAACGGTATTTGACACTGCTGTATTCGCAAAGCATTCAGCTCCAGAGGCTGGTGCAGGATCTGTTTGAACTCGCCAATCTCGAGCAAGGCGCTTTTTCGTTCGAGTTCAAACGCACCTCAATCGAAAAAGTGATTTTAAACGCGCTCGACCTCATGTCCGATTCCATAAAGGAGACCGGGATCGATTTGAAATACGATCCCTCTCCCGTTTCTTTGTATGTGATGGGTGACGAGCGTCGGCTGCAGCAGGTGATCATCAATTTGCTTGAGAATGCCAGAAAGTATACGCCGGAGAAAGGCGCGATTCACATTGCCACCTTTGCCCGCGAGGATTGCTGCATAATCGAGGTAACGGACACAGGCTCCGGCATCCCCGAGAAAGACCTGCCCCATATCTGGGAACGTTTGTACCGGGTTGATAAATCCCGCTCCCGCACAACAGGCGGGGCGGGATTGGGTCTGGCGATCAGCAAAGAAATCATCAACTTGCACCAGGGCGAAATAAGCGTGACAAGCCGCGAAGGCGCCGGCACTACCTTTCGCATCAAGCTGGCAAAAATCACATAGAGGCGGCCGTCATGCGCGAGCCTTTCCAGGCTGACGGCAAGCTTTCCTCAATATAAATCTGATGCCAGAGCATGAAGACGAGAAGCGTCCATAATTTTCGGCTTGCATCGGTTTTACCCTCTTTGTGCAGCTCCAGCAGGCGAAGCGCATAAGATTTGTTTATCCATTTCCCGACATCGGCCGTATGAATGAGCTCTTTCGCCCAGACGTACCATTCGTTTCTCAACCAGACCCTTGTCGGGACGGGGAAACCGAGCTTTTTCCGATTTTGAACATCCGGAGGCACAACATCCTTCATAGCTTCCCGCAGCAGCACCTTGGTCGCCTCCGGGGTCACCCTGTATTTCGTCGGGATCGCGGCCGCAAATTTGAACACTTCCTTATCGACGAACGGTACGCGCAGCTCCAGCGAATTCGCCATCGACATTTTATCGGCTTTCATCAGGATGTTGCCGCGCAGCCAAGTATGGATGTCGATATATTGCATTTTGGTCACGTCGTCGTAAGCTTCGGCTTTCTGATACAGCGGGGCGGTCACAGCTTGAGTCGGCCGGTAGAACCCGTCTGCGAGGAAGGAAGCGGACAATACGTCTTTCTTTTCTGGATCGGCGAAAATTTTGGCATTTCCGTAAAAACGTTCCTGAAGCGTCTGGCTGCCTCTCTGCAAAAAGCTTCTGCCCTTCATGCCCGCAGGCATAAGCTCCGCCAAAAACCCGGTCATTTTCCGCAGTCCGTCCGGCAGCTGCTGCAGCATGCGCAGAGAATGCGGTTCCCGGTATATGTTATAGCCCCCAAAAAACTCATCGGCTCCCTCACCCGAGAAAACGACCTTCACATGCTGGCTTGCAAGCTTGGAGACAAAGTACAGTCCGACGGCGGAAGGATCGGCCACGGGCTCGTCCATATGCCAGACCAGCGCGGGAAGCACATCCATATATTCCTGCGCGCTGATGCGTATCTCATGATGTTCGGTTCCCAAATAAGCCGCCGTTTTTCTGGCCTCATCCAGTTCGCTGTAACCCGGCATGTCAAAGCCGACGGAGAACGTTTTGGTAGGCTCGAGACGGTGCAGCAGGCCGACAAGGCTGCTCGAATCGATGCCTCCCGACAGAAAAGCGCCTCTCGGCACATCGGAGTTGCGGTGCAGCCCGACCGATTCGGCCAGAACGACCCTCGCCTCTTCGGCCAGATCGGAGAAAGACCGGGTTTCGTCCGGGTTAAATTGCACGCTGTAATAGGGTTTGATTGTCATCTTGTCGTCTTTGATCATCATATAATGGCCGGCCCCGAGCTTGCTTACCGATTGGAACATCGTAGCCGGCTCAGGCACATATTGAAACGTCAAATAATGATACAGCGCGTCTTCGTTTACTTCCCGATCCAATTTCCCGGAAGCGAACAACGATTTGATTTCCGAGCCAATCATATATCCGTAAGGCGTCTCGCTGTAATAGACCGGTTTGACGCCAAACGGATCGCGGGCGGCAAACAGCAGCTGACGCTTCTTGTCCCATATCGTAAAACCGAACATACCGCGCAAATAGTTCGGACAATCCGTCCCTGTTTCCTCGTACAGCCGAAGGATGACTTCCGTGTCCGACTGCGTGCGGAACTGATGCCCTTTGGCGGTTAACCATTCCCGCAATTCCCGGTAGTTGTAGATCTCTCCGTTAAATACGAGCCACACATCCTGCGTTTCGTTACCGAGCGGCTGTGCGCCATTCTCTATATCGATAATGCTCAATCTCCTGAATCCGAGTCCCACATGATCGTTGACATAGATGCCCTGGTCGTCCGGACCGCGGTGAGCGATGATATCGGTCATTCTTTGCAATATATCCGATGAGACGAGTGCCTGATTTTTGTTGTAGACGGTGACGAATCCGCACATATTTGTATACAAATCTCCTTTAAAACATGACTTTATTACAGTCTAGCAATCGTTTTTGTGGAATTCGTGAAGAATGGGTTAAAAATGGCTTCCTTCATGCTTTCATATAGGTGATTGCCTGTTTGCCCATCTGATCATAGGCCTGCTTGAAGGAATCGATTAATATCTTTCTGTTTTTAACATTTGCAAGAGGATCGTTAAAATAGATGTATTTCTCATCATAGCCGGTAATCAGAACCGAATGCTCTCTATATGTAATTTTCACTTGACCCGAAGGCGTTTCCCACGTCTGGAACTGCGAGTCAGGCACACGTGAAAACCACGTATTCGTAATGATCCATACCGGAGCACCACGATTGAGAGAATAGAGGATGTCCTGCAGCTCGCTTCCGGTCATATCGATGATTTGGCCCGGGAGATAACTTTCAGCCAACTCCTTAACCGGTCCATGGTATACGCCGTATCCCGGCTTATCGATCGTATATATGTCACCGATGAAGCCGTCATAAGGATTACCGTAGTAGACAACGCCGTTCTTTTTGCGGTATGGCGTCGGATCTTTTTTTATCTCTTCGGCCAGCTTCATCTTGTCCGCGCCATCCACACCCGCGACCCGCAATAGCATCGCCAGGCTCGTTACTTCGCAGCCCCGCGCAAGCTCGGGCATCTGGGCGATTAACGGTGCATCGATGAGACCGGCTTGGGCGGGCAATGCGGTATTCTCCCATACGGGCGTATCGTATTGCTGAAAATATATGGTTGTGTCCGTGAAGCCTTTGGCATACCTCACAGCAGCATTAAAACGGTTAAAGTCCGATATGTAGCGCCCGTTCTGATAGACGGTAAAGGCGTCAGCACCTTCGGGGGCTTGGTCGACCTTCATGGCCGCGGCCTGCTGGCTTCCGCCATTTTTCAGCAAATCCGTGAACTTGCTCTCCATCGATTTTAGATTTAGGGGACCGATCACTTTATCCACGATCACCCCTTCACTGTTCACAAAGAAAGTCGTGGGGATCGGCCGGATGCCGTACTTTTTCGCTACTTCCGCTGTTTTGTCCATTAACACAGGAAACTCGAAACCGTATTCCTGGACGAAGGCTCTGGCTCCCTCTACCGTATCGCTTGCGGTGACATTAATCGCGTAGATGTCCATTTTTCCTTTGTAGGTCTCATAAAGCTTAACGAGCTCGGGCGCCTCCTGCTTGCATGGCTCACACCAGGATGCCCAGAAATTGAGCAGAACCGGTCTCCCGTTGGCGTTCGGCATGATGTAGGTGTCTCCATCCAACCCGGGGAGCGAAAATTTCGGAGCGGAATAGCCGATTTTCGGCAGCTCTTCACCTGTAGCGGCGCGCGGATCCGAATTTGATTGCTTCGACTCTTCAAAGGAACGCAGCTGGTAAACGACGATCATGGCGATCACCGCCACCGCGCCGAATGCCAGTAAAAGCTTTTTCATACCGATTCCCTCATTCCTTTTAAATCGTCCAATAAGTTAACGTATCGCTGATGCCGAGCAGCAGGAAGAACACGCCCGACAGCTTCTGTACCCATCCTCCCCAATGCTTTGCCCGCTTCATAAACACCCGGTCGAGGCCGAACCCGACAGCCAGTCCCGCAATGAGCAGGAAAGGCATTGCCGTTCCCGCAGCGAAGACGGGCGGCAGCAGGACGCCATACGAGGATTGCAGCGTCAACGGCATGAGCGATCCGAAGAACAGGATAAACATGGTCGGGCAAAATCCGATCGAGAAGGCGACTCCCATCAAAAAGGCTCCGCCTTTGCCTCCCGCTCGGGCAGCGACTGCCTGCAATCGCCCCGATATTCGCGCACCCCATTGAAAAGGCAGCCGGATCCACCCGAGTAAAAACAAGCCGATGAATACCAGCAAGGGGCCCAGCAGCTTCCTTGCCGACTCGAATAACGGAATAAAGTCCCGTGAAATTTGCTGCCCGAAAAACCAGAATAAAACACCGAACAGGCTGAACAAAACCACCTTGCCTAAAATATACATACCCGCTTCAGCCCAAGACAGCCTCGATTGGATGTGACGGTTTCCAAAAAAGGTGATAGCGGCGACATTAGCTGAAATCTGACAGGGAGCTACCGAGCCGATGAATCCAAGAAACAACGCAGCCAATACAGCCGTATTGGAGTCGGCGGCTTCCAGAAAGGGCCCGCTTAAGAAGGAACTGATTTCACTTAATATGGTGTACATAGCCATCCCCCCTCAGAATCCCGTGAACCCGCCGTA
Source organism: Paenibacillus darwinianus (assembly GCF_000598065.1). GTDB lineage: Bacteria > Bacillota > Bacilli > Paenibacillales > Paenibacillaceae > Paenibacillus_I > Paenibacillus_I darwinianus. The sequence goes on along the minus strand of NZ_KK082142.1, from coordinate 18,795 downwards.
AAGTCTGATAAAATAAATCGTGATATCCGTCATTTTGTCCGTATACAGCAGGAAGCCGGTCACAATCATTAACGCGCCGCCCACTTTCATGAGGATATTCGAATATTTGAGCAGCCACCGCATTTTCCCGATAAAAAAAGCCATCACGAAAAATGGAATGGCAAATCCGATCGTGTAAGCCAATGTGTAGACGAGTGCCTGGCTCGGGTTGCTGACGCCCAAGGTCAATACTGCGGCCAAGATCGGTCCGACGCATGGCGTCCACCCTGCCGCATAGGTGATGCCCACCATAACGGAACCGAGATAACCCATAGGCTTCTGCTTCCATTCGAACCGTACGTCCTTCATTAGCAGCTTGGGCGTAAATACGCCGAGCATGACCAACCCGAAGAGCGCAACCATGATACCGCCTATTTGGCGGATCAAATCCTGGTTATCGGAAAATAAATTGCCGACCAGACTTGCCGATAAACCCAATGCAAAAAAAATGATTGAAAATCCGAGAATAAAAAATAGCGTATGCAGAAGAGCCTGTTTCTGAAACAACCCCCTCCCTTCCTTCAAATCTTTCACCGAAACCCCAGTGATATAGGATAAATAAGATGGGTACAGCGGAAGGCAGCAGGGGGAAATAAAAGATAAAAACCCCGCTCCGAATACAATCCATAACGTTAGATCGGCAGCGTTCATATCGTTGCTCCTTATTCAGTTTGCTCGTAGCGCATACGATGCGGTGAAACCGCATAACACACTACAACTTGTAGTATACAAATAAAGACACCGTCGGGCAACGGCATCTTCAGCGCGGCCCAAAATTAGGAGCGGTTACTTAGGTACTGGATCGTTTCCCTGTCCGTAACGGACGGGAACGCAAAGCTCTGGTCGTAAGTTTCATGTCCTTTTCCGGTAACCGCAACCCAATCATCCGGGCCTGCCTCTTGCCAAGCATACTCGATCGCTTTCGTCCGATCCTTAATCACCACAATGCGTTCCCCGCCGTACCGATCGGCCAGCTTGGCCGTTTCCTCCAGCAGCAGATTGCCGTCCATGCCCGATAGATTGTCCAGGGTCAAAATGATTAAGTCGCTCCACGCTTGCGAAATCTCCAGCATCAGCCCCCGTTTGGACGGATCTCCGTTACCGCGGAAACCGAATACATGAATAATTCTTTTCGGCTTAAGAGAATGTAAGGTCCGTAGAAACTGCTGAAACCCGTCAGGGGTATGGGCGTAATCGACTACAAACCGGGCGCCTGCGGGATGCCGGTAAATTTCAAACCGTCCGGCTACACCGGGGAAAGTTGCGATGGCTTCTTTAATCACAGATGCGTCTACTCCAATTCTGCGGGCGGTCAACCAGGCGGCCGCGGCATTCCACGCATTGTATACACCGGGAATGGGCATGGCGATTTCATGGTGTTCGCTGCCTTCCCGGATAACGAACCTAAAAGGAAATTCGCTTATCACCCGCACGAACTCCACGTCATCCCGAATGCTTTCACCGAAAGTATGAACGTTCTTCTCGAGCGTCGTCAGCTGATCGATTAGACGGGCCCCCCATTCGCATCCGCTGTTGATAACCGCCTCGCCCTGTTCCTTCAGCAGGCCGAACAATCGCGCCTTCGTCTGGAAGTATTCGCCCATTGTCTTGTGGTAGTTCAGGTGATCGTAGCTAAGGTTGGTAAATACCGCATAGTCGAACTTGGTGGCGCCGACGCGATCCTGATCGATGCCGTGGGAAGAGACCTCCATGATGACTGCCTGATCCCTGCTCTGGTTCAACCACTGCTGCAGCTGCAGCGCATCGGGTGTCGTCTGCGTCGAGGGCATGTCGACGCCGTTGATTCGATGGCCGACGGTACCGATAAGCGTACAGGTTATCCCGGCCGATTCAAGTATGTAGCGCAGTAAATACGAGGTCGTCGTCTTGCCGTTGGTCCCCGTAATACCGATCATCGTGTGCCGCCCGGACGGCTGATCATAGAACGCATTGGCTAACCGGGCCAGCGCAAGCCGCGCATTGGATACACGGAAATAAGGAACCGGCAGCCCGTGCAAATCCTTTTCACCGACCACGGCGGCCGCTCCGGAATGAATCGCATCCTCGATATAATCATGACCGTCAGTCGCCAAACCGGGAATAGCCACAAATAAGTCACCTTTGTTTACTTTGCCTGAATGAAATTGAATGCCTGAAAACACAAGATCATTAATGGAATCGCTGTTGAGTAACAGTGCGTTCAAAGCGTCTCGTAAATGCATTTGCAACTCCTTTATAAGACATCATCTGTTTTTATCAAGCAGAAATAAAACAGGGAGCCGATGCCGACATCCCTGTTTTATTATAAACGACAGAGGCAGATTTAATAAGCGGTACCGGACCGGCAAACGAACCGAAATAATCGACTTAAGTACAGCTGCTTACGACAATCATGCCGATGAAGAAAATGACAAAAAAAGAAATAGTCAAGGGCATGAAATGGACTAAAGGAACGCGTATTTCCTTTTGGGGCTCGATTAATTGAAGCAGACGGTAGTTAATCGCTTCATCCGCAAATCCGATGCCGACCTTTACATTTTCAGTGAGACGCGAACACCTTAATAAGACGCTTGCGAGATCCGCACGGCTTCCCATCCGCCGGATCGCATATTGGTCGGCCTCCAGCTCAATCCACACGCGAATATAGTGCGACAGGCGTTTCAGCACCGGAATAAACGGCAAGCTGTCCGTTATGACTTTCATGACAAGCATACGCGCGGGATCGTAATGCCGACAATGGCTGATCTCATGCAGCACGATGGAAGCAACTTCCCGTTCCGAGAACTCGGAGACGAGCGTGCTGGAAAGGATGACTCTCGGCCGCCGAAACCCGGAAGTCAACGCCAGAATCGATTCATGCCGGATAACGACGACCTCATAACCGCGGTTTGCGTATTTTCGGCTCAATTGCGCCGTGAGCTGCGGATCCCGGTGGTCGTCAACATACTTGTTCCACCTTCTTAGCGTCGCGAGCTGGGATGCGAGCACCTGCAGGATCATCCAGAAACTATAGATCACGATCGCATTTAAACCGATTAGTACCGCCCAATGCCAAAACAATCGATTGCGGAAGAAGGCGATGCAGTATTGCAGGAATCCCGTTTTCAGATTAAACCCGAACAGCTCATAAAGCAAATAAATAACCATTTGAGACCAGACGAGTCCGCCGATCAGCAGCATCCCGAGGAAGGCAATGTGATGCTTCCTGATCCTCATGACCTGCCTCGCTTCCATTCATCCAATCTTGCTTCAAGCAAACACATTAATTGGGGATCGGCCTGTTTCACCGCGTCCACCAACTGATTAACGATCAAATGGCCATACTCCTGAACAAGGCCTTCCGTAACGATCCGTGTCTGTTCTTGAATGAATTGTTCTTTGGTTTGCACCGGCTGGAAGCAAGTGGATCGAGCTCTACCTTTGCCGGTAATCGACTTCCTCAAGTGGCCTTTTTCGTACAAGCGATTCATCACGGTCATAACCGTATTGAACGAAAGATCGTCATCAAGCAGAGATTGCACGTCCTTTATGGTCACTTCCTCATGTTTCCAAACGATGTCCATGATTCGGGCTTCCAGCGATCCGAAAAATCGGTTCATCCCCTCTTCGCTCAGCTTGATGCGCTGTATTCTCAACCCGTCTCACCCTTTCTTCTTGCGTCCTGCTCCCATTAAAAATTGTAGTCGTTTACAAAGCATTCAGTCAACCGATGCCGCTATCCATTACGCATAACGGCATCTATCTTGGAAACGGCAAAATCCTGCACACCTACTCCAAAAAATCGGGCGGTGTCCGCATCGATTCGATTGAAGGCACACAGTGGGAAAAAAGGTTCCTGTTCGGCGGCAGCGTGCAAAAATAAAGGACAAGCCCGGGTAAAAAAATCCCGGGCTTCTGTTTTGTTTATTTACTTTCCTTCGTTATGAGAATCATCCGATACATGCTCATCATTAACCATAACGGTATAATCTTCACCGGATATTACGCGACGCGCGGTAACGTATCTTTTGTCATAATAGGTTTCGGATATTTTGCTGATTTGAACCCCTCTGCTGCTGGAGGAATGCGCGAATTCCCCGCCTCCGATGTAGATCCCCGCATGTGAAATGCCTCGTCCGTCCGTATTAAAAAACACCAGATCGCCTGGACGAAGGTCTTCCCTGGCCACTTTCATACCGGCAAGCGCCTGTGATTTGGACGTTCTCGGAAGCTTCACATTGAACTGATTAAATATATGTAAGATAAAACCCGAGCAATCAAAGCCTGCAACGGTGGTTCCTCCCCATTTGTAAGGAGTACCGACAACCTCATTCACAGCTTTGCGCAGATCGGTTTGAGCCGCTGAAACACTTCCGGCGGCGGCAAATAACAGGACTGCACTTAACAACGACACGACGACTTTCCTCAACGACATTATTCTCCCTTCGGTGCCTACGAGGTTAGCTGAGGGTTCGGTTGAAGGCTCCCTATAATCCCTCGGAATCAGGATTAATTCACCCGGAATGGTTTCCCCGTTTTTCCGCAGAAAATTCGGCAAAATATTGGTTTTGGTTTGCAATGATTAGTTTAATTCGGGTTTCCTTGTCGAAATCCTTTATAACCCAAATTAGAATTCTTTCATCTTACCCGGGAAGACGCGATGCACATATTTGTTCATTCGTTTCATTTCCAGTAGGAACTGTAGTATATTTACTTTCAAGAGGTTCGAACCGTTTTGCCGCGAATGGAGGCCTGCTGTTATTGTTCTATATATTGCTGCTCGTCACATCTTTCTTGCTTCCTCCCGGACTGTGGATTCTCGTTCTTGTCGGTTTTGGGTGTATCATCTTTCGACGCAACCGCAGGATATCCATTTTCTTCTTCGCCTTCGTCTTGATTTTCTATTTAAGTACAACCTCACTGGTATCCCAGGCCCTGATTCGTTCGCTTGAAAACGACTACAGCACCCCGGAAATGCCCGAGGGTGACGTGATTGTCGTTCTTATGGGTGGCGCCACGGCCGATACGCCGGGAATCGGCGGACCCGGACATCCTTCAGGCGAAACGTCCGGAAGACTGATAACGGCGGCCGCTCTACAGCGGGCGCTCGGACTGCCTATCTTGGTATCAGGCGGACAAGTATACCCTGATTCCGCGTCTGAGGGCGATACAGGGAAAAAAACTCTAATCTCACTAGGCATACCGCCCGCCATGATAAACGTAGAGAATGCTAGCCGGAATACCGCCGAGAACGCGGAGTATACAGCTTCGATGCTAAGGGAAATGAAGGCTGAAAAGCCGATACTGGTAACGTCCGCCATACATATGGCGAGATCGGTCCTTTACTTCAAGCAGGTCGGTATGGAGCCTCTTCCTTATCCAACCGCTTATTTATCGAACCGGAAGTTTGTATGGCACACACGGCTTCTCTATCCTTCCTATGATGCCGTCAACGATACAGGTCATGCTCTGAAAGAATACCTGGGGATTATTTCCATTCGATTATTTCCGTAGCCGATTTTATCGTCGTTTAGGAGAAAGCATCGCCCTTCCTAAAATGAGAGGGACCGCTCATGCTGAGCGGTCCCTCTTTCAAACGGCAGCGGCCTCGCGGATCGTTTCCAACGACACCCGTTCGATAAACTTGGAGAATTTCTCTTTTTTCTTTCCGTTGGCTTGAAAAAACCGGATAATTCTCTCGACAACCGGGATGAGCTTATCTTCCGGAACATCTTGCATGAACAACGAACCAAGCACCGCTCTCAACGTCTTGCCTTCCCCGCCGATATAAATATCGTAAGCATCTCTCATCTTCACAACCCCGATATCCTTTAGCAGCGGCTCACCCGTGGCGAGCGCGCATCCCGAGAATCCGATCTTCAACGGACTTGGAACCTCGTGGCCCCCAATCGCCTCATTCAACCGTACAGCCACCTGCAAGCCGGCTTCTTCCGCCCCTTTGCAGAAATTGCAGGTGATCAGGCTTTTGGTATAAAAGCCCGCCGGGTGAATCTCCAGACCCGATTCACGTAGTTTTTTCTTAGCCTGTTCCACGCCGTCTTCGCTCATTTCGACATACAGCTGTTTGAAGGTCGTCAGTTCAATTTTGGCGTCCTCGCCTACAATCGAACCAAGCACCTGCAATTGCTCGGGCTTGAATAGGGTGCCTCCCACTTCAAATCCGGGTGTAACCGCAAATTTCGTCGTCCCCATCGGTCGTATCTCCCCTGAACTTATACTTTGACACGCTGCAGCCGAAGAGCGTTCAACACAACCGACACCGAGCTTAATGCCATTGCCGCCCCGGCCACCCAAGGCGCAAGAAGCCCGATCGCAGCAATCGGTATGCCGATGGAGTTGTAGGCCAATGCCCAGAACAGGTTCTGGCGGATGTTCGTCATCGTCTTGCGGCTCATATAAATGGCGTCGGGTATGCTGTTTAAATCGCCCCTCATCAACGTAACGTCGGCCGCTTCCATCGCGACGTCCGTACCGGTGCCGACCGCCATGCCGATATCCGCCATAGCGAGCGCGGGGGCATCGTTGATGCCGTCGCCGACCATCGCCACTGTCATCCCTTGAGCCTGAAGCTTCTTTACTTCATCGGCTTTGCCTTCCGGCAGCACCTCGGCCAACACATGCTCGATGCCGACCTGTTTGGCGATTGCTTCCGCCGTACGTTTATTATCTCCGGTAATCATAATAACCTGAATGCCCATCTGCTTCAGGCGGGCTACCGCCTCTGCCGACGTTTCCTTGATCGTATCCGCAACGGCTACGAGGCCTGCGTACTGGCCGTCCACGGCAATGAGCATCGCCGTTTTGCCAGCTTGCTCGAGTTCCTCCATCATAGCGAGCGCTCCAGCTACCGCAACATTATATTGAGCCATCAGCTTGCGTGTGCCGGCAAGCACTTCTTTGCCTTCCACCACCGCCCGGATGCCGAAGCCCGGCACCGCTTCAAATTGTTCCGTCCCCGGCAGTTCAATCCCTTTGTCAAGAATACCGGATACGATCGCTTCCGCCAGCGGGTGCTCCGAATTTTTCTCGGCCGCTCCTACCAGTCTCAACAAGGCTGCTTCATTGCCCGTCACATCCACGACATCGGTAAGCTCAGGCTTGCCTTTCGTCACGGTTCCGGTCTTATCCAATATAATCGCGTTAATCTTATGGGTGCCTTCCAGATGCTCGCCGCCTTTGAACAGCACGCCGAGCTCGGCTGCCCGACCGGAACCGGCCATGATCGAGGTAGGGGTAGCCAGTCCCAATGCGCAGGGACAAGCAATAACCAGGATGGCAATCCCGATTTCAAGCGCGTTTGCAAATTCGCCCGGCTTAATCACAAAGTACCACAACAGCGAAACCACGACCGCAATGCCGACAACGATCGGAACGAAAATGCCGGAGATGACATCGGCCACTCGTTGAATCGGCGCTTTGGAGCCCTGCGCTTCTTCCACCACTTTAATGATCTGGGCAAGCGCGGTTTCTTTGCCGACTTTCGTCGCTTTCACGCGCAGCATGCCGTTTTTGTTAATCGTAGCCCCAATGACATGGTCGCCGTTTCGCTTGTCGACTGGAATGCTCTCCCCTGTCAGCATCGATTCATCAACCGCCGACGATCCTTCTACAACTTCGCCGTCGACCGGAACCTTCTCGCCCGGCTTCACCAGGACAATATCGCCGGCCACCACTTCTTCTACCGGAATCGCAATTTCCTGACCGTCGCGGACCACAAGCGCCGTTTTTGCCTGAAGGCCCATCAGCTTCTTGATTGCTTCCGAGGTTCTGCCTTTTGCCAGAATCTCAAACAGCTTGCCGAGCAGCACCAGGGTGATTAGAATGGAGCTGACTTCGTAATACATCGCCGGCGGCTCAGACACCGATTGCCCCATCCATTCGAGGGTTAAATAGATGCTGTAAAAATAAGCGGCCGACGTTCCTAACGCAATCAGTACATCCATATTGGCGCTCTTGTTACGCAACGCTTTGTAGGAACCTTCATAGAACCGCCAGCCGATGTAGAATTGAACCGGCGTTGCGAGCGCGAGCTGGAACCACGGGTTCATGATTATAGCCGGCGACCATATCCATGACATAAAGGAGAAATGGGCTACCATCGACCACAGCAGCGGGAAAGACAAAATCGCGGAGATCCACAAGCTTCGCTTTTGCCTTCTGACTTCATGGCGGCGATGCTCCTCCGGATCGGCGACTTCTGACTTCGCCGTCGCTTTGTAACCGAGCTGCTCAACCTTTTTTTGCATATCGGACACCGATACGCTAGCCGGATTATATTCAACGCGGGCGGTTTCCAATGCCAGATTCACATTCGCTTTGGTTACGCCCGCCATTTTGTTTAAACCCTTCTCAATCCTTGTCGCGCAGGCGGCGCAGGTCATGCCCGTAATTTGCAGATCGATTGTATCCTTAAGCGTGCCGTAGCCGAGTTTTTCAATTTGCTGCTCCATGGTGGGCAAATCGACAAGGTTCGGATCATAGGTTACGGATGCTCGCTCAAGCGCAAAATTTACATTGGCGTCCTCGACGCCTTCGATTTTTTTCAAGCCCTTCTCAATTCGATTGGCGCAAGCCGCACAAGTCATTCCTGTAATTTGCATCGTTGTTTGTTCGGCGGCTGCGGATTTGGTTGCAGACATCAAAACCACCCTTTCTTCAATCCCTGATATACCCCTATAGGGTATGTATATGTGTAAAAGAATGGAGCCACCGCTGCGGATGGCTCCGGGTTCCCATTACACCACGTCGTAGCCCTGATCCTCGATCGCCGCTTTAATGGCTTCCAGAGAAACTTTGGACTCATCGAAGCTCACCGATACGGAATTGGCGGCGAGATCAACCTTCGCGGATGCACCGACGTTTTTCACCGCTCCTTCAACCGAATTCACGCAATGTCCGCAGGACATGCCGTTTACTTGCAGCGTTACCTTTTGCATAATACTTTCCCTCCCGGATTATGTTTGCCTTACTTCAGTAAATATATTTACGGTGGGCTTTGGTTCGCCTCACACATTAAACATACTATACCCCCCATAGGTATGTCAAACGTTTTTTCACTAAACTTAACTAACGAGCTGCCGGAATGGTTCGTCCGCCCGCTCGTTAGTATATCCTGCCCGTTACATTTTCATCTTCAGTACACATTCAGACTAAGCTGTCCACCGCGGGAACCACTACGATTTGTCGTATTAAATTGGCGTTGTCCGCATAAAACTTAATAGCACTTGTCCCGCATCGATGACGGCCTTGAAAGGAGAGGAACTACGATGAATCCGTTATCCATCATTGGTTTGGGCTATTTCGTCCTCGTTTCCTGGAACATTATTGCGCTGTTTCGTTTTCACAAGCATATTCCGTGCATGACCGGCATGATGTGCTCGATGGTGTTGGGCATGACATCCGGCTGGGGCATCGGCAGCGTACTTGCCGTTCAGTTTCCGGCGTATTTATTTCAGGTTACTTTTATCAGCATGCTGCTGGGCGGGGCAGTCGGAACGTTAGCGGGGATCGCAATTGGCTTGATGCCCGTTCTAGACGGGATGCTGGCGGGATTTATGGGAGGCATGATGGGTCCCATGATGATCGGAATGTTTCCGGCCGGTACGGGGGAAACCGCCGTAAAGCTGACCGCGATCCTGCTTCAGGGCACATTATTCCTGCTTTTTCTCATGCTCGGCCACGAATTGGCGCCGCATGCCGCCAAAAGAGGCCGCGCCATTTATATGAAACCATTATATCTGTTCCTCGCTTGGGTTGCCCTGTCAGGATTTATGCTGCTCGCTGAAAAGCAAGGGAGCATAGCGGCGGACAGGGTGCCGATGACCGGGCAAAGCCAATCGGAGTCTCATCGGCATGGCCTGACGCCCGCTTCCGATTCCTCCGGCGCAGTTCGAAGCCTTCGCATCGAAGCCTCCGATTATTCATTTTCCCCGGGTGCCGTCAACCTGTTAAGCAATGAGAAGCTGTCTATTACGCTCGTCAATACGGGATCTGTGGACCATGATTTCGAGATTGAAGGAACGGATATTCACATCCATGCCAAGCCGGGAGAAACGGTCCGGCAGCTTGTCGAACTGAACGAACCCGGAATCTATCGGTCCGTCTGCACGCTGCCCGGACACAAGGAAGCGGGAATGAACGCCATCGTGACGGTAACTAAAGAGCGGCTATCATCAGCCGCTCTTTAGGGAATTCCCGCATATGCAACTCTATGGCGTGCGCCGGTTCCACGTATCGCCCCGATCGCGCGTCTCGTACACGGTTAACGCCTGTGTGACTACGAGACCTAGGCCATCATCCAGAAAGCGTATGCCAACCGGAACTTCTTCATTAAGATTCAACGGGACCGCGGACCACGCTTTCAAATCCGTCGACCGTTTCGATCCGCTCGGCGTTATGGCCATCACGTCCCCGTCAGGCATTCCCGCGACGGCATACACGGGTTCGTTCAGAATGTCCTGTGGTTGAGCGCTCTCCGAAGAAAGATCATAGGCGGTCAATTTCCGGTCCGTGCCGACAAGCAGCAAGCCGGGTTTTCCTTTGACGCTCGCTAATGAAACGGTGTTGTTCGGGGCATTCATCAGGAACCGCCAGGATTCTCCGCCGTCTCGCGTCTCATAGATGACCGAACGGTCAGCTGCCATAAAAACAAAGATACGGTTTGGATCGTTGCTGTCCATCTGCATGATATGCGCATCAAGCGTCTCCGGCAGCCCGGAGGTCAAATTTGTCCAGCTTTTCCCGCCGTCGGTGCTGCGCTGAATAAAGCCGTGTCCGCCGATGAACATGACGTCCGCATTGGCCGGATCATATTCCAGGCTCATAATATCCATGTAGGCCAACGGCTCGAAGTAGTCCCACTTGCTCCCATTCTGCTTAAAAAGACCGGCATGCGTACCCAGCCAAATCGAGCTCGTATCCGGAGAGAAATGAAACGTATGCGAATGCGTATTTCGCCCCGGCTGTATGGAGTCGGCCAGCTTGTTATCGTCGGGCTTTGTTATACCCCAAATAAGGATCCCAAGGATGAGGATCACCAAGCCAGCTAAAATCGTCGGAAAACGGAACAGCTTATCCTTTGTCATATCGGTCTCCTTACCGGCCGGAAATGGCAGCTGCTCGTTATTTCTCTACCTCGCCGGACCATTCGGCCATTCCGCCTTTCAGATTGTGCACCTGCTTATAACCCGTCCTGCCGCATAAAGCGACGGCTCCCGCACATCTTTGCCCAAATTCTCTTTTTGCAACAGGTCCGCTTTCTCTTAGTTTATCTTATAAGATTGTAGTTGTTTGCAGCCCCCACCGTCAACAGCACACAGCAGAAGACCTCCTGTGGCATCCGGGCAGTCTTCTCTTCCTCCGCTAAGTGCCGCACTCATGCCCAGTCCGCATTTCCGGAATGATAGCAAGCTGACGGTTAAATACGAATGGATACGACGATCGATGTCGAAAACCATTGACTTCACACTATATATTGGTGTACCTTATTTGTTGTACCTCTACATATTGTATATCCCAAATATTTTTACGACGTTTTTTTTAACAAGGAGCGACTTTGCCGATGGACATTATCAAAAGGAACGGCCAGAAGGAAGAACTGATATTTTCAAAGCTGAAGAAAGTCATCGATTTCTCCTGCACGGGTTACAACGATTGCGACCCGCTGGAGCTTGAAACGGCGCTTCTCCCCTATTTCCGCAACAATATCACGACAAAGGAAATTCAGCGCACCCTTACCCAGGTGGCGGTAGAGAAAACGAGCATCGAACAGCCGAACTGGCAGTACGTTGCGGCCAAGCTGCTCGTATACGATCTGTACAAGGAGTCCGCCATTACCCGCAAATACGGTTACTTCGGCTACGGGGACTTTTACTCGCTCATTACTTATCTGACCGAGAAGGGCTTTTACGGCAAATACATATTGGAGCATTACACCAGGGAAGAAATTCGCGAGCTCGGCAACTATATTGCGCCGGAGCGCGATTACCTGTTCAACTATATCGGGCTGAAAACGCTGGCTGACCGCTATTTGATCCGCGGCTTCAACGGCGAGGTGCTCGAGCTGCCCCAGGAGCTGTTCATGGGCGTAGCGATGCACCTCGCCATGAAGGAGCAAGACAAGCTCGGCTGGGCCCGCAAGTTCTACGACGTGCTGAGCCGCCTGCAGATGACGGTCGCGACGCCGACGCTGGCCAATGCGCGCAAGCCGTTCCACCAGCTGTCGAGCTGCTTCATCGACACCGTTCCCGATAACTTGTGGGGCATTTACAACGTCGACTCCAGCTTCGCGCAGGTATCGAAATTCGGCGGAGGCATGGGCATTTATGTCGGCAAGGTCCGCAGCCGCGGCTCCAACATCCGCGGTTACAAAGGCGTCGCCGGCGGCGTCGTGCCGTGGGTGAAAAACTTCAACAACACCGCGATTGCGGTCGACCAGCTCGGCGTGCGTTCCGGCGCCGTCGCCGTCTACCTCGACATATGGCATAGGGACATTCTTGATTTCCTGAACCTGAAGACGAACAATGGCGACGACCGGATGAAGGCTCACGACATTTTCCCCGGCGTCTGCATTCCCGACCTGTTCATGAAGAAGGTTCAAGAGCGCGATAGCTGGTACCTGTTCGATCCGCATGAGGTTCGCACCTACATGGGCTGGGCGCTTGAGGATTCATGGGGAGACGAATGGGAGCGCCGCTACGAGGAGTGCGTCAACCATCCGGAGCTTTCGAAGGAAGAAATTCCGGCGATCGACATCATGAAGCGCATCCTGACCAGCTCGTTCGAAACGGGCACGCCGTTCGTGTTCTACCGCGATACGGTCAACCGCGCGAACCCGAACAAAAACTCCGGAATCATCTACTGCTCCAACCTGTGCACGGAAATTTGCCAGAACATGAGCCCGACCGAATATATGCAGACGACGCACGAAGACGGCGTCATCACGACGAAGATAAAGAGCGGCGACTATGTCGTCTGCAACCTGTCCTCCCTCAACCTCGGACGCACGCGCTCCAAGGAAGAGATCGCCGAAGTCGTCGCCTGCCAGATGCGGATGATGGACAACGTTATCGACCTGAACCACTACCCGGTTCCGATGGCGGAAATTACGAACAAGAAATATCGCGCCGTCGGCCTCGGCACGAGCGGCTATCATCAATGGCTCGCTTTGAACAAAATCGCCTGGGAATCCGACGAGCATCTCGACGCCGCTGACTCGCTGTACGAGTGGATCAACTACTGCGCCGTGAAAGCCTCGATGGAAATCGCCAAGGAAAAGGGTTTCTACCCTGCATTCGAAGGCAGCGAGTGGCAATCGGGCGAATACTTCGACCGCAGAGGCTACGAAAGCGAGCAGTGGCAGGCGCTTAAGAAGGAAGTTGCCGCGAACGGCGTGCGCAATGCCTGGATGTTCGCCATCGCGCCGACCGCCTCCACGTCGCTGATCGCCGGCTCGACGGCGGGCATCGACCCGATTTTCAACAAGTTTTTCATCGAGGAGAAGAAAAATGCCGTCATTCCGCAAACCGCGCCTAACCTGAATGACGAAACCTTCTGGTATTATAAAGAAGCGCATCATATCGACCAGCACTGGAGCATCAAGGCCGCGGGCCGCCGCCAGCGCCATATCGATCAAGCGCAGTCGTTCAACCTTTACATCACGCCCGATTACTCCGCCAAAGAGTTTCTGGATCTGTATATGGCGGCTTGGGAGAACGGGCTGAAAACCGTATACTACTGCCGCAACAAGAGCCTGGAAGTGGAGGACTGCGTAAGCTGCAGCGCGTAATGCGCCGCAGCTTTCCTTTCCGTTGCGGGCGGCACGCGATGAGCTTAACTACGAGATAATCGATTTCAAGGAGGCTTACCGATGGAATTGCAGAAAAAAAAGCTTTTTAACGAGGAAGGCGACCGCGACTGGGGCATGCGCCGGATGATCGGCGGCAATACGACGAACCTGATCGAGCTCAACAACGTGAAATATGACTGGGCGACGAAAATGTATCGGCAGATGATGAACAACTTCTGGATTCCCGAGGAAATTCCGCTGGCCCAAGATGCGAAAGATTATAAAAACCTGTCGTTGTCCGAGCGCAACAGCTACGATAAAATCATCAGCTTCCTGATCTTCCTCGACTCGCTGCAGACGGCCAACCTGCCGAACATCAACGAGTACATCACCGCTCCGGAGGTCAATCTGATCCTGACCGTGCATACGTTCCAGGAAGCGGTGCACAGCCAGAGCTATTCGTACATTCTGGACAGCGTATGCTCCGCCGAGGCGCGCGAACAGATCTACAACGCCTGGCGCGAGGACAAAAACCTGCTCAAACGGAACCGGTTCATCACCGACCTGTACGAGAACTTCATCGCGGAGCCTTCTTCGCAGAATCTCGTCAAAACGATCATGGCGAACTACATTCTCGAGGGCATTTATTTCTACAGCGGGTTCAGCTTCTTCTACGCGCTCGGCCGCCAGGGCAAAATGCTCGGCACCGTGTCGGAGATCAAATACATCCAGCGCGACGAGCTGACGCATCTGGCGTTGTTCCAGGGCATTTTCCGCGAGGTGCGCAAGGAGAATCCGGAGTTGTTCACGCCGGTGCTGATTGAGGAGCTTCGCCAGATGATGCGCACCGCCGTCGAGAACGAGGTCGAATGGGGCCAATACATCACGAACAACCAGATCGCCGGCCTGACGAACGAAATACTCGAGCAGTACATCAAGTGGCTGTCCAACGAACGGCTGCGCAAGCTCGGCCTGGATGTCCTCTACCCGGAAATCACCGAGCATCCGATGAAATGGGTCGAAAGCTTCAGCAACATGAACGGCATGAAAACCGACTTTTTCGAGCAAAAGGTTACGAACTACAGCAAGTCCTCCAATCTCAACTGGGGCGACCTGTAGGGCAATGCTTGGAGCTGCCTGCGTATGGATAGCCGCGCGGGGCTGCTTGCATAGAAAGCCCCGTGAAGCAAGCCGCCTGTGCATACAAGCTCCGTTCGCTGCATAAAACCGCCCGGATGTCATCGTGATGACGTCCGGGCGGTTTTTCGCATAGTCAATTTCGCATAGTCATTTCGTTTATTGCATATTTATTCATTAAGATGTATATTTATTATTATTCATTGGGAAACGGTTGTTTAGACTATCCCCGCCAAGGAGGAATTGCAAAGTGTCGAGCAGCATCAATCAAGTCGGGAACGGGATCGGAACGGTGTCCAATCTCGGATATCCGAGAATTGGAGAACAGCGGGAGTGGAAAAAGGCGTTGGAAGCCTACTGGATTGGCGAGCTTCCGGAAGAACAGCTGGAGGGCGAATTGAAACGCCTCCGTTTGCACCATTTAAGGAAACAGCAAGCAGCGGGCGTCGACCTCATTGCGGTCGGGGATTTCACGCGATACGATCATCTGCTCGACCACAGCGTCGCCTTCGGCCTGGTGCCCGAGCGATTCGCCGGTTTGCAGGCGGACGGCGGATCGGCGCTGTATTTTGCAATGGCTCGCGGTGCGGAAGGAATCGCCGCCTGCGAGATGACGAAGTGGTTCAACACCAACTACCATTACATCGTCCCCGAGTGGACGCAGGAATCCGCTCCGGAGCTGCGGTCCAATCCATGGCTGGCCGACTTCGAGGAAGCGAAGTCGGCGCTTGGGATCGTAACCAAGCCCGTGCTTGTAGGCCCATATACGTTCGTCCGGTTATCGAAAGGAATCGCCTCCGGCGCCCGCGAACAGGCCGTTCACAAGCTGCTTCCGGTATACGCGCAACTGCTGGTTCAATTGGAGGCCGCGGGAGCCGCGTGGATACAGCTCGACGAGCCGGCGCTCGCAGGGGACGTCGACGCGGGCGACTGGCCGCTGTTGAGCGAAATCTACCATGTGCTGCGCGCGGCTGCGCCGCAGCTCAAGCTGATGGTCCAAACTTATTTTGATGCCGTGGACAATTACGAGACGCTGGTCTCGCTGCCGGTAGACGGCATCGGTCTCGACTTCGTCCATGACCGCGGCGTATCGCTTAGACAAATAGCCAAATTCGGTTTTCCGTCGCAGCTGGTGCTCGGCGCCGGCATCGTTGACGGACGCAACATCTGGAGATCCGACCTGACTGCGGCGCTGGCCGTGCTGGACTGCCTGAAGCAATGCATCCCGCCCGAACGGATCATGCTGCAGCCATCCTGCAGCCTCCTCCATGTCCCTGTAACGTTGAAGCATGAGAAAAAGCTGCAGGGAATCGAGCGGCTGGCTTTGGCGTTTGCCGACGAGAAGCTCGGCGAGCTGGCCGTGTTGAGAACGGCGTTGCGTGACGGCATCTCCGCGGTAAAGCTTGAGCTGCAGGATAATGCCCTGCTGTTCGATGCACTGCGGCAGAGCCCCGGGCGCAACCGATTCGCCCAGACGAGCGTTTCGATGGATGACGGTGCCGCCTTCTCGAGACGGTCGGCATTCAATGAGCGCCGTAAGGCGCAGCAGGCCAAATGGAACCTGCCCTTGCTCCCCACCACGACGATCGGCAGCCTGCCGCAAACCCCCGAGATCCGCAAAGCGCGTCAGCAATGGCGCACGGGCAAGCTGGACGATACCGCTTACGAGACGTTAATACGAGCGAAAATCGCGGAATGGATCGCACTTCAGGAGGCGATCGGGCTGGATGTGCTTGTGCATGGCGAATTCGAGCGGAGCGATAGGGTGGAATTTTTTGGCGAATGCCTGGACGGCTATGTGTTTACGGAGAATGGTTGGGTGCAGTCGTACGGCTCCCGCTGTGTGAAGCCTCCCGTCGTGTTCGGCGATGTCGCTCACATTGCGCCGGTGACGTTGGCAGAGACAGTCTATGCCGCCTCGTTGACAAGCAAACCGGTGAAAGGCATGCTGACCGGCCCTTTGACGATGCTGAACGGGTCGTTCGTCCGTACGGACATTCCACGCAAAGAGGTTGCCTTCCAGCTTGCGGACGCCATACGCGCGGAAGTCGAAGCTTTGGAAGCGGCCGGCATCGGGATGATTCAGGTGGACGAACCGGCGCTGCGCGAAGGGGCCCCGCTGAAGCAGAGGGAGTGGAAGGAGTATCTCGGCTGGGGCGTCGAAGCGTTCAAGCGGACAGTCGGCACCGTACGGGATACGACGCAAATTCATACGCATCTGTGCTATTCCGATTTTCATGAAATGCTTGGTGCGATCCGCGACATGGATGCGGACGTCATCTCGCTCGAAACGTCGCGCAACCACGGCACGCTGATCGAGTCGCTGCATAGCGAAGCGTACGACAAAGGAATCGGCCTTGGCGTCTATGATAGTCATAGCCCGTTCATTCCCGACACGGCGGAGATGGAGCGGATCATCCTCGAAGCGCTGGACGCCGTCCCGCCAGAGCTGCTGTGGGTGAATCCCGACTGCGGCCTGAAGACGAGGAGCATCGAAGAAACGCTGCGGTCCCTCCGCAGAATGGTTGAAGCTGCGGACCGGATACGGGGCTCGCTTGTGCAGATTGGAGTATTCACCTGACGCCGCGTCAAACGCAGCCGCAAGGCCATGCCGCACGCCTGCGGCGTTTCCCCTTTGCTGCTGCGGCGCCGGCGCCTGTTATCGGCCGATCCGTCCGTTTGGTTTCCGCAGCTCATCCAGCCAATAGTCGGGCCAGAAATCGGCTCGCACATCCGGAAAACCTCTCGTTCCCTCCCATACGTAA
>NZ_KK082142.1:0-968 GCF_000598065.1 Paenibacillus darwinianus | reverse complement strand
ATCCGGAAAACCTCTCGTTCCCTCCCATACGTAAACCCAACCCGCCTGTTCCGGCCGGTCAAGGTCCTGTGCCCAGACGCGCTCATAATCGTTAGTTTCCTCGATGCCACCGAATTGTTCCAGAGCATCCATAGCCGCGAGACCCGCGCGTCCGACTTCGATCCAGAGGCCGCGGACACTCCGGCCGTTCGCTTTCGCGCTGCGTATAAGCGCCGGATACGCGCCGCAATCGACCAACCTTCCCTCAATCCTCCCCGGCACCACGGCTTCGATATAATCGGACACGACGATGTGGTTGGACATGCCGGGAAGCAGCGAGCCATATATAAATACACGATAACGTTCGGTTTGCATACCGCTCTCCCCTTTTGCTCCGGTCTTTAATCGGTCCAAGCCCGCTGGCTTGCATGGTACCCTTCAAACCATTTGACGAAATCGGCGGCGGGAATCGGGCGGGTAAAATAATAGGATCTCGGCCGTCATGCTCTCGGTAATTTCCAGCTCCAGCTATTTCGGCTCGAGTCCCGTTTCGTTCCGGCCGGTCAAGGTCCTGTGCCCAGACGCGCTCATAATCGTTAGTTTCCTCGATGCCACCGAATTGTTCCAGAGCATCCATAGCCGCGAGACCCGCGCGTCCGACTTCGATCCAGAGGCCGCGGACACTCCGGCCGTTCGCTTTCGCGCTGCGTATAAGCGCCGGATACGCGCCGCAATCGACCAACCTTCCCTCAATCCTCCCCGGCACCACGGCTTCGATATAATCGGACACGACGATGTGGTTGGACATGCCGGGAAGCAGCGAGCCATATATAAATACACGATAACGTTCGGTTTGCATACCGCTCTCCCCTTTTGCTCCGGTCTTTAATCGGTCCAAGCCCGCTGGCTTGCATGGTACCCTTCAAACCATTTGACGAAATCGGCGGCGGGAATCGGGCGGGTAAAATAATAGGATCTCGGCCGTCATG
>NZ_KK082141.1:1255-39071 GCF_000598065.1 Paenibacillus darwinianus | reverse complement strand
GCAGCCGGATCTGGAATGGGAGAAGGCTGGCGGCCCGCCTTATATTAACGAAGGTCAGTCGATACTGAAGAAGGACGGCAACGTGTTCCTCGTCTATTCCGGCGCGGGCAGCTGGACGCCCTTCTACAGCCTGGGCATGCTGTCGCTCAAGGCTGGCGGCGATCCGCTCGCCGCAGCCGATTGGACAAAGTCCCTAGAACCGCTCTTGCAGATGGACGAGGAAGCGGGCGTGTTCGGACCGGGCCACAACTCTTTCGTCCCGTCGCCCGACGGCACCGAGGATTGGATCGTCTATCACGCCACCTCGGGCATCAGCGACGGCTGGAACAACCGCAAGGCTCGCGCGCAGCGCGTTATTTGGGGAGCGGACGGCATGCCGCAATTCGGCGGTCCGCTGTCGCTGGACACCGCCATAGGCGTTCCTTCCGGGGCTGGGGTGTTTGAAGCGGCTAGCGCCGCCATCGAGAACGGGCGTATGACGTTCGAGCATATTCCGTCCTCCATCGACAGTGAAGCGCCGTTGCTCATCCGCTACCGCAACACGAGCGGCTCGGCTAAGAAGGCCGATATGCTCGTAAACGGTCAAGCGGCAGGAGAGATCGGGCTGGCGAAAACAGATAGCGATCAATCGGGATATGGGTATACGACCGTAAAGTTGACGGCTTCCGATAATGCCATTTCCTTCCCTGCGGCGACGGAAGGCTGGCAAATTGAGGCGGTGGAAATTTCGCGTGTCGAAGCGGAGAGCGGCCAGGGCGAAGGCGGTCCGCAGGCGGAGGGAAATCCGTTCGCGTCGGCGGGCGGCATTATGCGGACAAATGAGGGCGAGGAGGCGCTCATCTCTTTCCCGAATCTGCTGGTGCCCGTCAAAGGCGCATACACCGTTCGGATTGCGGCAGACAACTCAGCGGGCAGGGAGCAGAAAATCACCATTCGGACGAGTGACGGCGTGAAGAAAACCGTGACCATTCCGGCCACCGACCGCAACGCGTTTGCTCTAATAGAAGCGGTAATAATGCTGCCTGCAGGCGTGTTTGAGCTTACGCTGGAAACGAAGGGCGCGCTTGCTATAGACTATTTGGATATCGTGCGATAGTGGATAGTGTTAAAATGTAAGCGGTAAGCGATACGGCACATTGGGGGCAGTCACGTATGGGAAAGAAACGGGCATTCCGAACAATGAAGTCAGGCTTGGCGATTGCGGTGCTTATTCTCGCGCTTGGGGGCTGCGTCGGCCGCGGCCCCGAAGCTCCCCCGGCGGCCGCCGACGCGCCGGTCATACGGCTTGAATATTGGACACCGTTCAGCGGCGGCGACAACCGGTTTATGACCGAAATGATAAGCCGTTTCAACAAGGAGCATGACAATATCCGGATCGTACAGACGAACTCGCGTCTGGACGATTATTACTCGAGGCTTCGCACGGCGATTCTGGCCGGCAATGCGCCGGATGTCGCGGTCATCCATACGACGAGCCTTCCCCAGTTCGTGCAGAACGGCTATATCGAGAATCTGGAGAAGCCCGCGACCGATATTGGTCTGGACTGGACGGCCTTCAATCCGAATATTCTCAAATCTACGGTATTCGACGGGCAGCCTTATGCGGTTCCCCTCGATACGCATGCGCTAGTCATGTACTACAACAAAACGCTTCTCCGTCAGGCGGGGCTGCTCGGTCCGGACGACAAACCGGTAATCGGAGCGGGCGCGAAGGGCTATATCGAGTTCCTCGAAAAAATCCGGTCCGCCATCCCCGCCGATACGGCCCCGATGGCGCAGCCGAGCACGCGGATCGATTCCGTATGGCTGTGGTGGAGCTTATACAATCAGATGAAGGGCGGGGGCTCTTTCTACAACGAGGACGCCTCCCGAACCGTTATCGACAATGCCAAGGCGCTTGAGGCCTTGAAATATGTAAACGGGCTTTACCGGTCCAAGCTGATCCCGCCCGACATCAATGATGCGTTCAAGCTGTTCTATGACGGCAAGGCAGCGGTGCTCATTACCGGCATGTGGGGAACGGGCGCATTCGAGAATGCCGAAGGTCTCGACTTCGGCGTGGTGCCGGTGCCCGTTTTCTATGATCGGCCCGCCGTGTGGGGGGATTCCCATACGCTGACGATTCCGGCCAACCGCAGCATGTCGAGCGAGCAGCGCAAGGCGGTGATGACTTTTGCCAAGTGGATGGTGGATAATAGCGAGCTGTGGGCCAAAGCCGGACACGTGCCCAGCATGACCAAAGCGGTGCTGAGCGATGAGTTCCGCAAGCTGAAATTCCGCAGCGATTACGCGGCGACCGCCAATTATGTCGCCTATTGGCCGAGGCATGTGAAGCAATGGTCGATCGTCGAAATTCTGATCAAGGAATTTGAGCGCATGAACTACGGTCAACAGACGCCGGAGCAGACGCTCCGCAAAGCGGCCCGACTGATCGACGCCGAATTGACTTCGTGAAGGTGAAGCCATGAGTATTCGCAACGTAACGCAATGGTTCAAAAACCAAGAGCTTGCGCGCAAGCTGATTTGGATCAACTGTCTGCTCGTGGTCGTTCCTTTGGTCGCCATGGGCGTGTTCACGTTCACCAGCTTTCAGGGCACGATGGAAAAAAACGTCGGCGGCTACCAGTTGCAAACCTTGAAGCAGGTCACCCTTAACATCGATACGTATATGAATGAGCTGAACCGCCTGACGCTGATGCCCTACCAATATAATGAAATTCTCGCCTACCTCCGTTCGGAGCGGAAACCCGGCCAGCCCCTGACGCTGAAAGAAATCGATGAGCTCAACAGCTTCGTATCTCAGGTGTTTATTAACGGCCGGGTCGACATCATGGGCGTCTCGCTGTACGGCGAGCGTGGAGCGTCGTACGTCGTGCTGCCGGAGAGCCAGTATGTCACTACTTACAAGCTCGATGAAAGCGCCGAATGGCTGAAGCAAGCCAAAGGCCTTTTCGGCCAGCCGATCTTCATTACGACACACGAGGTCAAATCGACAAGCGGCATGAGCTATGAGGTTTTCTCGATTGCGCGTGAGCTCAAAAGCTTCGACACTGGGCAAACGTTAGGCTACATCGTAATTGATATCGATCCGGCATCGGTACGCGGCATATTGACCCAGGTCAATATGGGAAACCGCGAATCGTTGTCGATTCTGGACCGCAGCGGCAACCTTGTGCTGCGCAAGGAAGGCTACGAATATCCCGATCAGCCATGGCCACTCCAGGGCGAAGGGATAACGCAAATGCGTGAGAACGGCGGAGATTTGCTGATTGCTTACTTTACATCGAAGGTAACCGGCTGGACCACCGTCAGCACGGTACCCGTTGACGAGCTGATGAAGGCCAGCGACCGCGTCCGCAACTCCATCGCTCTGATCGGCGCAATCTGTATCGGGCTTGCCATGCTGACGTCGGTCTTTATCGCATTCCGGATCACGAAGCCTTTGCGCAAGCTGAGCCGGCTGATGCGGAAGGTGGAACAGGGCGACCTGCAAGTGTCGTTCCCGGTTGCGAACCGCGATGAGATCGGACGGCTTGGCTACGCATTCAATACAATGGTTTCAAAGCTAAGCGAACTCGGTTACTTGCTGTATGAAACGGAAATTCGGGAGAAGGACGCGCAGATCGCAGCGCTGCAGAGCAAAATCAATCCGCATTTTTTGTATAACACGTTAGGCTCGATCAGCATGTATGCTGAGCTGGAAGGCAACCGCGAGATTGTGACGATGGCCAACAATCTCAGCCGCCTCTTGCGCTACAGCCTGAGCAGCCGCAAGGAATTGGTTACGCTAAGGGATGAGATGGAGCACGTAAAAGGCTATATGACAATCCAGAAAATGCGCTATGGGGAGCGTTTGCACTTTGACGTCGATATCGGCGCGGGCACGATGGACTTCGCCGTCATACCGCTCATGATTCAGCCGATCGTCGAGAACGCGATCATCCACGGACTGGACAAAGGCATCGGTGATGGGCGAATCCGTCTCATCTGCCGGGAAGAGGAAGCCGTGCTGTCCATCATCGTGGAGGACGACGGCATCGGCATGACCGAAACGCAATTGGACGAAATCCGATTTCGGCTGCTGCATGACAACGATTTGGGCGGCAAAACGGGCAACGGCCTGCTGAATGTGCATCGCAGGATCATCCTGCATTTCGGGGAGCCTTACGGCCTGCGGCTTGAGAGCATGCCGTTTCGCGGCCTGCAGGCCATTCTAACGCTTCCGGCGTTCAGGCCGCCTCAGGAGAAGCTTGCATGACGTGGAGGTGAGGACATGCCCAAAATATTAATCGTCGATGATGAAGCGATTTTTCGCAAGGGCCTGCAGTCGATGATCGCCGCTTGGGACAAGGACTGGGATGTGGTGGGCGCCGCCAAGGACGGCATCGAAGCGTTGGAGCGTCTGGAGGAGCTGCGCCCGGACGCCGTGCTGACCGATATCCGCATGCCGCGGATGGACGGGCTGCAGCTTCAGAAGATCGCCAAGGAGCGTTTTCCGGAGATCGCTTCGGTCGTAATCAGCGGCTATGAGGATTTCGCTTATGTGCAGCAATCGATGCGACACGGCTCCAAAGATTATTTGCTGAAGCCGGTCGAGCGGGAGGAGTTGGGACGCGTGCTGGACCAGCTTAAGGCGGAACTGCTGCAGCGAACCCCTGAGCCGGTGTCGGCGGAGGAACGGAACGAGGACATGCTGATCCGTCAGCATGTGACCGAGCATGTCGCCTCCGGGCTGCTGCAAGGCAGCGTTCACCCGGAGGATATGAAGCTTTTGCAGCGGATCGGCATCGACTTCGACCAACCGTATTTTACCTGCCTGGTCATTAAGCTGGACAAGGATTCGGTTGACCGTGAACGCTATTCGCACGCCGATCCGTCCCTTTTTCAGCTGTATATTCAGCAATTCGTGCAGGAAGTGCTCGACAACCGGGCCAGCGGTTTGTGCTTCGTCATATCAGACACCGAAGTCGTCGCGCTGGTGAACCTTGCCGATGAACGGGAGTCGAAGATCGAGCTGCTCGAGATCGCCGCGTCGATCCGCAGGCAAATTCGCTCGCTCTCCAATATTACGGTAACCATCGGGATCGGCACCGTCGTCGAAGGCGCACAGTCGATTCCCCGCGCTTATCATGAGGCGGGAATCGCCTTGCTGTACCGGCTGATCGTCGGCGGAGACAAGGTGCTCGATTACGAGCAGACCGCCAAGGAAAACCAGTTCAAGTCCGGTATCAAGAAATGGTCGTGGGAGGCGCTGGAGCAGGCGATCAATGAAGGAAAAACGGACGAGGTCAAAAGCATCGTGGAGACGGTCATTCAGGATCTATGCCGGATCGCGCAGACACCGGAAGCCGTTCACCAGCAAATCTGCAAGCTGCTCATTCATTATTACGAGCTGGCCGAGGATCTCGGGATCACGAAGCAGTGGCTGCGCCAGACGGACATCCGCACGCTGTTGTTCGATATCTGCTCGATTTCTGCGATCGACGAGCTGGTGGAGGAATGCCGGAAACTGCTCGGACGCCTGACTGCCGGCATTGCGGCAAGAGGCCGCAATGCCGAGCGCGATCCGATCGAGCAGTCGGTTCGTTATCTGGAGCGCCATTATCGGGAGCCTGTAACGCTGAAGGAAGCGGCGGATCGCGTATTTCTGAATCAGGCTTACTTCAGCAGCCTGTTCAAGCAGCGGACCGGCACAACGTTCGTGGAACGGCTGACCGAACTGCGCGTGGCGGAGGCCAAGCGGCGAATCGCGATGACGGACGAGAAAATCGCGGTCATTGCAGAGGGCACCGGCTTTTTGAACCTCCGGCATTTCAACCGCGTCTTTAAGAACGAGACCGGTTTCACGCCGAAGGATTACAGGGAACGGGTCAAGCAGGAGACCGGAAAGCATTAACGGATCGCGGAGGGCGTGCGAGAGGCATGCCCTTCGCTTGTTTATTTTGGGAACGGAAAGGGGAATAGTCCGTAGTAATGTCGAATAATCAGGTTGAAACGATTAAGGACAGGAAGGCCGCTCTTATCATGCGGAAGCGCTGCTTGTACTGAAGACGGGGATGACATCGGCCGAAGCGGACGATATTAAATTTGCGGTGCGTGACTTTAATTGCGAGACCCCGATACATTCGTACGCCGCCAAAGTTGCATGACTGTCCGTCAGGAGGCTTAGCATGAACACCAAAAACATTGCAACAGTTTCATTACTGGTTATGGCAGCCGGATTTGCAATTACGCTCTTTCTGCCGGATAAGGGCTTTTTCTTCGTGCTAAGAGGCGGATTCGAGGCGGGACTCGTCGGCGGGATCGCAGATTGGTTCGCCGTGACCGCGCTGTTCCGCCATCCGCTCGGCCTGAAAATTCCGCACACCTCGCTGCTGCTCAAAAACCGCGACAAGCTCATCCGCTCGCTTATCTCGGCGATGGAGAACGAATTGCTGAATAAGCAAAGCATCGGGAACAAGCTCAAAAACCTGAACCTGCTGCAGCTGTCCGTTTCGCTGGCCACGAAGGTATTGCAAAAGCGTGCGGCAAGGCGGCAGCTGCTTGGGCTTGTTATCGAGCTGGTGCGAAGTGCACCGGCGGAGCGATTGGTGCCGCTCATCCGCAACGGGCTGCAAGCTTACGCCGCCAGAGCAGATCTCAGGCTCGCGGCGGACCGTATGCTGACTCGGGCCATGGAAGAACGCTATGATGAAAAAGCGTTCGATTATGCGCTGGAGGAGGCGCATTCCTGGGTTCGCCGACCGCAAACTGGCATGATGCTGGGCAAGCTGGCGGCGGATAAGCTCTCCGAGCTGAATGTGGGCGGTTTCGCGGGATTTGCTTTTCAGGCGTTTGCCGGTTTCATGAGCGAAGACAAGCTGGGCGGTATTCTGCAAAATCTGCTGATCTCGGCGCTCGGCGATCTGCGTCGGTCGGACAATGCGCAACGCGCGGCGATCCTCCGCGAGATTCGGGTACGGCTGTTGATGCTGCCGGGCGACGAGGCGGTCATGAACCGGCTGCGGGAGTGGATCGACCGGCAGCTGGACGGCGAACCATTCGCCAGCTTCATGCTGGACCTGCTTGAAGAGGCGCGCAGCCTGCTTCTGGAGAAGCTGGAGCAGGAACAGGCGAAGGGCGGCCGAGTCGTGTTCGCGGCCTATCGCTCGCTCGTTCGCGGCTTGTCGTCCGACCCGGAGCGGGTTGCGGAATGGGATGGACGTCTGCTGTCGTTCGTCACCGACCTGATCGACCGCAACCATTACCGGATCGGACAGCTGGTGAAGGATAATCTGGAGCAGATGGACGACGCGTCCCTGGTTCGCATGCTTGAGGAGAAGGTAGGGAAGGACCTGCAGTGGATTCGGGTGAACGGTGCCTTGTGCGGCTTCGCGGTCGGCGTGTTGCTGTCGCTTGTTCAATTGCTTTGAGTCGATTAACACCGCGCCGCCTGGCGGTACACCCGCTCGGGACGCCCCACGGATCCGTAGGATAAGTCGGCCGCCATTTTACCCGAGGATACCAGAAATTCCAAGTATCGGCGGGAGGTCGAACGGCTGATGCCGAGGTCGGCGCTCACCTGCTCCGCCGTGCGCGCCGACGACGTATGCATCATGTAGACCGTAACCTTGTCCAGCGTCAGCTGATCGATTCCTTTGGGGTAAAAGGGCCGCTGCTTCTCGCCGTCTCCGGGCCGGAGCAGCTCGTCGATCTTGTGCTGGTCGACGGCGGTCTCGGCGCCCGCCTGCTCCAGCGCTTTTATTTTGCCCCGGAAACTTCTGTATTTGTCCAGCGTCTCACGCAGCCGGTCGAATATGACGGGCTTCAATATATAGTCGAAAATGCCCCCATGGATCGCCTCGCGGATCGTTTGCAGCTCCTTGGCCGCCGTAATCATGATAATGTCGGTCTGGGTATGTTTGAGCTTAATATGCCGCAACAGATCGAACCCGCTGACGTGCGGTACGTAAAGGTCGAGCAGCACCAGATCCGGCGATACGATCTCGAGCAGTTCCACGGCCTGGCGGCCGTCGGTCGCAATTCCGACCGTCTGAAAGCCGTCGATCTTCTCCACGAACCTTCGGTTTATTTCCGCGTTGCGGACATCGTCCTCGACGATAATGACCTGTATCACACGATATCTCTCCTTCGTTTGGGAATCGCCGTCGCAAATCTCGTTCCTCCGGCGGGGACACTGTGATGCTCAAGAATGCCGCCTAGCTGATCGACCGCTCTTTTGACCAACGACAGGCCGTAACCCCGTGTTTCGCCGTCCTTGGTAGAGAAGCCCGCGATATAAATCTTGTCCAGCCACTCCGGCGGTATGCCGGGGCCGTTGTCCTCGATTTCCACAATCAGATCCTGGCCCAGATCCGTAAGAAAAATCGTGACAAGCCGTTCCCCTTCGTTGTTCAGCACCGCTTCCATGGCGTTGTCGAGCAAGTTGCCGAGCAAAGTGACGAGCAGGTTGCGGTCAACGGACGGGGGTACGTCCTTGAACGTGCTTTCTTCATCGATTACCAGCTTGATCTTGAGCTCTTGCGCGCGGTTGATTTTGCCGACGAGCAGTCCGCCGATAATCGGATCCGGAATTTCCTTTACGATGAAATGCAGCAGGTCGCTCTGACTGTTCGTTTCACGCGTGATGAAGTCGATCGCTTCCTGATAGGATTCGAGCTGAATGAGTCCGGAAATCGTGTAAAGCTTGTTGGAGTATTCATGGGTTTGCGCGCGCAGCCCGTCCGCATATTGCTTCAACTGCGAGAGCTGCTGCGTAAGCAAATATAATTCGGATTTATTGCGAAAGCTTGCGACAGCTCCGATCACTCGGCCGTCTCGGTTTTTTACGGGCAGGCGGTTGACCACCACGACATGGTCGCCGAGGATGGCTTCCTTGTCGAATTCGGCCGTCCCGGTGTGGATCACATCCGGTAGAGTGCTATAGGGAAGGACGTTCAGAACGGGCCGGCCGATCAGCTCGGTTTTATGCTCCGTTCCAAGCAGGCTTAACGCATTCTGGTTCACCAGCGTAATGACGGCTTTATGATTGACGACGAGAATGCCCTCGTGTATCGATTCCAGAACGGCTTCCTTCTCCTGATACAGCCGGCCGATATCCTCGGGCTCCAGTCCCATTATCGAGCGTTTGATATTGCTGGCGATGGCCGCGGCCCCGGCCGCCCCGATTAATAGCGCGACGGAAGCGATGGCGATAATCGTGTTCCGGAAACGGTACGCTTCCTTGTTGATATCTTCGATCAGGAAACCGACCGAGACGACGCCGATCACATCTCCACGATCACCGTATATGGGCGTTTTGCCGCGCAGCGACAGCCCAAGCGTGCCCGTCGCCTCGGAAATGATCGATTGCCCGGCAAACACGGGCCCATTGTCGCCGCCGACCATGGATTGTCCGATTCTGGATGGAATCGGATGGGAATAGCGGATGCCATCCCGGTTGCCGACCACGATGAATTCCGCGTCGGTCTGTCTGCGGATTTCCTCAACAAGCGGCTGGATCGTCAGAGAGGGCGCCGGATCGTCAAAGGCTTCCTTAATCTCGGGAATCGAAGCGACGCTTTTGGCCAGATTGAGCGCTTTGGAGCCGATCTGGCTTTTGTAGGAGGAGGCCCATATATGCTGGAACGTGACGGACATGGCCACAATCAGCGTGAACGTCACTGCGCACATCAGTAAGACAAGCTTGGTTTGAAGCCGCATAAGCGGTCACCTCTAAGCGGTGAATTTAATGAACAAAATCAATTTAATGACCAATATCCAATTAATGCCCATAAACTAGGCAGCGCTTTCACAGGCGTGTTAAGATGCAATGGTGTAAGCGCTGTCAATCAGCCTTGATCAAAAGTACTATAACACAAAACCAAGGGGGAACTAAAGTGCAAAGAGCCAAATTCAGATGGACGTGGGGCATCGTGGTTACCGTGGTCGCATTACTGTTATCGGCATGCGGGAGCGGAGGAAACAACGCGTCGAACAATCAAGCTGCGGCCGGAGGCGAGAAAGCCGCCAATGCGCCCGCCAACGCCGCCGAGAAGCCGGCGGAGGAGACGGCAACCGCCGCATCCGGATACCCGGAGAAGCCGATCGTCGTGGTCGCTCCTTCGGGAGCCGGCGGCGGATGGGACAAAACGGCCCGTGCACTGACAAAGGTGCTGGCCGAGACGAAGCTGGTCGGCCAGACGATGACCGTCGAGAACAAGCCGGGCGGCGGGGGTGCCGTATTCATGGCGGAGTATGCAACCCAGGAGACGAAAAATCCTTATAAGCTGTTCGTCAGCTCGCCGCCGATTCTCATCAACAACCTGAAGAAAGAAGGCAATTCGCCGTTCGGCTATAAGGATTCGACGCCTTTGGCGCAGCTGACCAAGGATTTCGGCGCGATCGTCGTCGGTGCCGATTCGCCTTACAGCGACATCAAGGCATTACTCGCCGACATGAAGGCCGATCCGAAAAAGCTCACCGTTGCCGGCGGTTCCGCGCCCGGCTCGATGGATCACCTCATTGCGGTATTACCGGCTTATAAATTCGGAATCGATCCGAAAGCTGTCAAATATGTATCGTACGACGGAGGCGGGGAAGCCGTCGCGGCGCTCTTGGGAGGAAATGCGGATGTGATTGCGACCGACGTTTCGAGCGTGGCCGAATATTTGAAGGCCGGCAAAGTGAAAGTATTGGCCGTGACTTCCGCCGAGCGGCTTGGCGGGGACGTGAAGGACGTTCCTACATTGAAGGAGTCGGGCGTCGATGCCGAATTTACGATCTGGCGGGGCGTATTCGGACCCAAGGAAATGAAGGAAAACGAATTGGTCTATTGGCAGCAAACGTTGACCGCATTGAACGACACGCCAGAATGGAAGGCGGAGCTGCAGGCAAACGCTTGGGAAAGCGAGTTCAAGGGCTCTGAAGATTTCATCGCTTTTCTGGGCGAGCAAGAAGTGCTGATCAAGGACCTGTTGACCGCGCTCGGCATGGCTAAATAACGATACCAGGGGATACGGATAAAAGGTGGCGAAGGAAGGCGTCATGCCTTCCTTTCGTCACCTTTTTCCAGAAGGACGGGGGGAGCGGCGTGAAAATGATGAGAGGTTTTGACAGCTATGCAAGCATCGTTTTTTTTCTGATCGGCATCGCATTCGTGTGGGAGAGCCGCAAAATCAGCGAAAGCTCATACGGCAGCAACGTCGGTCCGGACATTTTTCCTATGGGTCTGGGCGCGATCCTGGTCCTGCTCAGCATACGGCTGTTCTACGAAGCCATGAAAGCTCCGAAGGGCGACAGTGACGGTAAAACGACGCCGGATTACAAGCGTTTTCTGATGATTGCGGGCGCGGGCGCGCTTTATGCGTATTATCTGGAGGACATCGGTTACGTGATCGGCACGTTTCTGTTCCTGCTGTTTTGCTTCCAGACGATACAGAGAGGCAAGCTCGTGACTTCGCTCGTCGTCTCTGCCTCATTCTCATACGGCGTGTACTACTTATTCGTTCAAATTCTGGAAGGGACGCTTCCCGGCTTCCCTTCCTGGCTGCAATAGAGAGAAGGCGGTGGAGACATGGAAGTCATTCAATTTCTCGCTGACGGATTCGCGTCCGCGCTGCGGTGGCATAACTTGCTATTCGCGCTGGTCGGCGTGCTGATCGGCACGGCCGTCGGCGTGCTGCCGGGCATCGGACCGATGAGCGGCGTGGCGCTGCTCATTCCGGTTACGTCGACCATGACGGGGGGATTAGGCCCGGAAGAAGCGGCGACGAGCGCCATCATACTGCTTGCCGGCGTTTATTACGGCGCCATGTACGGGGGTTCGACGACCTCCATATTGCTGAATACGCCCGGCGAGTCGTCCTCGGTCGTCACGACGCTGGACGGCTATCAGATGGCGAAGCAAGGGCGCGCCGGCGCGGCCTTGTCGATATCCGCGATCGGCTCATTCGTAGCCGGCATTATCGCGTTAATCGCGCTGGTGTTGGTCGCCGAGCCGTTGTCGAATGTGGCCGTCAAGTTCGGACCGGCCGAATATTTCTCGCTCATGCTGCTTGGCCTTGCCGCCGTCAGCGGCCTGGCGGGCAAATCGATGACGAAAGCGTTGATGATGACGGTATTCGGGCTGCTGCTCGCCACGATCGGCATGGATAACGTATCCGGCGTCGCGCGTTTCACCTACGGGCTAGCCGTTCTGTACTCGGGTCTGGAGTTTCTGACGATCGCTGTCGGCCTGTTTGCGCTCGGCGAGGTATTCAAAACGATTATCGGCCGTGAATATGCGGTCGGCACCATTGCGCGGGTAGGACGAATCCTGCCGACCCGGCAGGATTTGAAGGACAGCGCGGGACCGATCGCGCGCGGATCGCTGCTGGGCTTTTTTATCGGCGTGCTGCCGGGCGCCGGCGCGACCCTGGCTTCTTTTTTCAGCTATATTATGGAGAAAAAAATCAGCAAAAATCCGCAGAAGTTCGGAACCGGAGCCATTGAGGGCGTCGCGGCGCCGGAATCGGCCAATAACGCGGCCTCCGGCGGGGCCATGATTCCGCTGCTGACGCTCGGCATTCCGGGCTCGGGCACGACGGCCATTCTGATGGGCGCGCTGATCATGTACAATGTGCAGCCGGGCCCGCTGCTGTTCGACGAGCATCCCGAGGTGGTGTGGGGCCTGATCGCGAGCATGTTCATCGGCAACCTGATGCTGCTGGTGCTGAATATGCCGCTTGTCAAGCTGTTCGCCAAAATTATCGAAACGCCGCCGAAATATTTGCTGCCCATTATCGTGGCGATCTCCGTGTTTGGCGTGTATGCGGTGCAGTACAGCACTTTTGATCTGATGCTTCTTATCGCCTGCGGCATCGCCGGTTATTTTCTCGCCAAGAACGATTTTCCGCTGGCACCGCTCGTGCTCGGCCTGGTGTTGGGCCCGATGATTGAAAACAATATGCGCCGCGCGCTCACCGGCTCCGACGGTGATTTCTCGATTTTTGTTGCCAAGCCCATTTCCGCTGTGTTCCTGATCGCAGCCGCGCTCTGGCTCGTCGTGCCGCTGCTGCTTAAGCTGCGCGGCAAAAAAGTACTCATCAATGAAGAAGGCTGATCCGCAGTCTCGCGCTGCGGCGGAAGGGAGGAAGATTGATGGCGTCCAGCACAAACATCATTATTCGGATGGAGCTTAAGAAGGAAACGATTTCTTTTGGGGAGGTGGCGGTAGCGATCGGCCAATTCGGAGCCGACATCATCGCCACGGACGTCATACATTCCGGACGTGATTCCTCGGTCAGGGATATAACGGTGAAAGTGCCCGATTCGACCCAGTCCGCATTGCTGGATCGCGTACGGGCACTCGCCGGGGTAAAGGTCGTAAACGTATCCGACCGTACTTTTCTCGTTCATCTCGGCGGCAAGATCGAGGTGCAGCCGAGAATGCCGATCAAAAACCGCGAGGATCTGTCGCATGTCTATACGCCGGGTGTCGCCAAAGTGTGCAAAGCGATAGAGGAACATCCGGACAAGGCGTTCTCGCTTACGATCAAGCGCAACATGGTGGCCGTTGTGACCGACGGAGCATTGGCTGCGGGCGTTGCTTATGCCAATCCGATGTGGCAATGGCTGGCGGAGCGCACTAATCCCGATCACGCAACGGGGCCGCTGTCGACGGTCATTGAGGGAGCGGACGTATTCGTCGGCGTCTCGGGACCGGGGGTGCTGAAGGTGGAGGACTTGCGCCGGATGGCCCGCGATCCGATCGTGTTCGCGATGGCGAATCCGGAACCTGAGATCGACCCGGAAGCGGCGGAGCCGTACGTGCGCGTGCTGGCTACCGGGCGCAGCGATTATCCGAATCAGAGCAACAATGTGCTGTGCTTTCCGGGCGTGTTTCGCGGCGCGCTGGAATGCCGCGCGCGCACGATCAACGAGCGCATGAAGCTGGCGACTGCCGAAGCGATCGCGTCGACCGTAAGCGGTGAGGAGCTGCATGAGCATTACATCATTCAGCGTAGTGCTGAACAACTCCGGCAATTACGGCTTGTCGGTCAGCCAGCTGGTTTTTAACGGCAATCCGGTCGGGCTGTGGCTTGAAAGGCAATAAAGCCGCGTGGTGCGCGGCTTATTTATTTATGCGGCTTGCCGCTTCAGTGAACCTGTTCGTAGTCGACAACGATCTCGTCGACACGTTCGTTCTTGTACATCAAGGACAG
Organism: Paenibacillus darwinianus; assembly: GCF_000598065.1. Lineage (GTDB taxonomy): Bacteria > Bacillota > Bacilli > Paenibacillales > Paenibacillaceae > Paenibacillus_I > Paenibacillus_I darwinianus. Next base: position 24,888 of record NZ_KK082141.1, on the reverse strand, counting down.
GTGAAGACCGTCGTAATCTTTCTCCTTGTCGAGCTCGCGGAGCAGCAGGGAGGTGATCGCCTCGGCGTCCTCCATGTTGTGCCGGTCGCTGAATTCGATGAAGCCGGTCAGCCGGGTGCTTTCGATATCGACCGTAGCCGTTCCGACCGGCAGGCCGCCTGCGGATTGTTTGAAAATCTCATACGTCAGCACATCGTTGTCGTCCCGCGCGAGAATGACGTCATAATCGTCCTCGCTTTGGTCGCTGATCAATTCCAGAGGCGTATCGAGCAGATCCTCATGCGTCAGCTCGACGGTTTCCAGCACCTCGTCCTCGTAACGGTGGTCGATGAATAAGGAGTCGACGGCGGTGTCATCGAAATCCGACACAAGCAGCTCGGTAATCATCTCGATTTCTTCGTCCGAGGGCTCGTATACCCAACGAACGATGCCTTCAACGTCGGGGCTTGCGGTATCCAACGACGCTTCCGCCAACCAGCGGCCTTCATCGTCATAAATATGATAATCGATCCGGTCTCCGGTCTCGTTGACGGTTACCAGCTCATATTCGGCGGAGCCCCATGCCTCGGCGTCCGTACCCGCTTGCTTCGTCCTGGCGTGCTCCTTGTCGGCCTGCATCTCCATCTCCGAATCGGTCGTTACGATCTGATCGTAGGTGCTGTAGGTCATAATGACATCGCATGTTTCCGCCCGGACGGCATGCACCAACGACTGGATATGGTTCTGAAGGAACGAGACGACCCGCGCTTTGTCACCCTGCTTCAACGATTCTTCCTTGATTTGCACGGCGCCCGCAACCCGGTCGCCTTCCCGATACACGAGCGTGAGGGTACCGCAAACCTGGCCGCCGACCATAATATCGCTCACTTCACCCCCCGATGTCCGCAGATCCGGCCTCAATTCGATATTCCGCATATCATCGCCTCCAGTGGGTGTATTTGCAGCCAGCTATAGGGTGTCCATCCCCCCTTGAAATCATTTCGGGAATGAAGGCGTCCGTAGTTGACGAATCGCGCCTCATCATATATCTTTAATTTAAGATAATTAAATTTGAGATATAAAAGGAAGTGAGCTATCCGTGCTTCGGGATTCTGACACTGACCGCTCCGCATCGCTTAAATTGTTCGTCGTACTCTCGAAAGCGTACAGAACGGTGATGGACCGGACGGTGAAAGACATGAAGCAGTACGGTCTGTCACCGTCGGAGTTTACCATTCTTGAGGTGCTGTACAATAAGGGACGTATCCCTCTGCAACAAATTGGCGAGAAAATTTTGGTGACGAGCGGCAGCGTTACGTACAATATCGATAAGTTGGAGGGAAAGGGGTTGCTGAAGCGTGTCCCTTGCGAGGAGGACCGCAGGGTGGTCTATGCGGAAATCACGCCCGCCGGCGTCGAATGGTTCGGACGCATTTTCCCCGCACATGCCGAGCTCGTCCATTCGATGATGGACGTGCTCGATCCGGAAGAGAAGGAAACGGCAGCCGCGCTTCTGAAGAAGCTAGGAAAACGACAGCAAGGTTAATAAATGAAGCGACGGCCGGCATGCAGACCGGTACGTACGATCGAACAGGAGAGGATAAACGATGGCAATGCAAACCGCAGGTATCCACCATATTACCGCGTTTGCCCGAAACCCGCAGGAGAATGTCGATTTCTACGCAGGCATACTCGGACTGCGGTTGGTTAAACAAACAATCAATTTCGACGCTCCGGAAATTTATCATCTCTATTTCGGCAATGAAGCCGGAAGCCCGGGAACGATCATCACCTTTTTCCCTTGGCCGGATTCGCGAAGGGGTCGGGTCGGCGGAGGACAGGTCGGGATTACCACTTACGCAGTACCGCCGGGCACGCTCGGGTTCTGGGAAGAACGATTGCAATCGCTCGGCATTTCAGTGATGAAATCGTCCCGATTCTCGGAGTTGTATCTCCAGCTCGCAGACAACGAAGGGCTGCGCCTTGAGCTCGTCGAGCGGGAGGAAGGAGCGGGCAGCACCTGGTCGTTCGACGGCATTCCGGCAGATAAGGCGATCAAGGGCTTTGGCGGAGCGGTGCTGTTCAGCGCGCATTCGGAGCGGACGAGACAGGCGTTGGAGGACGTGCTCGGCCTGGTGAAGGTGGGCGAGGATGCCGGCTACGCACGATTCAGAGCCGCAGGAGAGCTGGGCAACCTGATCGACGTGCCGCTTTCCGACATGGAATGGGGCGCAGGCGGAGCCGGTACCGTTCACCATATCGCCTGGAGGGCGCAGGATTTCGAACAACATGAGGCATGGAGAAACGAAGTGGCGCAGAACGGATATGAGCCAACACCGATCATCGACAGGCAGTACTTCAACGCGATCTATTTCCGCGAGGGCGGAGGCATCCTTTTCGAAATCGCAACCGATCCGCCTGGCTTTGCGAATGACGAGAAAGCGGATTCGCTTGGAGCCAAGCTGATGCTTCCCGAATGGTTCGAGCCGCATCGCGAGCGGATCGAGGCGAATTTGTTGCCAATCCGGGTACGTGAAATCAAGGAGGGGGAACGATGAAATATTTATTTGTAAAAGGTAACGATCCGCAGGCACCTACGCTTGTGCTTTTCCACGGCACCGGCGGTACGGAACGTGATCTGCTGCCGCTGGCGGAACGGATATCGCCGGATTCCTCGGTACTCAGCCTGCGGGGCAATGTGCTCGAGAACGGCATGCCGCGCTTTTTCCGGCGGCTTGCGGAAGGCGTGTTCGATATTGAGGATCTTATCTTCCGAACGAAGGAAGTGAACGACTACCTGTATGAAGCCGCCGCCGAGTACGGGTTCGACCGCGGCAATCTGGTGGCCGTCGGTTACTCCAACGGGGCGAATATCGCCGGCAGTCTGCTCTATCATTATAAAGACGCGCTTAGAGGGGCCATCCTCCATCATCCGATGGTGCCGAGAAGAGGGATTGAGCTCCCCGATTTGTCGGCAGTGCCCGTATTTATCGGCGCAGGGCGGAACGATCCGCTTTGTTCCCCGCAGGAGTCGGAGGAGCTGAACAGGCAGTTGAGCGAAGCGGGCGCCGATGTCATGCTTCATTGGGAAAGTTTCGGGCATCAATTGACGGCGTCCGAGGTCGATGCGGCCGCCGCCTGGTACCGGCAAACATTCACGGATTAAGGGGCTATGCGCTGCATGAAACGCTTGAGGCCGTAACGGAATCCGTCACGCCGGAGATCAAGGCCGTGATGCATACGCATCTGCAGGGTGCGATTGCTACCCATGGCGTGATCACTGCGTAGTTGATGCAGCGGGGCTTGTATCACCCGTACAACGTCGCCGAGCAGCTTCAGGTCGATATGACGAACATTCAGAAGGCGTTGAATAGTTGAACGAAAAGCCGCAGACAACAAGCCGGGCCGCAGACATTTCTCTGCTTCCCGGCTTGTTGTCTGCGGACGTACGGCTGCGTCGCGTCGGCAGGCTCGGCGCAATTATTCGTGGCGCAGGTACCTTTTATCCTTCAGAAAGAGCTTCCAGAAGTAGTAAAAAGCCGGTCCTAGAATCAGGATCCCTGCGGCATAGGCGATCAGGAGCGCCTGGAATTGGTTAGGATTCGTGAAGCCCTCCTGGATGGTGAGATAGGGATGGATCAAGTAGGGAAGATGAGCCAGGCCGTAGCCGATGCTGGCCAGCGCATACTGGACGATAATCGCCGTGAACGCGACGCGGGGCAGTCCCGACCGGCCGTCTGTGTTGGCCCACAGCAGGGTGCAATAGCCGATTATAAAGGCGACGATGGAGAAAATGAACCAGGCCAGATTCGTTTCGATGCCGGTCACGATCCATCTGGCGTTGGGAACCATGGTGTAGGTGGCGACGACGGCAAAGAACAACGTGAACGGACCGAGCCAGAGCGCGATTTTCCGGTACAGCAAATAGGCGCTTGTGTCCCGGGATTCGCGTGAGTAATCGGCCAGAAACAGCGACGAGAGAAACAGCTCGGAGGACAGGCCGAATCCGAGATGCGCCCATAGGGTGGGGGAAGCCAGCAGCCGGCCGAAATAGAGCTTCGGAACGCCGCCCTCCAGATCGATGAAGCCGCCGAGCGAGATCGGCAATACGCTGATCAGCAAGCCGGGGATAAGCAGGCCGGTCGCGCCCGACACGATGCTCAGCAGCCGGCCGTATTTCCTCGCCGAGTACGCGTAGACCATAAAGCTGCTGCGAATGAGCAGAAGGAACAGCACCAGGCCGACGGGCAGCAGCAAAGCCGTGCCGAGTATGGACACCGCGAACGGGAAAAATCCGACGAGCGCCACGACGACCAGAACGAGAAACGTATTGGTGACTTCCCAGGTAGGCGACAGGAAACGGTTCGCGAGCGCGCCGGCGTTGGAAGCCTCGCCTCGGCCGAGCAGCATGCCCCAGAAGCCGGCTCCGAAATCGATCGACCCTAGAATCGAATAAACGAACAGCAGCGCCCACACCAGAAGGATGGCAATCGTCGGATCATCCATTCGTTTCCACTCCGTCCTGCTCGAGAATGTCCATTCGCGTCGTCGTCAAATCCTTCGCTACGGGATGGCGTTTGAAATACAGCCGCAGCACAAACGCCGTCAACACCAGCAGAACGGCGTAAATGGTGATGAAAAGCACAAACAAAAAACCGAGATTGTTCGTCTTGGTCGCAGCTTCGCTCGTCAGCTGCATACGATAAATGGTCCACGGCTGCCTGCCGCTGCAACTGAAAATCCAGCCCGTCTCAATGCCGATCAGGGAGAGGGCGCCGGAGCAGACCAGAATTCGCAGAAACCAGCGCGGCAGCTCTTTTCTCAATATGTACCGCCAGGCCAGCGCGCCGAAGGACAGGCCGATCAGCACCATGCCGATCACGACCATGAGATTGAAAAGCGTGTGGATATAGAGAGGCGGCCACAGCTCCTCGGGCCACTCGTTCAATCCGCGCACAACAGTATCGAACGAATTGCCGGCCAGAAAGCTGAGCGCCCACGGGATTTCGATGCCGCCTCTGATTTCCTGGGCCACGGGATCGACGATTCCGAATACTGCGAGCGGAGCGTGGGAAGTCGTCTCGAAAAGCCCTTCGGCAGCGGCCAGCTTCTCCGGATTGTACGCGTGCAGCATTTGCGCGGTGGCATGCCCGTTGACAGCAGTCAGCAGGGAGAAAATGCCGCCGAGCATCAGTCCCAGCTTCAGGCTGCGGTAATGATAATCCCGTTCTTCCTTCGTTTTACCGCGTTTCAGCAGTTTATAAGCGGCAAGCGACACAATCACGAACGACCCGGTCATATAGGCGGACAACAGCACATGCGATGAGGTCGTGAAGAAGCTTGGGCTGAGAATCGCGGCGATCGGATCAACGTTCACCACTTGGTCGTCGACGAGGTCGAAGCCGCGGGGCGTATTCATCCAGGCATGAGCGTCGGTGATCAGCACGGCGGACGCGCTGGCCCCGAGTGCCACGAAAAACACGCTGATGATCCGCATGGTCGGCGAGAGGCGGTCAGCCGCGTAGACGTAGATCGACATGAATAACGCCTCAAGCAGAAAAGCCCAGATCTCCACCTGGAACGGCAGGGCAATGACCTGGCCGACGATTTCCATGAAGCCCGGGAACAGCAGCGAGAGCATGACACCGACCAAGGTGCCGGAAGGAATCGCCACGCCGAGAATGATGGCAAAGCCTTTGGTCCACCTTTTGGCCAGAATCGCATAATGGTTGTTTTTCGTTATTTGATACAGCACTTCCGCGAACACGACCATAAACGGCACCCCTACGCCAAGCGTCGCAAAAATGATGTGAAACGCCATAGAAGAGCCGAAGAGGGCACGGGCAAGCACAACTGTGTCCAAGCTTGACGCATCCTTTCTGCACCGAGTCATTTTTCCATCATTAACCTACACCATTTGGCATGGAATTATGTATCGCAAATGAAACCCACAAAGGCGTAACACATACAGGCCAGGGCGGTGTCTATTCCGCATGAATCATATAACATCAGGATTAAAATGATAATAATGTAAATGTAGGATGCGAAAGCGTTTTTATTATGTTATATTGAAAGTGGGGTGAGACGAATGAAGGAAAATGACAATGTTTTTCCGCATTTCTATGACGGCTCCGCTCCGATGGGCGGGGGTGCTCCCGAAGAGCTCTCCGAAGCCGCCGCACAGGACGGGCCGGCCGACAGCGAAGAATGGCGGCGTTTCGTAGGCGTCAATCCTTTCGAGTACGATGCCGGCAATTGACCGGCTGCCCGGAGAAACTATCCCTGCGCGTAAGTACGGCAAAGAACCTTCCGGTTTACCGGAAGGTTCTTTTGATTTGTCATCCGTATGACGCGCTGCTTGAAGGCGTGGATGTCCTGCTTGCAGAAATCGGGCGGCGCCACCCCGGCTCGCCGGTTTTTCTCTATGCGCACAGCATGGGAGGCAATGTAACGTTGAATTATTTGCTGAGGCGGAAGCCGGAGCTGTGCGGAGCGGTCGTCGCCGGACCGTGGCTGAAGCTTGCGATCAGCCGTCCGCCGGTTGCGATCATGGCCAGGCGGATCGTCGAACGGATAGCTCCGGGGACGACCAAGCTCGGCTATCTGCTTGTCGCAAGGTCCACCTCCGTTCCGGACATGATACGCCGCAACGCGGAGGATTCATACCGGCACGGCAAGGTGACGGCCAGGTTTTTTTTCAGCGTGCGAAAAGCCGGCTTGTGGGCGCTCGCACATGCCGGCGAACTGTCCGTTCCTCTGCTTCTGCTGCACGGCGGCGACGATCGGATTACTTCGATCAGCGCGAGCCGATTATTCGCCGAACGCGCTCCGTACCGCTGCATGTTCCGCGAATGGCCCGGATTTCGCCACGAGCTGCATAATGAGACCGGCCGCGGTGAAGTATTCCGTTTCGTGTTTGCAGTGGCTGAACCGGCGGTTAACGGCCGAAAAAAAGAATGGCTCTATTCGTCAATAGAGCCATTGCACCCACAAAGCCAACATATATAAAGTGAACAACACTGTAGGCGGAATGACGATCACCGTCACCCTCACATAATCCTTCCAGTGGATTTTGACCTTATGCCGCTTGAGGATGTGCAGCCAGATCAACGAAGCCAGCGTACCGATCGGCAGCAGCAGCGCGCCCATGTCACTGCCGATTACGGAGGCCAGGTAAGCGATCTTCAGCGTCAGCGGGTCAAGGTTCATTTGGGTAAGCGCAAGCGTCCCGATCATCAATGCCGGATGATTGTTGACGAAGATCGAGAGTGCAGACAGCAGCGTTCCCATCATGATGCTGGCGTTCAGCAAGCCGCCGGCGATCGACGGCTCGAACACGGTAATCAGCCAATCCGCGAGTCCGATGTTGTTCAAGCCGTAGATCATGACGTACATGCCGAAAGCGAATACGAGAATATGCCAGGGCGTCTTGGTCAACATGTCGGCCGGCGATATTTTGACGAACAGCCATCGCCAGCCCAGCAGCAGCAGCGATCCCGTCACGGCAACGAGCTCGACCGGGATTCCCAAATACGAGCCGGCGAACAAGCTTACTCTCACGGCAAATACAAACAGCAAAATGTTTCTCATGAATTTCCCGCGCGCCGAACCGTCCGGCTGCTTGACTGCATTGGTTTTAAGCGGATGATAGCCGCGTCCGTGATAAAAGTGACAGCTCTCTATCCGGGGAAGCTTGCGGGGAAACCGGTGACGAAAGCATAAAAACAACAGAAAAACCAGGAACAGCAAACCGACCGTTGCGGGCACAAACATCATAAGCGTGTGCATATATAAATCCATGCCGACGATTTCCAAGGCGATCAGGTTGACGATATTGCTGACGCCGATCGGGGCGCTCGACGCAGTGGCGATCAGCGCGCCCGAGAGCAGGTACGGGATCTTCTCGTGATTTTTGAGACGGAAACGCTCGAGAAGAATGAGCAGAATCGGGGTTGTAATCAGAATGCTTCCGTCATTATTGAAGAAAAGCGTCATCAGGAAGCAAAGAAGATTGACATACCAGAACAGGCGGATGCCCGATCCCTTGGACCTGGCCGCCAAGCCTTCGGCAGCCCAGTAGAAAAATCCGAAGCTTTCCAGTACGATGGCCATTACAATCGTTGCCATAATCGTAATGGAGGCGCTGCTTATCGTTGCGCCGATTTGACCCAGATCCGATAGGGTAACGCTCCCGCTCAGCACGACCAACAGTGCTCCCGCTGTCGCAGGTATCGCCTCGTTAAGCCCGTTGGGGCGCCAGAGAATGAGGATCATCGAAAGCATGAACGCAATGATCGTTAGCGAAATTGTGACTGACCCGAACATGCTCGCTTCCTCCCATTCGTTATTGATCGCTGCTTGCGCCATGTATTCTGGCGATTTCGGGCATTCCTTGTCCGATCAGATCGAGCTCGGTCGCCGCTTCTTGGTCAAACGTCAGGTTTTCCTCCGCCGCGGGCGGCTTCAGTAAGGCATAGACGGATAATCCGGCAATGGCAATGATGGCGAAAGTCATCACGATACATTCCTCCTCTTCTAGCAATTTGTTTACGGAACAAATGTAATTGATAGATATTGATACTGCATGTATACGTAACCTGCATATCTAGTGTTCTAATGCATCTGCCTTGTTGCGGGAAAATCCGCTCATTCTGTTTCACATGATTCGGCAGCGGACAACAATAGTTAGATTGAAAAAGCGCGGTTCGGGAAGCGGTGACGGTGAGAAGGACGTCGATGAAGAGGTGCGAGGCTTCTCTTGAGAAAATCGTACTTCACGATCTGACGGATGAGACTTCGCGAAGGATTTCAAAGCGGGATTTCTTTTGCGTAGAGAACGGCCGCGTACATCGATTAAGCCGGTACCGGAGCCGTCGTAAACGCAATGAATCGGTTCCCAGGTTGCCGAGCACGCGAATTGTTTCTTTCTTCAATGGTCACATGCGAACTGGGCTGACATATGGTATAGAGCAGGACATCCGAATTAAATCAGAGGTGAGTCTGATGACAGCGAGTATCGCTTATTTCTCTGCGGAGTTCGGGATTGACGCATCTATACCGATATACTCAGGCGGACTGGGCGTATTGGCGGGGGACCATTTGAAAGCGGCGAGCGATCTGGAGCTTCCGCTCAGCGGAGTCGGCATTTTATACCGGAAAGGTTATTTCAGGCAGGTCGTGGGGGAGGACGGCGTTCAGCGGCATCTGTATCCGGAGATCGACCGTACCGGTCAGATGGAGCAGGTTACGGATAATGAGGGTCGGCCGCTGCTGGTCAAAGTTCCGATCGCCAATCGGCTCGTTTATTTGAAAGCCTGGCGGCTGCAAGTCGGGCGTATTCCCCTCTACCTGCTGGACGCGGACGTGGAGGCGAATGAGGAAACGGATCGTCGCCTCACCGACAATCTGTATGCGGGGGACCGCCATATCCGGATTTGTCAGGAAATCATTCTCGGCATCGGGGGAGTCCGCTTATTGCATAAGCTCGGCGTCAAGCCGGCCGTGTGGCATATGAACGAAGGGCATTCCGCCTTCCTCACGTTGGAAAGAATCAGGGAGCACTCGGCGTCGGGATTGAGCTTCCATACCGCGTTGGAAGCGGTTAAGGCAAGTACGGTATTCACCACGCATACGCCGGTTCCCGCCGGCCACGATCAATTCGATATGCAGATGATGGATCATTATTTGGGCGATTTCTATTGGCAGCTGGGTGCCGACCGCGACACGATTCTGGCGCTCGGGCGGGTGGGCGACAGCTTCAATATGACGCGCCTGGCAATGAAGACGGCATCCGTGGTGAACGGCGTAAGCGCACTTCATGAGGATGTGACGAAAGCGTTGTTTCATCATTGGCTGCCTTACATTCCGAAGCAAGACATTGCCGTGGCGTCCGTTACGAACGGTGTCCATATCGATACGTGGCTCTCGCCGGAATTAAAGAAGCTTTTCAGCCGGTATCTCTCCGCTGATTGGTCGGGGCGCACGTTCGAGCCGGCGGCATGGTCGGGAATCCGCGATATTCCGTCAGGCGAGCTTTGGGAGCGTCACCAACAGGCCAAGGAGCGCCTGCTCGAGGGGCTGCTGCCCGATCATGAGCCGAGCGCAAAGGAAACGTTATTGATCGGATTTGCCAGGCGGTTCGCTACGTACAAACGAGCGTTGCTTATTTTTATGGACCTCGACCGGTTGGATAAAATCGTGAACGATCCCAAACGGCCGGTCAGCTTCATATTTGCGGGAAAAGCGCATCCGGCCGACGATCCCGGTCAACAGATGATCCGGCGGATCGTGGAAATATCGCAGATGGAACGGTTCAAGGGGCGAATCCGCTTCGTCGAGAATTACGATATGGGATCCGCCAAGCTGCTTGTGCAAGGGGTCGATGTGTGGCTGAATACGCCGGTTAAACCGATGGAGGCCAGCGGCACAAGCGGGCAAAAGGCGGCATTGAACGGCGTGCTGAACTGCAGCGTGCTGGACGGCTGGTGGAGTGAGGGCTATAACGGGCGCAACGGCTGGGCGATTCAGGGAGCTGCCGAAGGCAGCCTGGAGCGGCAGGCCGAAGAGGACAGCGAAGCGCTGTATAGGCTGCTGGAAGAGGAAATCGCGCCGCTGTATTACCGCAGGGACGCGCATTCGGTGCCGCTGGAGTGGGTGAACAAGATGAAGGAATCGATCTGCACCTTGGCCCCCCGCTTCAATACGCACCGGATGGTTCGGGAATATTCGAATCGCATCTATTCTCCGACCGAGGAGCGCGGAAACCGCTTTACCGCGAACGGTTATGAAATTGCCGGGAAAGTGGCCGCTTATAAACGGTTTATCCGGGAGCAATGGCAGCATGTCCGCGTCCACTCCATGCATACGCATTCTTCCCAAGGGACAAGAATCGGACTAACGGAAACGTTTTTTCAGGTGCATGTTTATTTGGGGCCGATCTGGGAGCAGGATGTGCGCGTCGAGGCGGTAGGCTCTGACGGCGACGGCGGCATCTGGAAGGTGAAGCTCAAAGCGGTCGCCGAGCTCGGGAAGGGATTGTTCCGGTACGAAGGCACGTTCCGCGACCAGAATGACGCAATGCTGCATGCGACCGCGAACGTCCGCGTGTTTCCCGTGAGCAGCGATTTCAACAACGATTTTGAGATGGAGCTGACGACCTGGGGTTAGCGGGACGGTAACACGCCCGTGCGCGGTACAATCGAATAGGCGGCGAACGGAGCTTGAGCGATCAAGCTCTTTCGTGCGTTGCGCGGGAGGAGCCGTTGCTTCCTTTATCCAAAAGTAATATGATACGTGTTAACGAAATGACGGTGAGGATGGGTGAATGGCGTATGGCGGAGCGGGAAGTTTATCACCAAGCGCGAATTGAGCTGGTGGACATCATACGGGGATTTGCCGTGATCGGCATCTTTCTTGTCAATGTACCGGAGATGCTCGGGACAGGCTACGGGTTTGTTTCCGAGTATGCCGGCTCCGACGCCTTGATCCGGCTGCTGTACGATATGTTCGTACAGACGAAATTTTACACAATATTTGCGTTCCTGTTCGGGCTCAGTTTTTATTTGTTCATGCAAAGCGCGGAACGGCGCGGCCTTGGTGCAAGGAAATTAATGGCACGCAGGCTGCTGCTTTTGGCGGTCGTCGGTCTCGCTCACGGCGTCCTGCTGTGGTACGGAGATATATTGCTGCCTTATGCGCTGCTCGGATTTATTCTGCTTCTCTTCCACAAACGCAGCCCGGCTGCAACGTTGGCATGGGGGGTGAGCCTGGTCGGCATGGCGGCTCTGCTCATTTTTGGAGCCACCTGGATAGCGGTCGCGCTTGCCCCGGAATCATTGAGCGACACGCTTTTTCTTGCGCTGCCCGATATGCAGGACCGCATCGATTTTCTGCTCAACGTGGCAAGCGTGAACTATATTGTGATCGGCCCCGAAATACTGGGATTGTTCCTGCTCGGCTATTATGCCGGCCAAAAAGGATGGTTCGCTGGCGAAGGGGGGATATCGCGCAGTCTGCTCGCCCGTCTGCAGTGGATGACTCTGGCGGCATCGATCGCGCTTTTTATCCCGATGGTCAACGCTTACGTTTCCGACGACTTGTATAACCCGAACTATGTATATCACTATACGTATTTATCCGGGAAGACGATGGCCGTCTTTTATGTCTGCACGTTGATGCGCCTCTATCAGACGCTCGGTTCGCGCTGGTTCGGCGGCTTGGCCGCATTGGGACGGATGGCCTTCACCAATTATTTGATGCAGACGCTTATTACGATAGTTCTGGTGTATGTCGTATGGCGGCAAGCCAACGAATGGCCGTTATGGGCCAATCTTCTCTATGCCGTCGCAGTGCTGCTCAACCAAATCGCCTGGAGCAAGCAATGGCTCCGCCGGTTCAGCATGGGACCATTCGAATGGCTCTGGCGGGCGGGAACCTATCTGCAATGGCCGCCGATGCGAACGGGCCGATCAACTGAAGGAAAACGGAGTGCAAACCGATAAGGTTGATTGAGCAAACGCGAAAAAAGGGACTTTACGGACGTCATGCGGCATGACGTCCGTAAAGTCCCTTTGCTCATTCCGACGGGGTTTGAAGATTGGCCTCCAAGTCCTCGTCAGTGCTCACCCGCCTCACCCTATCCGTTTTGGTTACTTATATCGCCAGTTGGGGATAGTATTCCCGTCATGAGAGAATTTTAATGGCCCGAACGCCCTATAAGCCGCTCTGCTGTGCGAAGATATGAGCAGAGGTGATCTTAACGAGATGGATACGAAACGATGTTTATTTTGCGATCAAATCGTGCCGACTGAAACGAACGGCGGCTATGACTGGTATATTGGCTGCTATTGTTCCCCCGTGGGACGTTATGGTTTATTGAGCGACAGCTATGAGACGTATTATACGCTTCCGCTCGCTTCGAAGCGCCGGTTAGATCCGTTGTTCTCAGCGTATATCCGGGAACTGACCGATTGCGGCGAAACGGTGCGCCTGACGGCGGAGGACATCGACACGCTGGAGCATTCTCCGCGCATCCCCGCGACGATCGACGGCAAGGCGAACCGGCTTCTGCAGTATTTGCACCGCCACTGCGGCGCGGCTTACGAGCCGGTCGTCATTCACCCGCTGGCTGTCAGCTATAATTTGACCTATTCGATGAATTTGCAGGAACTGATCTACATTATCGAAATGCTAAAGGAACGTGAGTTAATCGAGCGTTCCGGTTCCACCTTCAGGCTGACAAAGACCGGCTGGCTGGAAGCAGTGGCCACAGCAGAAGGACGCAACGCCAAACCTTGCCTCATTTTGGTTCCCGACGACGAGGAGAAACGAAACGAGTGGGGGGAGCGGGTGATCCCGTCGATTGCCCAGTGCGGCTACGCGGCCCGTCTCAATCCACGAGGCGGTACGGCGGAATCCGGGACCTTCGACTACCGAGAGATTGCTCAAAGCAAGCTGCTCCTTGCGGATTTATCCGGGCATGCGCCCGAGGTGTATTTTGCGGCCGGCTATGCGTTGGGGCTGCAAATCCCGGTCATATGGACGTTGAAGCGGCGTGAAGCCGATGCGAGGATGGTACGGTCGGAACTGATCCGGCCGATCCTGTGGGACGAGCCCGAGGAGCTGGCGGCACTGCTTCAGCAGCGATTAAGCGTGTAAAAAGAGAATTGGGCACCCTTGTCATATTGGTGTTCATAGCGACGGTGCGTGCATGACTTTTGCCGGGTGGATGAATACTATGTGCGGAAAAGGGGTCCTCGGCATGCAAGAAGCGGCAACGGAAACGCGAAATCCGAGGCCATCGCCATTGGAGCCGCCGTGCTGCTGTTGGGGAAAGAAACGAAAGGAACCGATCCGGATGCCGGTTACTGACAAAACCAAAGCTCCTGTCCTTTAGCGGGGAACAAGAGCTTTTCGCTGCGTTTTTTTACGGCCGGCGCCGAGTCCATTGCTCGAAGGACAGGGCGGACCACCCTTCCTTCGGCGCCGCCGGAATCGGCGGCTGACCCAGCATCGGACGCAAAAAAAGCGGAGGGCTTTCAGGTAGCCGGGTGAAGGTCTTCGGCTGCTTGTGGGGGTATGGGTAGCCGATCACCGGACCGAGCCATGTCTTATCAGGCACGCACCATCCGTATTATTCATCGTACTAACGAAGCGAGGTGTTTGTAACCCACCCATAAGAGATCGCTCATCTGAACCGTTTTCACAATTCCCCGCAATCCGGCTTATTATAAAGCAAGGTTGTTTGTCTGCGTTCGACATGCTTATCGTTACTAGAATGTTGGTAAATAGAATGAACGCCGGACAGGCGCCCCATACTAACGCTTGCGGCATAGCGGTTATGATTCCGAGGACAAGGCGGGGATAGGGATGGCGAAGGCGGAGGCCACGTTAGAGTGGGACATTTATTTGTTAGCCGGCGTCGGATCGACGCCCGGTATTTTTAACGATTGCAAGCGAGAGCTGGAGCGGCGGTTCGGCATCATTGGACGGCATCCCGTCATCCGCGAGCTGTTCCCCTATGGCGATCATACGCAAAAACTTGGCCGTCAGCTACTTGAAGTCCGGGGCGACCTTTCCCGCTTGCAGGGTGCGGCCCAGTTCGGCGGCAGAGCAGCCGCGGAGCAGATCCGCCGGTTATCCGCCGGCCATCCGGTCCTGTTGATCGGGCACAGCGGGGGCGGAGTGGCGGCCTATCGTGCGGCTGCTATTCTGTATGCCAAAGGCGCTATTCCCGATTTCCGGGTCATCCAGGTGGGTTCTCCAAAGGTGCCAATCTGCTCCGAATACCGCGATAGGATCAGTTATTATGTGGCGGTGGATGAGACAGGCAAGCTGAAGGACCCGATCACCCGGCTCGGCAGCTGGGGAGGATGGAGTCGGAGCCGGCTTGGGCTCTGGTCTTGGAGCAAGCAGAAGTATGCGCCGGGACGTATCGGCACGATTACGGTGCTTGGCGGACATCCGCATTATTTTCGTCACCGGGAGCCTTACGTGCATCCCGAGCTGGGCTCGAACCTCGTTCGCACGTTGAATACCATCATGGAAAAGACGGAGCTTGACTATTAATAGTCCGATCTTACCAACATGACCTTCAAACCGAAGGATCCTACGGCAAGCTTGCAATCCTCATAATCGCATTCACCGGAGGTCATCACGACCAAGCAATGATCAAAGATGCATCTGACCCGTCGCTCCTTCTTCGTTGTGTGACTACGTGCTGTCCGCTTTTGGCCGACACAGCTTTGGTTTTAATGTCATATTACTCCGTAGCGGACGTTTTGAAACAATTCAAGCGCGAAGGGGCGAAAATCGCTTCTATCGGTGTATGATTGTTTCGAAGGTTGCGCATGCTTATATCCATACGGGCCGGTGGAAAAAAACCGCCCGAGAAAGGGCGGGGCGGGATAGTCATGTTGAACTGGATCAGAAGGGTAAATATACTCTGGCTGCTTGTCACGTTGTTTGTTTTTCACGGACTTCTCTATTCGGCACTGGGGACGGATAACTGGCTGAGTGTCGCGCTGACGGCAACACTCGTCGATACGGCTGTAGTCGCGGCCTTGCAATATGTTATCGTCGGCCGCGGAAGAGAGCGGGGGAAATAAAGCGGCTCTAATGACAGGCTGAGGTTGGCGAGATCCGTACGGTGAACCGGACGGCTATTTGTTGTGCCGGCTTCGAATACGTTGGTAATTGAGGCATTTGTAGTCCGTTTTTTGGAAATGGATTGGCTAATCCATCTAAACATAGGCTCGGAATTAAAAGAAACGCCATTCTCGATATTACCCCGTTTTCACTGGTCGGTTTCTCTCTCCCCTGCAGGTTTTGGGCGGAAGAATCCGGCCTTTTCCCGCGATTGGAATACTTGGGCAATCCACATCTTAAAGATGCGGCTTAGCCCTTCTGCCTGTTGGACTTAGGTTGGAACTTCATGCAGGGCTGCCCGGACGAAGATAAAACCGCCGCACTGGGCATGCTTCGCGTTTTGAATTCGTACGCTTTACATCCCCGCGGAAAGTTAGGATCCCAGGTCACGAAGTAAAACCGGCAGTTCATGCAATTGATGCGCTGTGTATCGGACATATGACTCCCTCAGATCTACTGCATAAAAGTTGAATTCAAGTCTAAATGGGTCCTGATTGATTTCATTATAAGTTCGACTCTTTCCGCAAATCAAGCGCCGGTATTTGCGTTCCGATTGCAATAAATCTGACAAAGCCTACTTGTTGTTTGACAAATTAACCGCTAAAAATCACCGACGGTTTGACAAGCTTTTCCTCCGCCACTCTGTACAATCTATGGTATCTGCGGCGGCCGCGTCGCATGGCGGAATGAAGCGAGTCCAAAAACTGATCGGTAAGAGGTGGATATGATGTACAGTAAAAAGAATCGGTCGTTACAGTTCGTTTGCGTATTGAGCGCGATCTTTATTCTGATTCTGACGACGGGCATGCTGGTTGCAACCACGGAAAACGAGCCATCGGCAGCTAATGCTTATGCGGCGTCTCTGTTGACCGCAGTCGAGGGACGAAAGCCCGAAAAGTCGCAGCAAAAACCGGTTCCGCCGCCTGTGTCCGCCGCTGCGGCCTTGCGGAAGCCGACCGAGCCCGTTGGGACCCTAGCCTTGTCATCTGTCAGCGCCGCCGCCAGCGCGGATTCGGTGGCCAAGTCGCTTGACACGCCGGCACGGCCGCTGCCGCCGTCGCCCGCCGCCAAACGCTATAAAGTCACAGCCTATCATCTGAACGTCCGGGCAAATGCCGATTTGAGCTCCGACATCATACGGGTGGCCGAGAAAGGCGCCGTGCTTGACGTCGTTTCGGCAACCGGCAACGGTTGGTTCAAGCTGGCGGGCGAAGGATACGTTTCCGGTAAATATGTGCAGCCGGCAAGCCTAACCGGCAAGGTTTCCGGACAAGTCGCCGTGTTGTCCGCCACAATGCCGCCGGGCGCTCGTACGGAGGTCAAACCGGAGCCGGCTATCGCTATACATAAGCTGGGAAATGTTCAAAAGCCGTCTTCCGCCGTGAACTCCAGATCCGGGCTAACGGAATCCCACATTGCCGACCTGTTGACGAATACGGCGCTTGCCGAGCAGGGATTGGAACAAGCGATTCTGGAAATCGAAAACGAATACGGCATCAATGCTTACTTCACGATTGCGGTCATGAAGCTGGAGAGCGGCAACGGCAAGAGCCGATTGGCCCGAAATAAAAACAACCTGTTCGGATTAATGGCTAGGAGTGGAGCGCTCTCCTTCGAAACGAAGGGAGACAGCATCCGAAAGTTCGGACAACTTATCGCGAAAAACTACGTCGGGCAGGGGTATGCGACGATTGAGAAGGTTGCCGGGAAATATTGTCCGGTTAACCCGGGTTGGCCGGGATTGGTCAAAGGCATCATGAAAAGCGATTATCGAAAGCTCTGACATACCGAAATCGGTGCCGGCTCTATATAACGCAATCGGAAAATGATTCGGCTATGGGAACCTGTCCCATAGCCTTTTTGAGTGAATTTTCCGTCTCCGGGATCAGACAGGATACAAGGCGTCAAAAGCGAATATAGTAATGAGCGGCTAACAAATGGTTGACGCTTCAATGTTGCCGGCGATTCTTTGCTATAATATTCGGCAGGACCTGCAGCAAGAGGGGGTGTTGAAACATGCGCACGGAATGGACCAAGGCCGATAAGGAACTGCGTTTGATTACGGTGACCGGGAGTGAACAGAATGAGCCGGTTGTCATTGCGGGGATGACGGAGGGCGTCCAATGCATCGGGATTGGAACGGACGCCGCCGTATTCACCTGCGACAGCGCGCCGGGCTATGCTTTTAAACTGTACTCGGATATTGCGCTGAATAAAAAGGAGATAGAAGCCGGCGTTTATGAGCGGCTTGCGGGTATTCCTTATTTTCCACACTGCTTCGGGGACGGCCGCAACTATCTGGTATTAAGCCTGGAGTCCGGCACTACGCTGTATGACTGTCTGGTTCAAGGTGTACCCATTCCGGAACAAGCCATTCTCGATGTGGAAGAAGCGCGGGCGCTTGTGCGTTCCCGCAGCTTGAACCCGCGGGATATTCACTTAAAGAACGTTATCCTGCAGAACGGACGGGGCAAGGTGCTGGACGTTTCCGAGTATGTGTTGGAGGGCAACGATAACCGTTGGGAGCATCTGGTGTGGGCTTACCGCCTATTTTACAAAATGATCGAAGGTAGGAAAATACCGGTCTGGGCGCTCGAAGCGGTCAAGAATGGATACGTGAAACTGGATGAAGCGGACGTTAATCTCGAGGCCTATGCGCAGCGGATCATTCGGCTTTTCCCCAGATTCATGAAATAACATGCGGCTATACGCCCTGGAGGTAACGCAATGGGCCATTCACGCGGAGCAGCACGGTCGATTTGACGCTGGTGGACGCCCGAACGGGCAAGCCGGTCGACATGGGGAGCATATTTGACTTTTTCGACCCGATTTCGCATCATGGTACTAAGCGGATCACGGCCCAACAAACGGCTAACCGCAACCTGCCAAGAACGCAATGATCAAACACGGCTTCAAGCCTTACAGTAAGGAATGGTGGCATTACACCCTTGAGGGAGAACCGTTCCCGGACCGCTACTTCGATTTTGACGTGGAGTAAGAAGGCCGCCGAGCCGTTAAACGGTACGCCTTCGTTTGCCGATAATCAAGATAGGCGGATTAATTCAGCGAGCTGATACAGGAGACTTTTCATGAAATATGTGAGTATCGATAGTGTGGAGCAAGGCCAGTTTCTCGGTAAAACGATCTACTCCGGTGGCGGAACACCGCTTTTATCGGCCGGCATTCAATTAACGGTATATATGATTAACACCCTTAATCGTATCGGCGTCACCATGCTCTATATCCAGGATAAGGCCTATGAGGATATCGATACGGACGATATTCTGAGCGACGCCACGAAGCAGGCGGTTATGCGCGAGATGAACGGCGCTTTTGAAGCGATCCGTTCAGGCAAGGAATGGAGCCCCAAAAATATCGGCGTCAGCGTGGGCCGCATCCTGGACGATGTGATGAGTAACAAAGAGTTGCTCGTCCAGTTGTCGGATATCCGCACTGCGGAGAATGCACAATATGTTCATGCCATGAACGTCTGTCTCATCTCGACGCTCATCGGGATCAACATGGGCATGAATTACAGCCAATTGAAGGATCTGGCCATCGGCGCGCTGCTTCATGATGTGGGAAAGAACGGACAAGCACAAGCGTCGATCGGCGATGAGCCGAAGGACGTGAAAAGGCACCATACATGGCGCGGCTACGAGCTCCTGAAGAACAAGCGTGAATTCAGCCTGTTGACTGCTCATATCGCCCTGCAGCACCACGAACGGGTCGACGGCCGAGGGTTACCGCGGGGATTGACCGGAGATGCGATCCATTTGTTCGCCAAGATTGTTGCCGTCGCCAACAAGTACGATAACCTGATCAACACGCTTAACGACAAAGGCCTGCTGCCGCATGAAGCGTGCGAGGAGCTGATGGCGATGTCGGAGCAGGAGCTGGATCATGAAACACTTGTCGAATTCACGCGTATTATTTCCGTATATCCGAACGGAACCGCAGTTCGCCTATCGACCAAGGAAACAGGTGTTGTCGTGCGCCAGCACCGCGGTCTTCCAGGACGACCGGTCGTCAGGATCGTCCGGACCAACGATGACGAGTTCGAAATAACCGAAGTGGATCTGGCGAAGCAAATGACGGTGTTTATCGAAGCGGTCATGGCCTGAATCTGAATCATCACAAGATAGTTGGAGGGTGAGAAGAAATTTGTACATAGAACTTCTAGTGCTATTCTTACTTATCGTATTAAACGCTTTTTTCGCTGCTTCCGAAATCGCCTTGATCTCGCTTAACGACAACAAAGTAAAAACAATGGCGGAGTCGGGTCACAAAAAAGCAAAGCTGCTGTATAACCTGCTAAGCGAACCAAGCCGCTTTCTGGCCACGATTCAGATCGGCATCACCTTGGCGGGTTTTCTGGCGAGCGCCTTCGCCGGCGACCGGTTTGCCGGACGTCTGGCGGAGTTTCTGTACAATGCCGGAGTTCCGCTCGGGCAGAACATCCTGGAGACGGTCTCGCTGATTCTGATTACGCTCGTCCTTTCTTATTTCACGCTGGTGCTGGGCGAGCTTGTCCCGAAACGCCTGGCTATGCAGAAAGCGGAAGCGATCTCCATGTTTGCCGCAACACCGCTGACGCTTCTGCTGAAGGTGTCCTCGCCGTTCGTCAAATTGCTGACACTCTCGACCAATATGATTGTCCGTATGTTCGGGGTCGATCCGAATGCGAATAAGGAACAGGTGACCGAAGAGGAAATCCGGATGATGGTGGATGTAGGCAAGGAGAGCGGCGCCATCCAGGAAAACGAAAAAATGATGATCAATAACATTTTCGAGTTCGACAACAAGACGGTATCCGATATTTTCACACACCGAACGAATGTGGTCTGCATCCCGCACGACCTGACACTCGGCGAACTGACGGCCCTCGTGCAGGTGGAGAAATTTACGCGTCTCCCGGTCTATGAAGGCGAGATCGACAATGTGGTCGGCATCCTGCACGTTAAGGATCTGATTAAATACATTGATACCAGAGCCGCAGAATCATTTGATTTAAGCAAGATCATCCGGGCGCCTTATTTCGTTCCTGCCTCCAAGCGGACGGATGAGCTGCTGAAAGATCTTCAGAAGAACAAGGTTCATCTGGCCGTCGCCATTGATGAATATGGCGGGATGGCCGGCATCGTGACGATCGAGGATTTGATCGAGGAGATCGTCGGGAACATTTTCGACGAACATGATGATGAAGAGAAGGAAATCGAGAGCCTTGACGACAATACGTTCATGATTAACGGCATTGTCAGCTTACGCGAAGTCAAAGAGCTGTTGAACATCGAGCTTCCGATCGAGGACTATGATACGTTGAGCGGTTTTATTATCGGCCAATTGGGACGCATCCCGTCCGAAGGCGAGCAGCCCGCGATTGAGTCGGGCGGATTCATATTCAAGGTCGAGGTCGTCGACGAGAAAAGGATCGGCAAGGTGAAAGTGCTGCGTTTGGCGAATGATGAGGTGTCGGGATAGGTTGAGTAGTACCGCCGACCCGCTACGCGGTCGACGCGGCCAATAGCTGAATATAATCAGGAAGGCAGGTGCCAAAGGTGCCTGCTTCTTCTATTGCCCGATTGGACATAATGTCTCGGTGTAGGAAATGAATTGCCGGGGAAAATATGACAGGTCCTTCAAGGCTGCTTAGAAGCCGGATAAACTGCCGCCGGTTTCCAATGGCAGCCGACTATTTCCCTATGTTATAATTCTCTGTATCTTGCATCTCGCATTTTCCCACAGATAATAGATAAGGAGAAACGAAATGCATAACATACGGGGAAAAACAGTCGCGCTGCCGCGCCGGTAAAGCCTGTTGTTTCATCCACTCCAAACGTTAGGAATCGATAACCTATGACAATCGGTTTTTTTGATTCGGGGATCGGCGGACTGTCGGTGCTGGCGGAATCGCTCCGGCGCCTCCCGGCCCAGAATTATTTGTATATGGCGGATACGCTCCATGTTCCTTACGGCACCAAATCGATGGAAGAAGTCAAAGCGTTCATCCACGAGGCCATAGCGGCGATGATCCAAGAAGGCATCGATGCGCTTGTCGTCGCGTGCAATACGGCTACCAGCATTGCCGTGGAGGAGCTGCGGACGCTGTATTCCATTCCGGTAGTCGGGATGGAGCCGGCCGTTAAGCCGGCGGTGGAAATGAACCGTGCGACAGGAAAAAGAGTGCTGGTGTTCGCTACACCTTTAACCCTGCAGCTGCCTAAATATTACGCGCTCGTATCCCGTGTGGACGAACGGGGAATCGTCGATTCGCTGCCGATGCCGGAGCTTGTCCGTTATTGCGAAGACCTGCAATTCGATAAGGCTGTTATGAAAGATTATTTCCTGACCAAGCTGTCTCCCTATAACCTGGACGATTACGGCATCATCGTGCTGGGCTGTACCCATTATCCGTTCTATACCGATATTCTTCGCGGCATGCTGCCGCCGCATATCCGGATCGTCGACGGCAATGCGGGAACCGTGAAACGGCTGACTGCGCTGCTGCATCGTTTCGGGATCGCGGACAACGGCCTTGGCGGGGGAAACGTCCGGTTCATGTGCTCCGGCGGAGATCCCGCCTATCTGGAGAAAATGCGCTTCGCACTTGAGTTCATCCGGGGGAACGTCTTCCGTACCGAAGACGCGCTTTAACGCGGGCCTGAACAAGCTTATAAACAGGAACGGCTGCCCTGAGCAGCCGTTCTGCTTATTCGACCGTAATTACCAGATCATTGCGCGCGATACAATGACGAGCAGGATGAACAAAACCAGGATGACGCCTGTGGAAGTAAGGCCTCCGAAACCGGGTACGCAACTCATTGAACTTATTCCTCCTTCTGATGAGCTAAAACCAGTGTATTGCAAATGACCTCCAAATGCTTGGATGAATGCCCGGTTTTCACACATCGTACAGGCTAGAATATTCCTCGGGGCCGATGCCTATATGAACCTCGATATACTCCAATGCGGTAACGGCCATGATCTGATGCCTCGTCCCCGCCTCGATTTCAATGACATCCCCGGCTTTGAACGAACGCCAGGCGCCGTCGATCTCCAGTTCGCCGCAGCCCGTCAGGGCAACCGCAATTTCCTTTTTCCCGGCATGCTCGTGAATCGCCGTGCGCATGCCCGCCAGCATCGTCACTTTGGACGTTTGCGACTCCGGATGTTCCGCCGCTCGCTTGCGGTCATAGACCGTTCGCGAGCCCCAGTGCTTTTCATCATACCTGCCGGCTTGGCCGGATTCCGAATCCGGGACCGCTTTCTTGATCTCGCTGCTAAGCCCTTTTCTCGTCACGAGAATACCGTCCGGACTGGCCGCGACGATGATGCCCTGTCCGCCGATAACGTGCACGGGAACCGGCAATTCGTTGACGATACAGGAATCGTCCGTTTCGGCGGAGAGCGAGCCCGCTCCGTTGACCGGCTCCGCGAGCTGCTGCGTCAACGTCTCCCAGCTGCCCAAATCATGCCAGGGGCCTCCAAAGGGAACGACCACAGCGTTGGAGCTCCGTTCCACAACCTCGCGGTCAAAGCTGGCATCGGGCAGCATTTCGAACATCGCCATTATTTCGTTATAGCGTACAGGAAGCTTGCGGCGCTCCAGCATGGTCAGCATAAACTCCAGCTTGAAGGCAAAAATCCCGCAGTTCCAGAGCGCTTGCTGCGCAATCAGACGACGGGCCTGCCGTTTATCGGGCTTTTCCGCAAAACGCGCAATGGATCGGTATTCCGCATCGCCTCCGGGCTTCGGCACGATATACCCGTATTGCTCGGACGGATGGAGCGAGGCGGCGCCGATCAGAGCAAGCTCGGCACCCGATTGGGCGAGCACCGCAGGCAAACGCTTGATGATCTCATAGAAGTCGTCCAGCGCAAACAAGTCAACCGGCATGACGCAAATGATTGCGTCATCTGCGACCTGCATACGTTCCCGAAGGTAGGACGAAGCAAGGGCAATCGCGTTGAACGTTCCACGCCGGCACGGCTCGTGAATGACGGGAATC
>NZ_KK082141.1:0-1155 GCF_000598065.1 Paenibacillus darwinianus | reverse complement strand
CGGGAATCCGCTCGCCGATCTGGCTGAATGTAATATCTAGCTGGCTGTGATGCGTCACGATCATGGACGAAGCCAGCAGGCCCGCGCTGCCAAGCTGCCGGATTACCCGCTGAAGCATTGATTCATTGCCTCCGTCGGGAGCGGGAAGGAGCTTAAGGAACGCTTTGGTGCGAACGCCGTTGGAGAGAGGCCACAGCCTTTTGCCTGCACCTCCGGACAAAAGTACGATATGCAAGCTTGTTCCTCCTTATCGGGCGGGCGCCTTAGCGCTTCGGCGATAGATTTTGCGTTGGTGGAACGAAATCGAACGATAGGTTTTTGCCAGCTTGGTTGTTTTCGTGGTGGATAAGCGGCGAGGGTCCGCGATTAAGCTTTTGTTCCGAGCGGATATCAACCTGCAGCCGCCCTGGTCGTTCGAATAAACAAAATTTCCATAGGTTTCGAACTCCGAGAAGCCGAACTGCTTCGTGCGGTCGATCGAGCGTATAATCGCTCTGAACCAGGGCATCCCGTGTTTGGCTTCAATCGTCCGCTTCAGCTGTCTGAGCTTCGCTCTTTCGAACAGCATATAATGCGTTACCAGCGAACGGGGGGCGGAACGTTGTCTGCCGAGCAGCTTGCGATAGGTGTTGAAGTATTCGGGCTGGCTCCAGCCACGGAAATAAAAAACGGTTTTGCCTTTGGCGCGGAAGCGGTGGGGACGGATCAATACGGTGTCGGCGTCGGCTACCAGAAAATCCCTGCTGCAGATCGTATCGCCGTTTAGCTTAAGCAGTTGCTGATACAGCCAGCCTGAACGGTCCCAGGTCCGGGAGCGGTAATGAATATCGCGCTTGGTTATCGGGAGGACCGAGGTTTCGTTTACGAAGGCGCATTTTTTGCGCATGCAGAGGCTGCGGATCCGTTTGCTGTCGGGGGAGACGACGTAGATCTTGCCAATCGGGTGCTTCACATGCTTCCGCAGGCCGTCTATGACATAGGGCAGTGCGGCCAGATCCTTATCGATGGCAGGAATCAGAATATCGATTGCGGGGCTGCTCTTAGCGCGAACAGCTGCAGAAAGTTCCATTGTATCATCTCCATTATCGTTCTCTCGCTCCCTTTTAAAATATGAAGGTACGGCGGCCGGCGTTCGGCTCAAATTCGAAAAAGATC
>NZ_KK082140.1:22654-39125 GCF_000598065.1 Paenibacillus darwinianus | reverse complement strand
AGCGTATGCCGATTACTTTTCGGGGGCCCCGAATGAGGGGAGTAAGAACAGGCAATCAGCTCACTTTACATTCGCATCCGGTTTTGAAGGCGCAATGCGCCTTAAGCTTCACCGTTTGGTGGCGATGGCGGAGGGGATCCACGCGTTCCCATCCCGAACACGACCGTTAAGCCCTCCAGCGCCGATGGTACTTGGACCGCAGGGTCCTGGGAGAGTAGGACGTTGCCAAGCACAAACAAACCCGTTAAGACTGCTAACCGCAGCGCTTGACGGGTTTTTTGTCATTTATCTTAAAAATTTGTCTAACCGGCGCGGAACCCATTCAGCCGGGTGCGCATATGCTGTAAAAAAAATTTGAAATGGGCTATGAAACTCCGTATAAACTGGTAGAGTATGTGGCATACTGATAGGTAAGAGATTATTGGTTAAAAGGCGGGATTCGAATGAACGATATCAATGGCACCTGCTGCATCATTTGCGGCCAGTTCAAAGAGACGGGCATCCGCATCGTAAAGGAATTTATATGTGAGGCTTGTGAGTTCGAGATGGTTCGCACGGATGTGAAGGATGAGAAATACCCGTTCTTTGTTCATCAGCTGAAGCAGATCTGGGTTCAGCATAACGCATAACCCGCCGTTCCGCGTAAGGAACGGTTCTTTTTTTTCCGCTTTATCGGTTACAATAGAAAGAAAAGATGAAGGAGCAGAGGGCCAAGGCTATGACACAGTTCCATGCGCCTTTATATAAAGCACTCGTCGACCGTCTTGAAGCCGGGCCTACGAGCTTTCACGTTCCCGGACATAAAAACGGTACACAAGCGGCGGACGCACCCTATGAGCGGTTTCGCGATTTGATGTCCCTGGATGTAACCGAGTTGTCCGATACGGACGATCTGCACCATCCGGAAGGCGTCATTCGCGAAGCGCAGCAATTGGCTGCGGCATGCTTCGGTGCGGACGATACGATGTTCCTCACCGGTGGCAGTACGGCGGGCATTCTGGCGATGGTTCTTGCAGTATGCCGGCCGGGTGATACGATTATTGTGCAGCGCAATGTGCATAAATCGGTTCTGCACGGCCTCATGCTCGCAGGCGCCTATGCCGTTTTTGTAACTCCTCTCACAGACTGGGCAACCGGGTTGGCGACAATCCCCGCATCCCATGATGTCGAGGAAGCGATCCGCCGTTATCCGCATGCAAGGGCGGTTATGTTGGGCACGCCCAACTATTACGGCATGTGCAATGATTTATCTGAATATGCGGGTATAACGCATCGAGCCGGTATACCGCTTCTTGTCGATCAAGCGCATGGCGCACACTTGGGCTTGCACCCAAAGTTTCCGCTGTCGGCTTTGCAATACGGAGCGGATGCGGTCGTTCACTCCACGCACAAGACGCTTCCCGCGCTCACCATGGGCGCGATGCTGCACGTAAAAGGCGATCGCGTTTCGGTAAAGGCGCTTCGTCACGCGCTTGAGATGATTCAGAGCTCGAGCCCCTCTTACCCGATCATGGCCTCTCTCGATATTGCCCGGGCAATGGTAACGGCCGAGGGAGCCCATTTGTTCGAAAAAGGAGTGCTCGCCTCGATCCGATTCCGCGAACAGATGAGGGATCTTGAGGATCTATATACGCTTTTACAGGAAACTGACGATTCTCAGGCGTTCGACAGATTGGATCCGCTACGGATTGTTTTATATGACCGGACGGATACGCTCAGTGGTTTTCAACTGCTTACGCTGTTGTCCGAACGCGGCTGCTGGGCAGAAATGGCGGATGAACGCTACGTGGTCCTTATTTTTGGTATTCGCACATCCGGGCAAGATGCCGATAAACTTTATAGGGCCTTGAAGGATATTGCCGATCAGGCAGGTTTGACAAAAAGAGTGTCCGGTGCCGCAGATAGATACCGTTTGGGTTCTGGACCATCGATCACAAA
Organism: Paenibacillus darwinianus; assembly: GCF_000598065.1. Classification (GTDB taxonomy): domain Bacteria; phylum Bacillota; class Bacilli; order Paenibacillales; family Paenibacillaceae; genus Paenibacillus_I; species Paenibacillus_I darwinianus. The sequence continues at coordinate 37,187 of NZ_KK082140.1, read as the reverse complement.
CAGCTTCGATAAAATCGAACGAATAGGCAAACCGTTCTTGCCGGGCAGAACGCTAACGGACGAAAATCAAACCGTGAGCGTCCCTTTACGAGATTCGTTGAACCGAATTGCGGCGGAACCGGTCATTCCTTACCCCCCCGGCATTCCACTGCTGCACGTCGGGGAGGAGATCACCCAGGCGGCGATAGAGTCAATCCGGTCGCTCTCTGCGAAAGGGGCCCGGTTCCAGAATGCTTCCAATGCGGTAATGGACTATGTGAAGGTGATGAAGTCCGATAAATAAATGAAGTCTGGACGGGTTGGAGCGATAGCACGATTTGGAGTTTCCGTTTGCAAAGGGCTATTGTTAACATTAATTGATCACGAAGGAGCAGGACCGTGGGAAATGGATTTTTTATGACTGTTGAGGGTGGAGAGGGAGCAGGCAAAACGACGCTGATCGTTCGATTGGCGGAATGGTTGGCCGAGCAGGGATATGAGGTCGTAATGACTCGGGAGCCGGGGGGCATTCCTATAGCTGAATCGATAAGAGCGATCATTCTGGATAAAGCAAATACGGCGATGGATCCCCGGACGGAGGCGCTGCTGTATGCGGCGGCCCGACGGCAGCATCTTGCCGAGAAGGTGCTGCCCGGCCTGGAACGGGGAGCTGTCGTGCTGTGCGACCGGTTTGTGGACAGCTCCTTGGCTTATCAAGGCTATGCCCGGGGTCTCGGTATAGACGCGGTCTGGGATATAAACCGGTTTGCCGTGGCTGGGACAATGCCGAATCTGACGCTTTATATGGATATCAATCCGGAAATCGGACTTCGCCGCATTCAGGCGGCCAATGAGCGCGAGATCAACCGACTGGACCTGGAAAGCATAACGTTCCATCGGCTCGTGCGGGAAGGCTACAAGCTGCTGCCGCAGCGTTTTCCGGGCAGGATCGTCGAAATTGACGCGGACTCCGATGAGGACACGGTGCTCCGGCAGGCGATACAGGAAACGAGCAGCGCAATTAAAGGTTTTTCACACTTGAATGTCAAATAATATATAATAGAATTATGTAAATACATTGGAGGGGTTATGATGAAGTTAGTCGTCGCCGTTGTGCAGGATAAAGACAGCAACCGTTTGTCGAATGCGCTTGTGAGTGAAGGCTACCGCGCCACGAAGCTGGCGAGTACCGGCGGATTTCTGCGGGCCGGCAACACAACCTTTATGATCGGGATTGAAGATGAACGCGTCTCGGATGTCTTGCAGGTTATCCGCAACAATTGCAAAGTACGTGACCAACTCGTTACTCCCGTATCTCCGATGAGCGGTTCTACCGATTCTTATATGCCTTTCCCTGTTGAAGTGCAGGTCGGCGGCGCCGCAGTGTTCGTACTGCCGGTTGAGCGATTTGAGCATTTCTGACCATTTTGTAACCGGATGTGAAGTTTAATGAAGATCAATCCCGGTTTTCGACCGCTCGGCCAAGACCGAACGCGGGGCGAAGCTTCTGCCCGGCCAGTTCAAGCGAAAAGTTTCGCGGATATTATGGGCGGTCAGGAGCAGCAGCGAACGGAAGAGGAACTGCAGCGGAAGCTGAATGATATTCATAAGCAAGGCGAACGGTTCGCACGGTCAATGACTGTTCGCGAGTTAAAGCTGTATCGCAACATGGTTAAGCAGTTTTTGGAGGATACGGCTCGCCGCGGTATCCGATTGAAGGAAACGAAGGGCTGGGACCGCAGAGGCCGGACGAAACGTTACAAGCTGCTTGAGGAAATCGATGAGAGGCTAGTCTCAATGGTGGACGAGCTGCTTGTGACCGAGCAGGGCCGTATCGCCTTGCTCGGCACGATCGGCGAAATTCGCGGCATGCTCGTCAATCTTTTTTTCTAGCCGAACCGCGGTTTCGATGAACATGTCAGAGAACGGAGAACCGATTGCTATGGGATTTCAGGCTGTTGCCGGACAATCAAAAGCAAAACAAATGCTTCAATCCGCCATACGCCGCAACAGCGTGTCACATGCTTACTTATTCGCCGGACCTCCCGGTACGGGTCGAAAAGCTGCAGCTTTGGCCTTTGCCCAAACGTTGTTTTGTTCATCCGGCGGTGACGATGCCTGCGGACAATGTCTTGCATGTCGAAAGTTCGAACACGGGAATGAGCCGGATTTTCATGTGATTACGCCGGATGGCGCGTCGATAAAGATTGATCAAATCAGAGACTTACAGCGGGAGCTGTCCTACCGTGCGGCCGAAACGAAGCGCAAAATCTATATGATGGAGCATGCGGAGAAAATGACGCCGCAGGCTGCGAACGGTTTGCTGAAGTTTCTCGAGGAACCCAACTCTCCCGTCGTTGCGATTCTCATCACCGACAATCCGCATGCGGTGCTCCCGACCATTCGTTCGAGATCGCAGCAGGTGCCTTTTCTACCGGTCTCTCATCAAGAAATGCTTGAAACCTTGCTAAAGGACGGGCAGCCCGAGTTAGCGGCCCGGGCAGCTGTGCACCTAGCATCGGGCTTGGAAGGCTGCAGGGCGTTAATCCAGCAAGAGGGGTTTGCAGAGACGAGAAATGTAGTGATACAATTAGGAAAGGACAGTCTCGGGCGATTTCCGTCGGCGATCGTGACCGCCGGTCAGTACCTGGCCAAGGGCGGGCTAGGCGAGCGGCCGGAGCAGTTGATCGCATTGCTGTCGTTGTGGTATAAAGACTTGTTGTACGTGCAAGCCGGAAGACGAGACCGTGTGGTGTATATAGATCAGATCGATTGGCTAGGCAAACATGCGTTCACCCGTCCTCCCGAAGCTTGGGTAGCGGCGATTGAGCTGGTGCTGGAGACGGGCAAGCGGATTCGTGCGCATGTGTCGCCTCAGTTGGCCATGGAGCAGTTTTTAGTGAAATTACAGGAGGGCATTGTCCTTGTATAATGTTGTGGGTGTCCGCTTCAAGAAAGCGGGGAAAATCTATTATTTCGATCCGTCGATACATCCCGTTGATAAGGACCAGCATGTCATTGTGGAAACAGCCAGAGGGGTCGAGTACGGCAAAGTGGTGGTCGGTCAGAAGCAGGTAGGCGAATCCGACGTCGTGCTGCCGCTTAAGCGGGTTATCCGGATTGCCAACGATACCGATGCGCGTGTCGTGGAAGAGAACAAGACGGCGGCGAAGAATGCATTTTCGACCTGTATGGAGAAGATCCGCGACCACCAGTTGCGGATGAAGCTCGTCGATGTCGAATTCACATTTGACCGCAACAAGATCATTTTTTACTTCACCGCTGAAGGCCGCGTCGATTTCCGCGAGCTGGTGAAGGACTTGGCCAGCGTATTTCGAACACGTATCGAGCTTCGGCAAATCGGTGTTCGGGACGAAGCGAAGATGCTGGGCGGCATCGGACCGTGCGGACGCATACTCTGCTGTTCGTCATGGCTCGGCGACTTCGAACCGGTATCGATCAAGATGGCGAAGGATCAGAATTTATCACTTAACCCGACCAAGATATCGGGATTGTGCGGCAGGCTGATGTGCTGCTTGAAGTATGAGCATGATAATTACGAAAGCGTGCGCGAGGAGCTGCCTGCGGTCGGCAAAATCGTCGTCACCTCTTACGGCGAAGGGAAAGTTACAGGCATCAATGCAGCCGCCAGAACGGTTTATGTCGCGCTGTTTGAACTGGGCGGCAAACCGAAGGAGCTGCCGCTGGACGATTGTGTAGTAAAATAACGGGCGAGACGTTTCGTGCATCTCTGGGGTGGGAAATTGGAGAACAAGGATCTTTTCACGCAGATGGGCAAGCTGGAGACAGGCATGAGTGCATTACTCGGCGAGATCGGCGACATGAAGCAGCAGATCAAATCGCTCCTCGAGGAGAATAAGCGGCTCAGTATTGAGAATCAGCAGCTCCGCAAGTTGTTCAAACGGGAAGCCGCGGGACATCCGCCGGAAGTGAAACAGAATGCCGAAGGGTCTGCCATAATCGACCCTGAATCGTATCCCTATCCGCTGCAGCCGCCGGTCGGGGAAGGCTACGACAATCTGGCGCGCCTGTATCACGAAGGATTTCATATTTGCAACGTATATTACGGCCACTTGAGGACCGAGGGGGACTGCTTGTTCTGCCTGTCGTTTCTCAACAAATAAGACGAGAGGAGGACCCCCGCAGGGGTCCTCTTTTGCAGAGCGGAAAAAGCGGCGGATAAGGAGAATGAGCGTTGTCGGATAACGATGAATTGTTACTGTCCAGTGAAAGGCTGGATGATTTGCTCACACACGACTTGAAAATTATTCAAAGCCCGGAGGTTTTCAGCTTCTCAATGGATGCGGTGCTGCTTGCCCGTTTCGCTTCAGTACCCGCAAAGGGAAAGGTACTGGATTTGTGTACCGGCAACGGCGTCGTTCCTTTACTGCTTTCCACACGGACAAAGGCGACAATTGACGGAGTCGAAATCCAATCTCGTCTGGCAGATATGGCCAAGAGAAGCGTCAGATTGAACGGGCTGCATGCACGGGTAACCATATATGAAGGAGACCTGCGAACCTTTCATCAGCAAAGCGGATACGGCGGTTACGATACCGTTACCGTTAACCCGCCTTATCTCCCGATGGGGGGCGGCGACCGCAATGCCAATAAGCATATGGAAGCGGCCCGGCATGAGATGCACGGCACGCTCGACGAGATCGTGACCGCATGTGCCAGACTTGTAAAATCGGGCGGAAAGGTCGCTATGGTGCATCGTCCTTCCCGGTTGATCGAGATCATCAATTCGTTCACGCGTGCGAAGCTGGAACCGAAGCGCATTCGACTCGTTCATCCGTACGCGGAAGCGGAAGCGAATATGGTGCTCATCGAAGCGATGCGGGATGCGAAGCCGGACGTGAAAGTATTACCTCCGTTAATCGTCTATAATAGTAAGAAGGAATACAACGCGGAGCTCATGCACATCTACTATGGTGATACACGGGCGGGAAAGAAGGAATCGTAACGGATGACGATACAGGTACAGAAAAGCTTCGGCGGCAGAGCCGCTTCGATGGGACAAGGAACGTTATTTTTGGTCGGTACACCCATCGGCAATCTTGAGGATATGAGTTTTCGGGCGATTCGCACGCTGCGGGAGGCCGATCTTATCGCGGCCGAAGATACGCGGCAAACCCGCAAACTATTGACACATTTTGAAATCGCAACAAAGCTCGTCAGTTATCATGAGCATAATAAAGCCGCCAGCGGTCCGGAGCTGATCAGGCTGCTGAAGGAAGGAAGCTCTATCGCGCTGGTCAGCGATGCAGGTCTGCCCGCCATATCCGATCCGGGCGCGGATCTCGTTCGCGATGCGGCTGCCTTTGACATACCGGTAGTGGCTATACCCGGACCGAATGCGGCATTATCGGCGCTGATCGTATCCGGATTGCCGACCGAGCGGTTTCAGTTCGCCGGTTTTCCGCCTCGTGAGCGCAAGGTTCTGCTCCGTTGGCTCGAAGAGTTGAAAGCGTGTACGGAAACACTGCTATTTTACGAGGCCCCGCACCGGATCGCAAAAACGCTGCGCGCCATGCTCGACGTATGGGGGGACCGGCGAATTGCGCTCGTCCGGGAATTGACGAAGCGGCATGAAGAGACGGCGCGCGGGACGATCACCGAAGCGCTGGAACTGTTGGAGCTGCACCCGCCGTTGGGTGAATATTGTTTAGTTGTCCACGGGGCGGATCCATTGGCTACGCGCAGCAACGGTCTGTCCGAAACCCGATGGTGGGAGGATCTGACCATAACGGAGCACGTGCGCCATTACGAATCTGAGTCGGGGGATCGGAAAGAGGCGATGAAGCGGGCGGCGTCGGACCGGGAAGTACCCAAGCGGGATATTTACAATGCGTACATAACGGAAGCAGCGGAGAAGGACGAGTCCGAATCGGAGGAGTAATGGACGGGGTGGACCGGCTGCAGAGGTGAAAAAGGGCAAAAAAAGGCCTTCCAGGCCGGGTTCTAGCACAGGAAGGCAATAAGGAGTATAAAAAAGGTTAGAATTAACTTGGCAAGATGGATGTTTCTATTATAACCTATATTTCGGAATTTGATAACCTATTTCTTTGCGGGTAAGATCAATTTCCGCGAAACATTTTCCAATTATTTGGTAACCGGTGTCGGCAGTTCCGAAATGCATTCATTACAGACAATTTTGCCCTTGAAATAAGTGACATTTTCAGCGTTGCCGCAGAAAATGCAAGCAGGCTCATATTTTTTGAGCATAATGCGCTCGCCATCCACGTAAATTTCCAGAGCGTCCTTCTCTCCAATGCCGAGCGTGCGGCGCAATTCAATCGGAATGACGACACGACCCAATTCATCCACTTTACGTACAATACCGGTAGATTTCATCATTATCTATCTTTCCCCTCTCAACTATAGTTTCTACAAATTTCGACAAAGTTTTACTTTTTTCTATTGATCATCGTACCAACCATTCCCATAATAGTCAACTGCAATTCAAGGAATTTAATTTCTTTTAACATCCAGTTTGCTATAAAAATGGGGGGGTATCAAAGTTTAAATCAAGTAAAACGAAATAAAACTTTGGAAATAAAAATACGACATTTTTCGACAAATTGCACGGATTTTCAAACATGAATGTCGATAAAATAATCCCGATGAAGAGGTGATGGGCGATGGGCGTGCGTTACGATTTGGCTGAAGAAAAAGTATTTAAAGATCCCGTTCATAAGTACATCTATGTGCAGGATCGGACGATCTGGAATTTGATCAACACGAAGGAATTTCAGCGCCTCCGCCGGATCCGCCAGCTCGGCACTTCTTATTTGACGTTCCATGGCGCGGAGCACAGCCGTTTCTCGCATTCGCTCGGCGTATACGAAATTACACGCAAAATCATCTCGCAATTCGAGCGAAGCCGGTATGCCGATTGGCCAGAGGAGGAACGCCTTTTATGCCTGTGCGCATCCCTTCTGCACGATGTCGGGCACGGCCCCTTTTCTCATTCGATTGAAGATGTTTTCGACATGCATCATGAAGCGTGGACGTGCCGTATTATATTAGAAGAAACAGAAGTGAACAGCGTCTTGCGAACGGTATCTCCGGACTTCCCCGAGAAGGTTGCATCGGTTATTTGCAAGACCTACGACAAGCCGATTGTCATCAGCCTGATTTCCAGCCAAATGGATGCCGACCGGATGGATTATTTGTTGCGGGACGCATACTATACGGGCGTCAACTACGGCACGTTCGATCTGGATCGTATCCTTCGGGTGCTGAGGCCTTATCAAGGGCGTATTGTCGTGAAGGAAAGCGGCATGCACGCTGTTGAGGACTATCTGATGTCCCGTTACCAAATGTATTGGCAGGTATATTTCCATCCGGTGACCCGGAGTTCGGAAATCATACTTCGCCAAATCTTTCGAAGAGCGAAAGAGCTTTATACGCACGGTTATGCTTTTTTGTCGAAAATGCCCGATGCTCTCGTTGCCTTATTCGCGGGGACACTTGACGTCAACGGCTATTACCGGCTGGATGAAGCGCTCGTTCAGACGGTATTCATGCAATGGACCGAGGAACCGGACGAGCTGCTTGCGGAGCTCTGCCGCCGCTTCCTTCACCGCAGGTTATATCAATACATCACAATGGACCAGCGGGATGAGGCGCTATGGACACGAATTCGTCACGCTTTCGGCGCCGCTGGCCTTCACCCCGAATACCATCTGGAGGTTGATTACCCGTTTGATCTTCCGTATCATGTATACCGGCCTGGAACGACCGACTTGGAAGATAAGCCGCCTATTCTGCTGCTCGGCGACCAGGACAAGCTGGAGGATATCTCCGTCAAGTCCGATATCATCCGCTCCATCGCCGGGTTACACAGAGGCAAGTTTCACCTGTATTACCCCGAAGAGACGCTGGCGAAACAAAAATATTATTTCGACAGTGAAATTCGACAGCTTTTCGGGCTTTGACGCGCGTATGCGCAGGAAAGGAGACATTTTACGCACATGCTTATCGACACTCATACACACTTGGACTCTCCTAAATTCGACAACGACCGTGAAGCGGTTATTGCCCGAGCCGTTGAGGCCGGTGTAGGCAATATGATCAATATCGGCTTCGACCGCGAGACGATTCCTACAACGATGGCGCTGGCCGAACGGTATGATTTCATTTACGCTGCCGTAGGCTGGCATCCCGTGGACAGTATCGAAATGCGGGAGGACGATCTTGCATGGATAGAGGAGCTTTGCAAACATGACAAAGTTGTGGCGATCGGGGAGATCGGGTTGGATTACCACTGGGATACTTCTCCGAAAGAGGTGCAGCAGCGCGTGTTCCGTGAACAAATACGATTGGCGAGGAGAATCGGCAAGCCGATTGTGATCCATAACCGAGACGCGCACGATGATGTCGTGAGAATTTTGCGGGAGGAGCGAGCATCCGAAGTCGGGGGAGTCATGCATTGCTTCTCGGGAAGTTGGGAAACGGCGAAGCAGTGTCTGGATATGAACTTCTATATTTCGTTCGGCGGACCGATTACATTCAAAAATGCCAGGGTGCCGAAGGAGGTTCTTGCCAAAGTGCCGCTTGACCGAATTTTGGTTGAAACGGATGCGCCTTATCTGTCTCCCGACCCCTATAGAGGCAAACGAAATGAGTCCGGTTACGTCGTTCATGTGGCAGAAGCGGCTTCGCAAATACTGGGAATAAACCGGACGGAATTCGAAGCGATTACTACTGAAAATGCCAAAAACTGTTTCGGGCTTCGGCAATTTAACGTATGAACGGGAGAATGAAGGACATATCCGGTGAAAAAAGTAGTCTTTTTCCATGATATCGCCGCTTTTTTGCGGGATTTTACGGAAATAAGCTTTATATCGTCTTTAAAGCGTTCTTTACAATGTAGGTCTAAAGGCGGTATGATTTTTCTCAGAGCTTGATAATGTATCCCATTTCCAGATCGCTTAATCTCCATTCGGAGAGCGGGGGAACCGATACAGCGCTACGCTAACCCACAGCGGACACGTTGTAATTGAATTCTTCTTGGGGTGAATTATCGTGACGACCCACAACTAGGGTCCGAGCGAAATAGGGCAACTCTCATGCCCGAACCCGACAGCTAACCTCGTAAGCGTACATAGAGAGGTCGTCTCGTGCATCCACATTTCCCAATGTGAATCTATGTCTTCTGCGGAAGCCACGAAGGATCCTCTGTCGTTGGCTTCTTTTATTTTGCGAATATCGCAGAATGCCTCGACATAGGGTTACAGGGGAGGTGGACGGAACGGGCGTATCTCTGGGGCAGGGCATGCGTGCTTTCTGCGCATGAAAAAACAATAGTCGCGTCATATGTAATCATGCATCACTTTAGGACGGCGGGGCTATGAAGGAGGACCGAAGAAGTGGGTATGTTCCGGGTATTGGAATCCCATGGGCAACGATCATCCAGCATGACTTTCGCGTTGCGATGGAAGCATGGGAACTTGCGTTTGATTTTGCTTAGCGCTATTATCTCAATCGCTATGACTTTCATGTTTTTGGTGTTGTTGTACGGAACGGCTGACAAAAGCGTCTCCGTAGTATTGAATGGACAAGAAACCGTTGTGACAACCAAACAATGGTCCCTTCAACGCCTACTGGATGAACAAGCCATCACGTTAGGACCGGATGATAAGGTATCGATGCCGTTGAATGCAGCCGTCAAGGATGGGGATCGCATCGTTGTCGATCAAGCGGTGCAGGTGACGGTGAAGGCCGATGGAAAGCTAAAAACGTTCTACACGACAAGAAAAACAGTGGGAGCGGCAATCGGGCAAACCGATATTGAAATTCGTGCGCAGGATAAGGTTTATCCTTCCCTGAATACGAAGCTCGAGGGCAATACGAAGATTACGGTAGTGCGGGTCGACAAGCATATAACGGAGACCGAGGAAGCAATGCCGTTCACGATTGTGAAGAAAATGGATCCGAATCTGGAGACCGGCAAAACCCTGGTCGTTCAACAAGGTCAGCAAGGCCTTATCGTCAAAAAGTTCGAGAAGACGTTCGCGGACGGCATGCTGGTGCAAACCAGGCTGCTCACAAAGTTTATGGAGACGTCCAAACGGGATAAGATTGTGGCTGTCGGTACGAAGAAACCGAAGGCTGATGTTGTAGTTTTGTCGGCAAAATCGCCTGAAACGGCAACCGTCTCCAAAGGGGGCGCGTCGTTCAATGCGAAGAAGGTACTGAAGAACGTGACGTTGACTGCCTATACGGCGGGAGTGGAATCGACCGGAAAGGGTAAAGGCCATCCCGAATACGGCATTACCGCATCCGGCGCGAAGGTGAAAGAAGGCCGTACGATTGCCGTTGATCCGAAGGTCATTCCGATCGGCTGGTGGGTATACATCGAGGGCATCGGCTTCCGCCGTGCGGAGGATACCGGCAGCGCGGTCAAAGGCAATAAGATCGACGTGTATTACGACAGCCAGAAGTATGCGATGAAGTTCGGTAAGAAAAAGGGATTTACGGTATACGTGTTAGGTCCGAACAAGCCGAGCGCGGTTTAACCGAGGCTGTGAGCCGTTCGATAAGTCGTGATTAATCCTATGAGTCATACGGGATTTTATGCCTGTCCTGACCTCTATTTGCAGCCGCTCTTTTTGGGCGGCTTCGGTAGAGGTTTTTGTCTTGTTAGCCATGTATATCATTAGACGATCATGGTCACCCTTAGGTTTGCATCGGAGCGGCGCTTCGGGAAAGGAAAGTTAGCAATGCTCAAAGAAATTGTTGTTGTTGAGGGAAAGGACGATACCGCGGCGATCAAAAGAGCCGTCGAAGCGGACACGATTGAGACGGGCGGATCGGCGGTTGGGGAAGAGGTGCTTCGGCGAATTGAACTCGCGGCCGTGCGAAGAGGCGTCATTATTTTCACCGACCCGGATCATGCAGGCGAACGGATTCGGCGGATTGTGGCAGCCCGTGTGCCTGGCTGCAAGCATGCCTTTCTTCCCCAGGAGGAAGCCACGTACAAAGGTGACATCGGTATCGAGAATGCGGCGCCCGAAGCGATCAGGCGGGCATTGGCTTCGGTGCGTACCGAGACGGTCTCTGAAGACGAGAGTGAGGTGTCCTGGGACGATATGATGGCCGCAGGGCTGATCGTCCACCCGGATGCGGCGGCGCGCCGGCTTGCTCTTGGCAAGCTGCTCGGGATCGGCTATGCGAACGGCAAGCAGTTTCATAAACGGTGCAAGGTGTTCCGCATTTCCAAGGAGGAGTTCGGACAAGCGCTGATTGCCATGGAAGCGGGCAAGGAGAGAGAGGAGGCGAACCATGACGGATGAGCAGCGCAGAGCGGCGGGCCCGGAGGTTTCCTCCCCGAAGCGGACGAAGGATATCATTGCAAAATACGGATTTCAATTCAAGAAAAGTCTTGGCCAAAACTTTCTGATCGACAGCAACATTCTCGGCAAAATCGTCGACGCCGCCCAGCTGGATAAAAGCAAGGGGGCATTGGAGATCGGGCCGGGCATCGGCGCGCTCACCGAGCGACTGGCCCAAACGGCGGGCATCGTTACGGCCGTTGAAATCGATCAGCGCCTGATCCCGATACTGCGGGAGGTGCTCGCGCCGTATGAGAATATAGGCATCGTCCATGGGGACGTGCTTAAGCTTGATCTAAAGGCGCTGATTGCGGAGAGGTACAACGCGACGGATCGAATCAGCGTTGTCGCGAATCTTCCTTATTATGTAACGACGCCGATCCTGATGAAGCTGCTTGAGGAACGGCTGCCGCTAGAACATATCGTGGTTATGATCCAGAAAGAGGTTGCGGAACGGATGGCTGCGAAGCCAGGCGGCAAGGAATACGGGAGCCTGAGTATCGCCGTGCAGTACTATTGCGAGCCGCAAATCGTATGCACCGTGCCGCACACCGTATTCATACCGCAGCCGAACGTCGACTCGGCGGTTATTAAGCTGACGCTGCGCGATCGTCCGCCTGTCGAGGTCGAAGATGAAGCGCATTTTTTCCGAATTGTGCAGGCGTCGTTCGCCCAACGCCGGAAGACGCTCGCCAATAATCTGTCCTCGCTATTCGGCAAGGAACACCGGGAAGAGACGGCAGAGCTGCTTCGGGCATGCAATGTCGATCCCGGACGACGGGGCGAGACGCTGTCGCTCGCCGAATATGCTTGCATCAGCAATGCGCTGCTTGCCAAAGGCTGGCCGATATGATCGGCCGGCCTTTCGTTTGTGCCGTGAATGTTCACCATCGGTTCCGTTGTTCCATAGGATAGACGTAGAGGTGATTTGCCCATGAGACAAGGGGACTTTGTCGTGCGTAAATCTTACGGCGGCGACGTATTGTTCCGGATCGACGCATTCGGGCGGCATTCGGCGATTCTCAAAGGTACGGATTACCGGCTGTTGGCGGATGCGCCGTTCTCCGATCTGGAAGTCGTCGAGGACCCGGAGTCTACCGGCGCCGTTCGGGCAGTGCGGGTGAAGGAGCATGAAACGATGCGGCGTTTCCAACAGCAATCCGAGCGGCCGGACGAGGATTGGGGCGACGAATCGCCAGGAAGGGGCGCGCCGCCTACTGCCGATATGTACTTTGAGATACCAGGCAGGGTGCTGCATTTGGACGGCGACGGCTTGTACATGCGTAAAAGCATGCAGCTGTACGGCCAGCTTCGCGTGCCCGCACACGGTGTACATGCGCATGAATCCCAAATGCCGGACTTGCTGCGCCGACTGCTTCCCCGGGTTCAACCGGATATCGTTGTCATCACCGGCCATGACGGCGTGCTGAAAAACCCGCCCGGCAGCGGCGGCTATACGGCGCAGCGGTCACAGGAAGGGCCGCAGCATCTCAGCAGCTATAAAAATTCACTCAATTTCGTCAATGCGGTGCGCGTTGCGCGCGAATATGACCGGAACCGTGACAGTCTGATCGTGGTAGCCGGCGCCTGCCAATCCCATTTTGAAGCGCTTCTGCAGGCCGGCGCTAATTTTGCCAGCTCGCCCGGCCGCATTTTGATCCATGCGTTGGATCCGGTTTATATTGCCGTGAAGGCCAGTCAGACATCGATTCGCGATACGATCAGCCTGGCCGACATCGTACGGGGAACGATCAGCGGGGCGGACGGAGTCGGGGGGATTGAAACGATGGGGAAACACCGCATTGGCCTGCCCAGACCGAAAGCGATGCCGAAAGCGATCCAAAATTAATCATAAAGCGGCAGGAATGGCTGAACGGCCTTTAAAAGAGGAAAAAATCCCGTTGACAAATTCTTTACTTGGTTGTTATAATTATTGATTTATTTGACACGACCCCTCATTTTCGGTATAATGGACAAGGAAAGAGGTGGTAGTGGACAATGGCAAAAAATGCGCTGTTGGAAATCAAACGGAGCTTGGAAGCACACGTCGGATCCAAAATTTGTCTTCGGGCTAACGGCGGCCGTCGGAAGACCATTGAGCGTACCGGTGTGTTGGAAGAAATCTACCCATCTGTTTTCATTGTCAAACTCGATCAGGAACAGCACGCGTTCAAGCGTGTTTCTTACAGTTATGCGGATATATTAACCGAGTCGGTGGAAGTTACGGTTGTCGGCGACGACGGGCATGTCCGAATCACGTATATTCAGCACTGAAGCCATGCCGCATGGACGGTAACGAGGCGGCGCATACTAAGCGGGACGACTTCAAGCATGACTTATGCCGGAAGGAGGACCTAGGATGAGCCGCAGAAGACGATCGATCATGTCAGAAAGCTTCAAGAACGAGCTGGCCCAGGACCTCGGTTTTTACGATACCGTGAAGACGGAGGGCTGGGGCGGCATACGGGCGAGGGATGCGGGCAATATGGTCAAGCGGGCCATTCAATTGGCCGAGCAATCGGCGGCCAACCGCCACAACCGGCCGTAACCGAATAACACAGTCTGACCCTGAGACGACCGATGCGTTCTTCGAACGCATCGGTCGTTTTGCGTATGGGGGCGGGATCTGTGTCATTTTCGCATTTGGGCGGGCGCATGGTATAATATGAAATATTTGAATGAAATGCAATTCTAGTCGTATAGCGAGCAGGTGAGCGATATGAGGGTGTATGAGAAAGCGCCGGCCAAAATCAACCTATTACTGGATGTGTTGCATAAGCGGAATGACGGCTTTCATGAGGTTGAGATGATCATGACGATGGTTGACCTGGCCGATCGTCTGACGATGGAAGAGCTGCCGAGGGATACGATTATCATATCAAGCCAAGCCGGTTATATTCCGCTGGACGAGAAGAACCTGGCTTTTCAAGCCGCCAGGCTGATTAAGGATCGATATGACGTCCGCAAGGGCGTCTACATACATTTGGACAAGCATATCCCGGTCGCGGCCGGGCTGGCGGGAGGAAGCAGCGATGCGGCTGCGGCGCTGCGAGGTCTGAATCGGCTCTGGGGGCTCAACATCTCCAAGGAGGAGCTCGCGCGGCTGGGCGCGGAACTCGGCTCCGACGTGCCGTTCTGCGTGACCGGCGGCACGGCGGTGGCCCGCGGCCGGGGAGAGTGGCTGGAGCCGA